>PCCE01000071.1 GCA_002731575.1 Gammaproteobacteria bacterium | reverse complement strand
CGGCTTGGGGCTCGATTCGGGTTGGCTAGACCTAGATCACTCTCAAGCCCCTGCCAAATTGCTTAGCGAACTTCATCTCACAGAGCAGGCCTTGGAGCTCTCTGCTCAAGCGCGATTGCGAATGATAAAAAAACTGGTGGCCTCATTACCTTAACTGGCCAAAAGCAAGTCACCGGTAGACTTGAAGCAGAGGCGATGACCGCCTCAGAGCTATGGATTGTCGTAAACAGCAATGCAGGAAAGTCTCTTCGGCACTTAGGAGTTCATGGAACTCGCGAGGCTGCACAAGCTATCCTAGATCAGTACTTTGACGCCTTCGACGTCAACCTGCGAAACGACTTTGAGGTGAGAGCATAAGATCCCTCCGATGAATAGACTTCTACGCTGCTATGGCCCACGTAGCACGGATCACTTAGCTCCGCATCAGGCAATGGCTGTGCCTACCTTTTCTGTTGGTACAACTCCACCTGTACCAAGCAGGTGTGGGCCGTGGGGCCTTGCGCCAGCGATGAAGTTCCTTTATCACGGGTTAACACGTTGGGGTTACCATTCAATTCTAGGCCGGTCTCAGGACAAGGCTTAAACCAAGCCCCCGTGGGCAAGATCACTGTATCCATTCGTTGCTTGTCATCCAGCACAAGCCCTGCCAAACATGCACCGCGTTCGTTAAACACGCGCACCAAGTCACCGGCAAGTAAACTACGCTGAGCCGCCGCCTCTGGATGCATGGTCAGCACCTCACAACCCTTTACTTTGCCTGCTTGGCTGAAACTGCTTTGGTCATATTGGCTGTGCAAGCGTCGTCGCGGCTGCGGCGAAAGCAAATGTAGAGAAAAGAGATCACGCTTGCTGCTGCGCCATTCCAATGGCTCCAGCCAAGTGGCGTGCCCGGGACAATCTTCATAATCAAATGCGGCAATGGTGTGGGAAAATAACTCCAACTTGCCCGATGGGGTGCCTAACGGAAATTTTTCGGGATTGGAGCGAAAATCTGCTAGCCAGTCTTGCACGCGGGGCTCATCCGGGAGCCGGTAAATACCTTGGGTTTGAAAAACATCAAAGCTCGGTAGCTGAAATCCCTGCTGCTCGGCGGCTTGCTGAGAACGCTGCCAAATATCCCGCAACCACTGCTGCTCATCTTTGTTGTCGGTAAAGGCCTCGGCAAAGCCAAGACATTCTGCCAACCCGACAAAAATCTCGTGATCAGAGCGAGCTTCATGCTGCGGCGGCAGCGCTTGCTGCATATAGTGCGCAAAGGGGTCATGGCTGGAGGCACAGATGTCGTTGCGCTCCAACGATGTAGTGGCAGGAAAAACAATATCTGCGTGCTGGGCCACAGGCGTCCACCACGGCTCATTAACGATGACGGTATCTGGCCGCTGCCAGGCTCGAACCAAGCGGTTAAGGTCCTGATGGTGATGAAAGGGGTTACCACCCGCCCAGTAAATTAGCTTGGTGTCCGGATAGGTAATAGCTCGGCCGTCGTATTGCACATCGCTGCCGGGGTTTAGCAGCATGTCGGCGATGCGGGCCACGGGAATGGCGAAACTCGTTGGGTTGCGGCCCTTTGGCAAGGTCGCCCAGTTAAATCTCTTGTAGTTCGTGCCAACAAAGGCTTCGGCACTGTAGCCAAAACCGACACCGCCACCGGGCAAACCGATCTGACCCAGCATCGCGGCCAACGTCACTAGCATCCAGTAGGGTTGCTCACCGTGATCGCCCCGCTGTAGCGACCAAGCAGCGGTCAAAAACGTGCGCTGAGTCGACATTCTAAGCGCTAGGGCCTCAATATCGTCGGCACTCACGCCGCAGATTGCAGCAGCCCACTGGGGCGACTTCGCGACGCCATCGTCGTTTCCTAGCAAATAGTCCCTCACCTTTGGGTAGCCCACACAGTGACTGCTTAGAAACTTCGTAGCCGCTAGACCATTAAGTTCAAGGACATAGGCCAGCCCCAACATCAAGGCGACGTCGGTGCCCGGCACCGGCGCAAGCCAAAGAGGGTCCAGTTCAGCGTCTGTGTCAGCGGCCACAGGAGAGATGTTCACGAAGGCCACACCAGCCTGACGGGCACGGCGCAGGTCTAATGCCGTACGGTGCTCGGTAACACCACCATAGGCCACCTGAGCGTTCCGTCGCGGCAACCCGCCAAAGGCAACAAACAGCTGGGTGTGCTCTACAACATTTTCCAGCGTGGTTTGCTGCAGCTCCATCTGCGGCCAAGGTGCCATCACGTGGGGCAAAATGACTTGGGCCGCAGCCGTGCTATAAGAATTCATGGCCCGAGTGCAGCCACCCATAAGATTGATGAAGCGGTGTAACTGGGACTGTGCATGATGAAAACGACCGGCGCTCGCCCAGCCATATGAGCCAGCAAAAATCGAAGTGTTGCCATACTCATCAGCAACTCGCTTAAGCTCGGTGGCCGCTAGCTCTAGAGCTTCATCCCATGGCACATCGCAAAATTCGTCTGCGCCGCGCCGCGTCCTCCCTCGGTTGGGACTCTCAAGCCAACCGCGCCGAATCGCCGGGCGCTTTATACGGGTATCGTGCTGTACTCCATCAAGCAGCACCTGGCCAATGTCTGAGGTCTCTGGGTCTTCGCCAATACCCTGCACATCGACAATGCGATCGGCGTCCACAAGAACGTCGTAGATCCCCCATTGGGTTGCGTTGCGAAAGCGCTTCATGAACCGAATCGATAACGCAGCTTAAGCGTTAGCTGCTCAGCCATGGGGTCCTCGAAGGTAGAAGAAAGCAAGTCGTCAAATGCTTCGGGCTGCGCTTCACGGCGCCCATTTAGGGTATACACAGCGAAAAGATCCGACAGCGGCGCAAGCTCCCAACGATAGCGTAGCTGCAACGACAAATTAGAAATCGCGAAATCATCACTGCGCTGCACGCTTGAATCCACGGCGGTTAAGGGCGCGCCATTGGTCTGCAATTGATAATTCTGGATTTGCGCCGCCTTAATCCCAACCCATTGCGCTGAAAGCTTCAGCTGGTGCTTGGCAGTTGGGAAAAATTCAAGGCGAACCTCTGGACGCCACTCGTCTGCTTCGAAGGTGGCAAAGTTGATACCCTCGCGCCATAGCAGCCAGCCGGAACGATCAACATAGCGCAAGGATGCTACGAAACTCAGGTTGCCACGGGGACGCCAGTTAACACCGAGGCTGGACGACAAACTACTTCCGCCTAGATTTTCGTCCTCTTGACGAATACTCGCCTCATAACTCACGGCTTCCGCGCGGTCTGTCCGGTAATCCAAGCCAAGGCGCTTCCGGTTTACCAAGCGATAGGTGCCATTCCCACGGCTGTCTAAATCTTCATCGCGCGCGGGGAAGAACCGCGCTTCGAGGCTTAGCTGATCGCGGTTTTTCAGATCCAGTTCCGCATCTACGCCCAGCCCCTTGCGAACATATTCGCCAGCGGCGTTGCGCTCTAAACGAAACCAATATGCTACCGATGTTTTACGGAAGCGGCGGGACTCCGAGCGCGTCACTTCATAGCGACCATTGCCACCACGCAAATCGTTGCGCTGCAGGTAGCCCAGATCGTTAATATCCAAATGCTCGTCATAGAAAGAGTAACCAAGGCGCAGACGGCGTCCTTGACCAAAGTTACGACGGATGTCGGCAAAGCCGCCAAATCCATCCGTGCGCTCATCAGCGCTAGAGAACAAAAACTGACCGTCGATCTTCCATTTACCGGCAGCAGTAAGGTAGTGGTAGTCGACGCCATGGGCTTGGGTGTCTTGCTCAGCGTGAGCAGTGAGCGCACCCAGCCAGCCAATCGCACGATAATCACCAGCGGCGGTTTTATCCTCATACAGTACTCGCCCGACGCCATAGTCCGTCCCTGACTGCACAAAGCGTTGGCCCTGCGCTTCGTAGATCGCCTCTTTTTCCACTGCGCCGAGTAATCCGTAACGCAAAGCACCGATGGATCCAACGGTTTTTAGCGCTCCAGCAAGCTCGACGGGCTTCTGTCGCTCTGGGTCCGTCAACGTTACATCGTCAGGCAAAATTGGCTCCCGCCCGACACCACCAATCCGGCGCGTGTTCAACAGTGTGACCGGCCTTTTTTCCTCGGCTCGGGGAGTTGCTGTGAACACCTCAATACCTTCTTGAAAGAACAATCGTTTCTCAGGAAAAAACGTCTCAAAGGCGCCTAAATTCACTACCACATCATCGCTCTCTACCGAGCCAAAGTCTGGCTGCAGGGCAGCTGTGGCCTGAAAATTCGTCGACGGCCGCCAGAATATGTCCGCGCCAAAGTTATTAATCTGTTCGCTTTCGAGCATATCTGCGGTGGAGGAGACAAATGGAAACGCACTCCACTGACTTACCGGAGCAACGTTTTGCAGAGACAGTGGCTGCATCGCCGACATAAACAGGGGCTGGGTACGGGGCAACGCAGGCAACGTCCAGCGCTCGTCGAGAAAGGCTACTTTGCGCCCGATGTAAATTTTAATGATGCGCTCCGCGTTACGCCGCGGCATGGCAACTTGGGACCAAGGTAGGAAAAACTCAGCACTCCAACCAGAGTCCGTTACCGCGGTACCCGAATACCAGGCACCGTCCCAATCATTGCTGAACTGGCGTTCTGGCAGCACTGTGCCGTCTGACTGACTACCGCCAAGGGCTACATTCATCCAATAGCCGTAGCGGCCCTCGCCTGAGGTATCGAGGGTAATGCCAACATAGTCGCGATTAACCCCCCGTGAATCCCGACTGGATAGTCGACTTACGAGGGTATCCACAGGCTGTTCCATGTCTACCCCAACGTACAAACCCTTATCGGTATAAAACGCTTTTACCAATGTCGCGTAAGGAGGTTGCGCCAAAGTGTCAGGATCAGAAACCAAAAAACCGTCCGCTCCCGGCAGCTCGAGCCAGACGCTTTCATCCAACCGGCCGTCAACTGCCACATCAAGCACGGCTTCATCGCGGCGCGCCAAGGCTACGGGCCGATCGAGCGAGAACACTACCGTATTCGGATTAATCTGCTCCATCTCTCCCATAGCGCCTTGGCTCAGAGATAGACCACCATCTTCGAAATGGGCCTTCGAAACATTTTCGTTAGAGTTTTGGTCTGGAGTGGTACTGCTGGAGGGTGAGATTTTGGGGCGGGTTTGACTGAGGGTGAAAACGAGGTTCAGGGGCAGCAATGGTGGTGCACGAGCGTCTCGCCGCAACTTGTTTAACTTATAGCCAGTCGGCGCAGTTTCCTGAATCTCCGGTAACGGTTCTTGGGCTGGCGTTTGCCCCGCGGGTACTAGTGGGTCATTGGGGTCTAAATCGAGGTCGTCAATAAAATCGAAACCCGCGTCCCAATCGTCGAGACTGTCCGCAAAGGGTAGGCTGCTGGCCCCGTTACCCAAGCCAGCACCATCCAGTGAGGAGCCATTCCATTTGGTCTCATCGCCGGCGCCGGTGGTTAAGATCCAACCCTGATTGACGCCGGCCAACGCCAGCTCCACTTGTGCATCCTTGGCTGCGCTAGACGAGCTATATGGGCCGGCCACCACGCGAAAGAAATAGCCTTTGTCAGTGGCTGATCCGAGCACACCAAATTGCTGGGCACTGAGGCTTTGCGCGTTAACCAGTGCAGTTTCGGCGCTGTCGCGATTTTTGAAGCTAGCAACTGAGATCCAATAATCGGCCTTCGCAAGCAAGGGTAAGAAGATGCTAACAAGGAGGAAAAGCAGGCGTGACGACTTCATAAATACCCATTTTTAGGAGAGCCAACATGTTATCAGCCGCATCTAGAAAGCGCTAATCCAAGGCGTTGGTTAGCCTCCAACCAGCATAATCATTAACCCAGCGGCTACCGCTGAACCTATAACCCCAGCCACATTCGGGCCCATGGCATGCATTAGCAGATAATTCTGCGGATTTGCCTCCAACCCTACCTTGTTGACCACCCGCGCGGCCATTGGCACTGCACTTACGCCAGCTGCGCCGATCAGTGGGTTTATCGGGTCTGCAGACAAGCGATTCATTAGTTTGGCCATCAATACGCCGCTGGCAGTACCAATTGCAAAGGCCAGCATGCCCAGCAGCAAAATGCCTAGCGTTTGGCTTGTTAGGAAGTTCTCCGCCTGCAGCTTCGAACCTACCCCTAAGCCGAGCATAATTGTGACGATATTGATGAGCGAGTTACGGGTGGTATCTGCCAAACGCTCGACCACGCCACATTCTCGCATCAAATTTCCAAAGCAGAACATGCCAAGTAAGGGGGCCGCAGAGGGCAGCAAGAACGCCACTAATAGCAGCAGCAGTAAGGGAAAAATAATGCGCTCCAGCTGGCTCACTTCGCGCAACTGGTGCATTCGTATTTGCCGTTCTTGTTCGTTCGTCAGGGCACGCATAATCGGCGGCTGAATAATCGGCACCAAGGCCATGTAAGAATACGCGGCAATAGCAATAGCCCCGAGCAACTCCGGCGCGAGCTTGCCCGCAACAAAGATCGCCGTCGGCCCGTCGGCCCCGCCAATAATGCCAATGGCAGCAGCTTCCCGCACGGTGAAGTCCATCCAACCTATACTGCTCATGCCAAGCGCGCCAAGCAGTGTGGCGAAAATACCAAATTGGGCCGCCGCACCAAGTAAGAACGTCTTGGGATTGGCCAATACGGGGCCGAAGTCTGTCATCGCTCCAACACCCATAAAAATGAGCAAGGGGAACGCGCCTGTTTCAATGCCGACGACGTAGATGAGATGCAGCAGGCCGTCGCCAGTAGCAATTTCCACGCCGGGTATGTTGCTCAGCAGGCCACCAAATCCAATCGTCACCAAAAGCAGTGGCTCGAATTTTTTTGCCACCGCCAAATAGAGCAGGAGCAGGCTGATAAGGATCATAGCCGCCTGACCGGGGCTGATTTGCGCCAGGCCCGACCCAGACCACAGTTGCTCAATCAATTCCAATGCAGCACTCCATCAATGGGTCATCGTTTATGCCCATGGTTCAAGCCATGCTCATCAGGATTTGGCCGACGCTGACGCTATCGCCAACAGCTACCTCGACGCTCGACACCGTCCCCGCGCTACTGGCACGCACCTCGGTTTCCATTTTCATGGCTTCGAGTATGCAAACCACTTGGCCTTCAGCCACCGCGTCGCCAACCCCCACCAAAACCTGATGAATGGTTCCCGCCAAGCCAGCGTTAACGGTTAAAGCTGCACCCGTCGCTGCAGTAGCTGGTGGCGAAACAGCGGCTGCAACCGAAGTTACTGACGCAGCAGTCAATGCCACATCGCCCTCTGCTACCACCACTTGATAGGCCTGCCCGTCTACCGAAACAGTGTAATGCGCGGCGGCGTCAGACGATTGTGGATTCGCCCCGGGTGCCGGCCCGAGCGCTGACTGCGAGGCCTCACTTGGTGGTGCCTCAAAGGCACTTGCATCGCCACGGTTGGCTAAAAATTTAGCGCCAACTTGCGGGAACAGTGCGTAGGTGAGCACGTCGTCTATCTCTGCACCCTCTTGAGCCTGATTCAGCGTTAATCCCTGTTCTTGCGCCAGCTCTTTTAGCGCAGCGGTTTGGGTTTCTAACTCAGGCGGCAAATGGTCTGCTGGACGGGCGGTAATCAGCTCATCTCCAGCCAATGCCCGCTGCTGCAACTCGCTATCCACAGGCGCTGGTGTTGCCCCATATTCGCCACGCAGCACGCCAGCTGACTCACGAGTAATGGATGCATAGCGGGTACCGCTCAGCACATTGATTACTGCCTGAGTTCCTACAATTTGTGAGGTTGGGGTGACCAGTGGAATCATGCCGAGGTCTTCGCGTACCTGAGGAATTTCGGCAAGGACATCATCAAGGCGGTCACCCGCATTTTGCTCCTTCAGTTGCCCTTCCAAATTGGTCAGCATACCCCCGGGCACCTGCGCGACTAAAATTCTGGAATCCACGCCGCGTAGCCCGCCCTCGAATTGCGCGTATTTTTTTCGCACTGCGCGGAAGTAAGCTGCAATTTCTTCCAGCAACTCAATGTTCAACCCGGTATCCCGCGGCTCGCCTTCAAGCATGGCAACCAGCGACTCTGTTGCGGAATGACCATAGGTCATACTCATTGAGGAAATGGCGGTATCAACGTTATCGATACCGGCTTCAATGGCTTTCAAATAGGTTGTTGTGGACATACCCGTGGTCGCATGGCACTGCATATGAATGGGTATATCCAGACTTTGCTTCAAACCACTGACCAACTCGAAGGCGGTATAGGGTTTGAGCAACCCTGCCATGTCCTTAATACACAGGCTATCGGCACCCATGTCTTCGATCTGCTTACCCAGATCCAGCCACAGTTGCAGCGTATGTACTGGGCTGACCGTATATGAGATGGTCCCTTGGGCGTGTTTGCCCGTGGCGCGAGTGGCCGCTATCGCGGTTTGCAGATTACGCATGTCGTTCATGGCGTCGAAGATACGAAAGACATCGACGCCGTTGAGGGCGGCACGTTCAACAAATTTTTCAACTAAATCATCGGCGTAATGACGATAGCCCAGTATGTTCTGGCCCCGCAGCAGCATTTGCTGGGGCGTGTTAGGCATCGCTTGCTTCAGCAGCCGAATGCGCTCCCATGGATCCTCCCCCAAGTATCGGATGCAGGCGTCAAATGTGGCTCCGCCCCAAGACTCAAGAGACCAAAAGCCAACTTTATCGAGCTTGGCTGCAATGGGCAGCATGTCTTCAATACGCATGCGCGTAGCCAACAAGCTTTGGTGTGCGTCTCGCAGCACTACGTCGGTAATACCCAAGGGGGCTTGATTCATGCTTCCTCCTACTAGACTTCGTAAAGCACAGGATTGTTCTATATGTCCATAAAGCTAGGGTTCTCGATGGAATGTAAGCTTTCTTGATTTCTATCTTTGTCGATTTCTATGTTTATCAATAGCCGCCGCAATTGCGACAACATGAGCAGCAGGAGCAGTGTTTGATTGTCCGGTCTGCGATGCAGTGGCCAAATTTTCGGAGCCAGCTTGCGCAGCGAGTTGCGCAACCAAATAACTCATCACCTTCACTGCATACACCAGCAACGAGAGGAATAAGAATACCGTACCCATGCCAGCGAGCATCAATTGCAGTCCGGCGAGTAATAAGGGGTCAAGTGAAGCCATCATAGAATTTCCTCAGAGAGCTCCTCAAGGGTAACGTGAAGTGACTGCGCTTGGCGATGGTTTTGCCTCAACAGATTGCGACAGTAAGGGTGAAACACCTTGAGAACTAACGCGTTCTTCCAGATAATGCTGCCCGCAGTGGTCACTGCGACGAGCACCCGTGGCCAAATTGGATAAGGCACCGGTCTACGAAACCGGGGATTAGAGGTTCGAATCCTCTCGGGTGCGCCATTTCTTTTTCTCATATCCAATAAATTCAATGGCTTAGGCCGTCCATCGTCTGATTTCGTATACGCAAATAAAGACACCGTCGCGCACACGCTATTCTACAGCTAACGATCAACGGCGTGCCCCTACCAGTGAAGTGCTTGCACAACCCCAAAGGGAAGCAGACCTACAACTACAGGCGACTTTTGCCATCGGACTTGCGTCAACATTACGATGGACGCGAAATCATCAGATCACTCAGAACATCTGACAGCACAACTGCGGCTCGTGCATGCCTTCAAATCACCAGACAGGTGGAAACTGAATTCGTTCGCCTGCGAAGCGGACTGCCAAAAGAAACGTATTGGACTTCTCAGCCCACATTGAAAAGGCCGTTGAGGCAGCGTTATCAGCAGAGGAAATAGATGCCCTGAGATGGGATCGCGCCGAGGCTGACGCATCACTTCGCTTGTAATCTTCGCTAAACGCTTGTAACGAATAAGGTTAGGGATAAGCTAACGGATATTTTGCATCCAATACTTGGGATGGGCGCTTCGTCTGACCTCTTGATCGTAGTTCTTCTTGCGTGTCGCCTTCCGCCCAGAACCAAATATAGGGGGAACCTGCAGTTTGCTGAGCATTCAGTGGATTTGCGGCCGCAACAACCCGGACCTCTCCGCTTGATCACTGAGAACTACAACCACGTTTTTGAACAACCAACGCAATTTTCGCCACCTGCCCAGGGTAGACAAAAGGGTAGTCAAATACGTGTCTTTGACACGCTTTAGAAAGCGTGGAAAGCTAAGTGGATCAGGGGCTATTGCTTTTGAATATCCCTAACAATATTACTAACAGTACTACTAACAAAAAATGTAATCCTCTGTTTCCCCATTTTTATAATCGACTATCGGGCATTGAACCCGCAACAGTAGCTAAAAAGGAGAGCACAAAAATGAGCAACTTTTATAAAATTTTCGTGCTCGTATTCGCTTTTACCGGAGACACTTTTGCAGCCGATAAAACCAATGATTGGAGTAGGCTTGATGCTCTAGAAAGGTCTCTGCAAGAAGACGTAGAGCAAGGGCGGCTCGCTGGAAGCGTTTTGTATGTCGCGCATAACGGAAGAACTGTTTTCCACAAGGCTTTCGGTTGGCAGGATGTAGAGAAATCGATTCCTATGAGCACCGCGAGTTTGCACCGCATTGCTTCCCAAACGAAGGCTCTAACAAGCGTAGCCGTTATGATTCTCCAGGAGCGCGGTCGGTTGCTAATAAGCGACCCGTTGGGAAAATATTTCCCAGAGTGGTCTGCTACTACCGTAGCGATTAAGGATACCAACAACGAGTTGGGCTATAGGATCGAGCCTGCAAAACGCCCGATTACCATTCGAGATCTGCTTGCGCATACAGCAGGCGTAAATTACGGCTGGATAGGAGCATCTTTCGGGGCAGACAGAGGCGTTTTGGGAGTTGTTAGAGAGGCATGGCGAGAAAAAGGCTTCGAGGGGTGGTATTTCTCCGGCGACAACGGAAACATGCGTGAGAAAATTAGATTGATGGCGTCGTTACCTCAGGCCGCCCATCCGGGAGAAGCATTTGTTTACGGATATGGCACCGACATTCTGGGTGCTTTAGTCGAACAAATTTCAGGCCAAAACCTTGAAAGGTTTTTAACTGAGAATGTATTTCTGCCCTTGAATATGAAGGACACCTTCTTTTTCGTTCCCGATGATAAAGCCTCACGATTAACAACTGTTTACGGGGCCTCCCCTGAAGGCCTTGTCCGACTGCCCGACGCGGACGCACTAACCGACAGTGCTTCTTTTTTTTATGGGCAAGGGCATTTTTTACGGAAAACGCAAAATCAAGAT
>PCCE01000070.1 GCA_002731575.1 Gammaproteobacteria bacterium | reverse complement strand
CACCGAACACAGTGACCGGTATCGACATCTCAGTGAGCAGCTTGTGCAGCCGCCAAAAACCGGCCCTACTGCCGTATTCGTATAGCGACTCCATGCTCATGTGGCGGTTACTAAAGGCCTCAGCGTTGATGATCTCTGAGAGGAAGGTCTCCGAACTTTGGTCACCGTGCAGAACGTTATTCTCTGCACCTTCCTCATAGTTGAGGACAATCTGCAGCGCCAGACGCGCGCCATTTGGCCAATTCGCTTGGGGTGGTTGGTCTGCATACCCCACAAGGTCGCGTGGGTAGTTGTGCAAGATTTTCTCCTTTGTTGAACGCTGCTCTAACGAAACCAAAAAGCGCCATAAAACACAATGAATCTGGCTCAAAGTGACGACAAAAAGTTCACAGAGGATCATAATGGCCACCGCACTACTTTGGTGCCCGAGCGTTTGCCAAGGCACCGACATAGGTCGTTATGGTATTGCTTGTCGTTTTGTGGATCCTCAATGGCTTGGGGTGGCCGGCCTGAAATCGGAGCGCAAACAGCGGTTTGGGTGTCCAAATTAGGTTCAATAGTGTTGCTGGTTTTTGCCGCGAAGACGACGAGCCGAGACGAAAATTGATGGCATAGCTTTTGCATTTGAGACGTGAACGACGCTGGCGAGGTCAGATTGCGATTCGGTGATTAGGCACGGGCTAAATCATTCCCCAGATAATAAGGCCGCACAAAACCAACCAACGCCGCCCCTGACTTAGGAAAAAATTCTGTATGAAAAAAATGTTTGCGATCGCTGCCTTGGTTGCCGTGATGAGTGGTCCCTTGGTAAGCGCCTACGCTGCCGAGGATGTGCTGGAACCGGCTCTGCTCGAGCAGGCTCGTTCAGACGCCTCTGCGGTGAGCAGTCAGGCGAAGATCGACTCCTTCGCCGAGGCCGTCGCCCGGGATCTGCAGAGTTATCGCACCACTTCGCAGCGTCTAGAGAGCCTTGAAATCTATAACTTGCAGCTGCAAAAGCTGATTGATTCGCAGCAGCGCGAGATCGCGTCCATTGTCAGACAAACCGAAGAGATAGAAAGTATTGAGACCGGCGCACTGCCGCTGATGATCGAGATGACCTCGACACTCACAGACATTGTTGAGCTGGACGTGCCGTTTTTGGTCGCCGAGCGCGAACGTCGTATCGAGAACCTTGCATCCTTAATTGATCGGGCCGACGTCACTGCAGGGGAAAAATTCCGCCGCATTATGGAAGCGTACCTAGTGGAAGTGGACTATGGCCGCACCATTGAGGCCTATCGCGGCGAGCTGGAAATGGGCGGCGCAGTGCGCACCGTCGACTTTCTGCGTATCGGTCGGGTGGGACTCTACTACCAAACACTCGATGGCGAGGAGAGCGGTCAGTGGAATTCGCAGCGCAAAGCCTTTGAACGTCTCGACGATTCGTCCCGGCGACCCATCATGGTCGGTCTGCGAGTGGCGCGTAAACAGTCGCCCCCGGAGCTGCTAACGCTGCCCATTAACGTGCCGGAGGTGTAATGATGAAATTACTCAAGGCAATGCCAATGCGCAAAATCCCATCGACTTTCTTGCAGCGAGTGCTGAAGTCGGCCTGTCTAGTCGGTTCGGTGCTTGCGCTAAATCTGACAACACTTAACGCCACGGCAGCAGAAGCCTCGCTGGCGGATTTATTCGAGCGGGTCAAATCGGGCAGCGCAGAAGAAGCCCAGCGTAATCAAGAGCGCGAGGCAAAATTCGCCAGCTCAGCCGCCGAGCGCGCAGCCATGTTGCGAGATGCGCAGGCTAAGGTGGGTCAACAAGAACGCTTGAAAGACCGACTCAAGGCCGAGTTTGACAGCAATGAAGACCGGCTTGTTGAAATTACCACCACACTAGATCGCAGAATCGGCGACTTAGGCGAATTGTTTGGCGTGTTTCGTCAAACTGCCGACGATACGCAAAACTTGCTGTTTGATTCCTTGGTGACACTTGAGTATCCCGAGCGCCGTGAAAGTATCGCCGTGCTGGCCAGCAGCACCGAGGTGCCAACCATTCCTGAAATGAAAGAGCTGTGGACTCTGCTGGTGCAAGAAATCGCTTATTCCGGCGAGGTGTCTAAGTTCGAAAGCGAGATTGTCGCGCCGGGCGGCGCGATCTACTCGGACAGCGTTGTGCGAGTCGGTATGTTTAACGCCATTTCCGGCGATCGGTATTTAAACCACTTGACCGAAGAGAACATACTTGCCGAGCTGCCGCGTCAGCCAGCAGGCTACGCGCGTTCCACGGCTGCAGACTTGGCAGAGGCCTCCAACGAGGTCGTGTCGTTTGCCGTCGATCCCTCGCGTGGTGCTCTGCTTGGGCTCTTAGTGCAGTCGCCGAGCTTGATGGAGCGGATCGAGCAAGGTAAGGCTGTGGGCTATGTCATTTTAATCGGTTTGTTCCTGGGACTGATCTTGGTACTGGAGCGCTGGGCGCGCCTGAGCAAACTGCAAAGCCGAATCAATAACCAGTTAAAAGATCTGGATCGCGTAAGCGACGACAACCCGCTGGGTCGAATCATCGCGACTTACTATGAGAACGAACACCTAGAAGATTTGGAAACCATCTCGCGCAAGCTGGAGGCGGTGGTAATAAAGGATGTATCGGCGGTGACGGCTGGTCTGCCCATTATCAAAATTCTTGCCACCGTAGCACCGCTTACCGGATTGCTCGGTACAGTGGTCGGCATGATCGAAACTTTTCAGTCCATTACCTTGTTCGGTACAGGCGACCCGAAGCTGATGGCTGGTGGTATTTCCATGGCGCTGATTACGACGGTACTTGGGTTGGTCGCGGCTATTCCGTTGTTGATAAGCCACACCTTTCTAAGCTCTAAGGCCAGCTCGCTGAGCAAAGTGATTGCCGAACAAGCGGCCGGCATGATGGCCATGAAGGCCGAGCAAATTGCCATTGCAAAGCAGGATGCAGGTTGATTCAGCGATGAACGATCTGTCTATCGCCTTTTTTGATTACATGCAGCGCGGTGGTGATGTGCTGTGGGGCATTTTGCTGCTCACCATCATTCTATGGTGGCTAGTGCTTGAGCGAGCTTGGTACTTCTTTGTGGATTTCCGTGCCGACTGTGATGCGCGTGTGGCTCTATGGTTGGGCCGGCCTGAGCGCAGCTCGTGGTACGCCAGCTACCAACGTGTGCAGCTTATTTCGGAGGTCGAGTGTTTGATGATGAAGAACATGCAGGCCATACCCGCGTTTATCGCCTTGCTGCCGCTGATGGGCTTGCTTGGCACCGTGACCGGTATGATTCAGGTGTTCGACGTTATGGCGAATCTTGGCTCTGGCAATCCGCGTGCCATGGCCAACGGCGTCAGCGCCGCGACTCTGCCCACCATGTCGGGGATGTTGGTGGCCATCGTGGCCATCCCGTTTTGGACGCTTTTGGATCGACGCTACCGTAGCGAACTCAACAAACTCCGTGAACTCATAGTAGAGGGGTAATAAATGAATACTTCGAGATTTTTGGTGGCCACGGAAGAGGAGAGTCAGGTTGACCTGACGCCGATGCTAGACGTGGTCTTTATTATGCTGATTTTCTTCATCGTGACTTCTACCTTTGTGAAGGAGTCTGGTGTCGATGTGACGCGCCCGAACGCGGAAACCGCAGTACCGACCGATGCGTCGAGTATTCAAATAGGTATTACATCAAACAACCAGATCTATTTTGACAAGCGGCTGGTCGACAAGCGGGCGGTCCGCGCCAACATAGAAAAAGGTCTCGCGGAAAGCCCTGGAGCGGCGATTATCATCATTGCCGACGCACTGTCGAATACCGAGACCCTGATTGAGGTCATGGATCAGTCCCGGCTTGCCGGTGCGGAAAACGTTTCAGTAGCAACAGATGAGCCATGACACTGATTAAACAGGCTGGAACAGCGGCGCTCGCCTTCGTCTTAACGCTTTTGATGTTTTCCATCATGCAGGTGCTTGTCAGCAATGATGGAATTTTTGAAAAGCCGAGCCGTGAGTCTTCGTACCTGAATTTTATTCGTCTCAATACTAAGGACGCGGAACTTAATACGAAGGACCGCAGGCTGCCGGAGCCGCCACCGCCACCCGAGGAGGCGCCGGAAACCCCGGAGTTTGCCGCCCAAATCGACACCATGTCGGCGGACTTAAGCATGAATCTGCCAACCATTGGCATACCGATTAATAGCGGCGACGGTCCCTACTTGGGCGCACTGACTCAAGGCGACGGGATGGCTGGCTTTGATACCGACGTCATACCCGTTGTGCGGGTGCAGCCGGCCTATCCGCGACGTGCCAAGCAGGCGGGAATCGAGGGTTATGTGACCATGGAAGTGCTTATTCGTGCGGACGGTACGGTCACGCGGGCCAAGGTGATGGAGTCTGATCCCCCTCGGCTTTTTGACGAGGCCGCGCTGCGCGCCATTGAGCGCTGGAAGTTCCGTCCCAAAATCGTTGACGGCACACCGGTGTCACAAAGAGCGAAGCAGACTATTGAATTCACGCTGCAGCGCTAACTAACTTGGGAACCCAGATGACGCGACTATTACGACGCAGACGATCCGTTAGTGCCTTTATTCTATGCTTGCAGCTGGCGTTCGCCAGCGCCAGTGCGGCGGCAGACTCCATTACCAGCAAGACCTTCAACAAGCTGACAGAAGCCCAGGAGATGATGGCGCAAGACAATGTGCCCGGCGCCATTGCCGAGCTGGAGCTGCTGTTAACCGAAGTAAACGAAGACTCGCTTGACCAAGCTCTTACCTTACAAATGCTAGGCTATGCCGAGATGGGCGCCGAACGCTTTGAGGTAGCCATTGGCCATTTGCGCGCAAGTCTTGCGCTGGACAAGTTGCCCGAGTCGGTAAAGTACAATGTGGGTTACATGGTGGCCCAGCTCTACGCTGCTTTGGGTCAGTTTGATGAAGCCCTGGACTTTGCGGCCCTGTGGTTTGCTTCGCTGGAAGACCCCAAGGCCTCGCAGATGATGTTCATGGCCAACATCTATGCTCAGAACAACCGTTACCTAGAGGCCATTCCCTACGCCGAGCGGGCAATAGAGAAAAGCGATGAACCGGCAGAAAGCTGGTATCAGTTGATTACCTCGGCTTACTTTGAAGTCGAAAATTTTCCGCAAGCCAGTCGCTGGCTGCAAAAGCTCATTGAAGGTTGGCCAGAGAAAGGCAGCTATTGGGAGCAGTTGGCCAGTATCTACGTGCTGCTGGAGAACGAAGCCATGGCCTTATCTACCCTGCGAGTTGCATGGCTGCAGGGGGTGCTCGAACGCGAGGCCTCCATCAAGTCTATGGTGCAGCTGGCCGCAGCCCGTGGCATTCCAGATCACGCCGCGCGCATGATTGAGGCCGCATTTGCTGCTGAGCTGCTGCCACAGGATGAAACCTTTGTGCGCTTGCTAGCAAACGCATGGGCCAGCGCCAAGGAATACGATCTGGCCATCGCCGCCTTCCAGCAGCTCGCGGAACTAGAGGAGGATGGTGAAGCCTTAGTGCGGGTGGCCAACCTGCATTTAGAAGTGGGTCGTTGGCAAAGCGCTGAGCAAGAACTGCAAAGAGCCATAGACCTAGGACTAGAAGAAGCGGGTAGCGCCTATCTGTTACTGGGCATCGTGCTCGCGGAACAAGACAAGTACAAAGAAAGCTTCGCGGCGTTGCGGCGCGCTCGCGGCTTTGAAAAAACCCAGCGTCAGGCAGCGAAATGGTTGACCTACGCCCAAGACATGCGCAAGCAGTTCGAGTGGCAGCAGGCCTATCGTGGATAACGCCTGCTGTGCCTTTACGTCGCCGCATTTTCTGGCGACGCAGGCGGGGATGGATGTTCTACAGCGTGGCGGTAGTGCCATTGATGCCATGATCGCGGCGGCGGCAATGATCGCTGTTGCCTATCCTCATATGAACGGCCTAGGTGGCGATAGCTTTTGGCTGGTGCATCAGCCCGGCCAAGACCCTTGGGGCATTGACGCAAGCGGCTGCGCGGCAGCGGCAGCAACTCCCAAGTGGTATGCCGAGCGTTCGCTGCAAGAAATTCCCGCTCGCGGTCCCGCTGCTGCGCTGACAATGGCAGGCACCGTCTCAGGCTGGCAGTTAGCCCGCCAGCTATGGTCAGAAAAAAACGGTGACGCAGCGAACCTACCCTTGCAGGAGCTGTTGGCACCCGCAGCAGACAAAGCTACTGCCGGCATCGCAGTTACCGATAGTTTGGCAGCGGCCTCTGCCAAGGTCGCCGCAGAGCTGCAAGGAGCAGCCGCTTATCAGCAGGTTTTCACTCGAAGCGGGGCGCAACTGCAAGCAGGCGAGCAGTTTAACAATCCGGCTCTTGGCGGTTTATTGCATGAGCTAGGTGCCAAGGGATTGCAGGAATTTTATCGCGGCGCGATTGGGCAACGGCTGGCCCAAGCGCTGCAAAATGAGGGCTCGCCCCTCAGCGTTGATGACTTCGCGGCCTATGAGGCTAAGCAGGTGGAGCCACTGGTCGCTTCGATTCGCCATGGCCAGGTGTATAACCTGCCAGCGCCGACTCAGGGTTTTGCCTCGCTGCTGTTGCTCGCCTGTTATGACCGATTGGCCGCAGCGAATTGGCAAGAGGCTGATGCCATTCATGCCATTATCGAATGCACCAAGCATGCCTTTGTGCTGCGCGAGCAGTGGCTTGCGGATCCAGATCAGGTGCCGGTGGAACTGCAGGCCCAGCTGCGGGATAGCGCCTTGGCCACAGCGGCGGCCAAGGTTGATCTTGGTCAGGTTGCAGACTGGCCTCAAGTCACTCCCGGCGGCGACACCGTGTGGATGGGTGCCCGAGATAAAAGCGGAGTCATGGTTAGCTTTATTCAAAGTCTTTATTGGGAATTCGGCTCGGGGGTTGTTGTGCCCGAGTATGGATTGGTTTGGAATAACCGCGGGTCGAGCTTCACGTTGGATGCTGGCATCAGGCAACTCGGAGCAGGGCGCAAACCCTTCCACACCCTGAATCCGGCGCTATTGCTGCACAACGACAGCTCGCGTATTGCCTTTGGCACCATGGGCGGTGAAGGCCAGCCGCAAACCCAAGCGGCGATGATGATGCGACATTTGTACTTAGGCGAAAGCCTTGAGCGTAGTGTTGCACGACCGCGCTGGCTATTGGGCCGCACTTGGGGTGACGCCGATCATGGGCTGAAGGCCGAAGAAGACCTCGATGCGGACATCCTCTCAGCGCTGGGTAAGCGCGGCCACGACATTACTTTGGTGCCGGCCCAAAGCGAAGCGATGGGCCACGCCGGTATGGTTAAAGACGATGCGCAAGGCGGCATTGATGCGGCGACAGATCCCCGCAGCGATGGCCTTGCGCTTACATCAGGATAAATTTTTTGTGACATCACCCTTCTTACCGCCGCCGCGTATGCTTATGGGACCCGGCCCTATTGATGCCGACCCCAGAGTACTGCGCGCCATGTCCGGCCAATTAATAGGACAGTTTGATCCGCAGATGACAGCCTGCATGGATCAGACTATGGCCCTGTACAGGCAGGTCTTTTGTACCGCTAATCAGTGGACGTTCCTGATCGACTCAACATCGCGCGGTGCGATAGAAGCCTCGCTAGTGTCATTGCTAGAGCCGGGAGACACAGTCCTAGTGCCGATTTTTGGTCGCTTCGGCCATTTGCTGACGGAAATTGCCAGTCGCTGTGGTGCCAAGGTTGAAGCCATACATGTGCCCTGGGGCTCGGTCTTCGACCCCCAGCAAGTTGCCGACGCCATCCGCACCGTACAGCCTAAGGTTGTGGCCATAGTGCAGGGCGATACCTCTACCACGATGCTGCAGCCATTGGAGGATATCGGCAAAATTTGCCGCGACGCCGGGGTGCTCCTTTACTGCGACGCCACAGCGTCCATCGGCGGTAATCCGCTGCACACAGACGAATGGCAGCTCGATGTGGTTACAGTGGGTTTGCAAAAGTGTCTGTGCGGACCGTCAGGCAGTGCGCCGATTACCATAGGCGAGCGGGCGCTGGAGGTGATTGAAGCACGTCGCCATGTAGAAGCAGGCATACGCGCTGAGCATCACGTTAACGGCCACGGACTACGTATTGCTTCTAACTACTTCGATTTGGCGATGATCATGGATTATTGGGGTCCCGAGCGCCTAAACCACCACACCGAAGCCACCTCTATGCTTTACGGTTCGCTGGAGTGTGCGCGGATTTTGATAGAAGAGGGTTTAGACGCGGCGATCAGCCGACATGCCCTAAACGGCCAAGCTCTAGCCGATGGCCTGCTTGGGATGAATCTGAAGCTTTATGGCACCCAAGCAAACCGTATGCACAATGTTGTAGGCGTTTATATTCCCGAAGGAGTCACAGGCAACGCGGTGCGACACAGCATGCTGCACGACTATGGCATAGAAATAGGCACGTCGTTTGGGCCCTTGGATGGAGTGATTTGGCGCATCGGCACCATGGGCTATAACGCCCGCCCGGATGCAGTGCTGAAAACGTTGGCCTGCCTCGAGCAAGGCCTGCTCAGCGAAAAACACTCCCTGACTCCTGGAGCGGGAGTTGCAGCGGCGAAAAGTGTCTATGCATCGGCAGCGCAATAGGGGCGTGGTTAATGCTGCGTAGCACCAACAGCAAACACACCCTCGGAGACGCCGCGGCGCGAGCAGGAGCACGCATCATGCAGCGCTGCGATGCATTGGCCGAGGCTTCTTTACATCCCGAGTACATCGAACGGACCTATCTTAGTAGCGCTCACGCCCAAGCCAACAAATTGGTTGAAGGCTGGATGCAAGAGGCGGGAATGGATTGCTGGCAGGATTCTGTCGGTAACGTATGGGGCCGCTATGCCTGTAAGGATGCGGACGCGCCTGCACTGATTATCGGTTCGCACCTAGATAGTGTGGTTAACGCAGGCAAGTACGACGGCATCCTTGGTGTGTTGCTGGGCATTGAGCTTGGTGAGCTGCTTGGTCAGCACAGGGTCGAGCTACCCTTTCATTTAGACATTGTAGGTTTTTGCGACGAGGAAGGAGTGAGGTTTGGTGCCACGCTGCTTGGCAGTCTAGCGGTATGCGGTAAGTGGCAGCCCGAGTGGGTAGCGCTTACTGATGCCAATGGCCAGAGTCTCGCCGATGCAATGACCGAGTTTGGTCTTGATCCCAGCAAGATCACCGATGCCATGCGCGATCCGAGCAAGGTCCGAGGTTTTTTGGAAGTGCATATTGAGCAAGGCCCCCTGCTGGAGAAGCGCGGCCTGCCCTTGGGCGTTGTTAGTGATATTGCGGGCGCCAGACGGTTCAGCTTTGTGGTCCAAGGCAAGGCCGGGCACTCAGGGACCGTGCCCATGTTCATGCGCCAAGATGCCTTACTCGGTGCTAGTTACTGCATTCAGCTGGTGGAGGAAGCCACCAAGCGCTTCGATGTGCTGGCGACGGTGGGTGATATTTCCTGCGAGCCCGGGGCGGTGAATGTCATCCCGGGTAGTGCCGAGTTTTTGTTAGATATCCGCAGTGCAAAAGACGCCGTGCGCGATCGCGCCCTGGCATGGCTGCTGACAACCATGCGCACCAATTGCCAGCGCCGGGGCTTGAGTATCGATCATGTTGAGATTCATAGCGCCGACGCGGTTGCCTGTGACAGTGGCTGGCAGCGCCTGTTGGAAACCGCCATGCGCGACAGCGGCATTGAGGTGAATTCGTTAGCCAGCGGTGCCGGACACGACGCCATGGCAATGACCGGCTATACCCCCTTGGGCATGCTCTTTGTGCGCTGCACAGAAGGTATCAGTCATCATCCGGACGAGGCAATTATTGCTGAAGATGTGGCCAGCGCCTTGGAAGTAATCACCCGAGCGGTCTGCGCGGACGCTGGCGTGGGCGTCCCAGTGTAATGACGCCTTAGTCCATCGTCAGAGTCTGTTGCCGCCTGCCCAGTGTTACCTCGTCTTGCGCCGTCAGACGCAGCGCTTGTGTCTCCCTAGGTCTCGTCAAAACCCTTAATGACGATCAGACGCGATGTAGCATTCGCTCGGCGCATATCGTGGATGGGTGTCACATCACTGGCGGTAACCCACTGCATAGCCTGCTCTTGGTCATCAAAGGCAATAACCACAAGGCGGTCGGGCTGCCAATCGGTGTCGGCGAGTAGAATTTCACCGGCTCGGATAACGTAGCGACCGCCATACTTTTCTACCGTCGGTGTAATGAGCTTTAGATACTTGGCGTATTCCTCGGCATTGTGGACTGCGTTGTCTACAACTACATAAATGGTCATCGGGTGGCTCCGCATGGCTATAGGATGATGGCTGCCTCTAACTGATCGTAGGCTGAACTAGGGTTGCTCTGGTGCCGACGATCCTCAAAGAAATTGCAAATTTTATGCCACGGGCTCTTACCTTCTACCTCTTTCCGCTATCTCCTTGTCGGTTGGAGGTTGATGGCGTAAGCAATGGCGGCCCGGTCTGGTGAACAAATTCGCCAAGCACCATATATTCGATTTAAGCCTCGTGGTGGCACCCCTCTTGCAGCGCTGACAGAGAGAGTAAAGAAAACAAACCGCAAGGTGGCAGCCCTGATACATTGTTTGGGCGATGTAACGCCTGCTCGGCTTGGAGAAATGATGACAAGGCTCGCAGCCGACGGCTAGGTTGGCGAAAAACTGCGGGTGCAAGTCGGTGCAGGGCGGGGCGGCTACGCACTCGATTGGAGCGAAACAGCGCAGCCAATGCAGTGCGGTCAGAGGTGGCTCGTAGCGATGCGGCGACGTATTTGGTTTTAGACTTATCCGCGATGGAGAGCACGATGAAGAATTATATGGCTGCGAAAATTTGCCTTGCACTGGGTTTGCTGGCATCCGTACTGCCGCTGCATGCTGCAAAGGGCGTAACACAGGCACTGGATGCAGAAGTCGAGATTCGCCAAGAGCTCATCCAAGTAGCCTTGGCGAGACAAGACGCAGACCTGATCATTCGCGGCGCCACGGTGCTCAACGCGTTTACTGCCGCGTGGATGGCCAATCAAGACATTGTGATTCACGGTAAGCGCATTGCTTGGGTTGGTCCCGCCAAGCAGTGGACGGGCACAGCTAACAAGGTTGTCGATGCCTCCGGTCTATGGGCTGTGCCGGGCTTTGGCGAGTCGCACAAACATATTGAAAGCAGCTATCTCACGCCGGAATACGAGGCAGCCTTGGTGATTCCCGGTGGCAACACTTGGACCGTCGAAGGATCTCACGAGCTTTCCAATGTTGTGGGCATGAAGAATGTAGAGTTTTGGGTCACCGCAGAAGATGCGGGTAGCCCACTGAAAATTTTCCCCGCTATTGGCTCGGCGACACCGCCCACGGTTTATGAAAAGGCCGGCGGATACTATGGCTATAAGGAGATGCGTACTTTCCTCGAGGAAGATTTGCGTGTGGTTGCCTTGGGTGAGGTCATGGATTGGCCTGCGGTTAGTAATCCAGATGCCGAAGGTAACGAGCGTATCTGGGGCATGATGAAAGCAACTTGGGAACAGCGCGCGGTTATCGAGGGACATGGCGCGGGCCTGACCAGCCTTAACGATATCAATGCCTTTGCTGCGGCAGGGCTGTCCTCCGACCATGAAGTGCGCGGCGCTCAAGAAGGCATTGAAAAATTGCAGCGCGGTGTTTTTCTGGAAATCCGCGCGGATACAGCGCGTCTGTTTTTCCCCATGCTGCTAAAAGCCGGAATCAAAGACTGGAGCAATATCTCCATCACCACCGATGACCGTGATGTGGCCGCCACCTTGGCCCTTGGCGCCATGGACTACAATGTGCGTAACGCGATTAACTCAGGCGCGCCGCCGGAGCAGGCATTCTTAATGGCCAGCTATAACACTGCTCGGCATTTCAACATCGATCATCTTGTTGGTGCCATCGCCCCAGGCCGTTACGCCGATGTAGTACTGATCAGCGACGTGGATAGCGTAGAAATAGATCGGGTTTACGCCAACGGTCGCCTCGCCGCCCAGACCCTTGATGGTGACTACGGCTATACGCTACCCATACCGCAGATCGAATATCCCGCTTGGTCTCAGAACACGATGAATGTGGGCAAGCGAGTGCAGGCCGAGGACTTTGTAATCAAAGCGCCGGCGGGCGCCACTAAGGTGACCGCCGCTCTCATGGAGCCATTTTATTTTGCCAGCACCTTTCCCACCGGCGAGCTACCAGTAGTAGAGGGGCTCATCAATGCCGATCCTTCTAACGGTATTAGTAAGGTAGCAGTGGTGGACCGTTATGCCGGTACTGGCGCGGTAGCAAAAATGTTTTGGAAAAACGTCGGGCCAATCACGCCCCGGTCAGCATTGGCCAGTTCCCAGATGCACGACATTCACAACATCTGGGTGCTTGGAAATGACGATGAAGCCATGGCCTTGGCGGCAAATGCGGTGGCCGACATGCAGGGCGGTTGGGCCTTGGTCAGTGACGGCGAGGTGGTGGCAACGGTGGCCCTCGACATTGCAGGGTTGATGACGGCAAGGCCTGTGGCCGAAGTGGCAGCAGAAGTAGAGGCTTTGAATGCTGCCGCCGACCGCATGAGGTGGATTGGCGGCGGCGGTTTGCCCGAGCGCATGCGCTTCGCCTTTCTAACTGCCTCACCATGGCAGTGGCAGTTGGTCGCCCCCTATGCAGGCAACCCGGTCGGCTTTGTTAATGTCACAACCGGCGAGACTCATCCTGTTATTTGGTAGCGAACCATGTTGTCGCTGCACGGGATAGCGGGGTTTGCGGCCAAGGTCGGCAGTCGAGTTGCTGCGCGCCTGAGTGGGGTGGGTTGGTTTTTTGCTGCGACGCTCGCCGTGGCGTTCGTTGGCATAGCCCAACCGCCCAGCGCTCACGCACACCTACTCAACATGACCGAGGTCGATTTACTGGCCCAGCGCGATGGCAGCGTCCAGCTCACCGTGAACATAGATCTGTCTCGCTCTATGCAGTCGCCGCAGGCTTATTTTGAATTGGCCGACACGCTTGAGAGGCCAGATCATCGAGCACTATGGCAGCGCATTGGCGATGCCATAGTGCTGCAAAACTCCCCCCTGAGGTTGGGACAGCAGCGTGTTCCACTGGTTTTTGTGAAGGTTGAAAATCCCGACAACTATACCCAGCGAGACTTCAGCGACCCGTTGATCTGGCCCAAGGTTCTTTTGACTTATCGCAGCCAAGGCCAGCCCGCTGTTGCTGACTATGCCCTTGGCATTACCTTTACATCGGGTTTCTTTTTCGAGGAACCGATCTCGGTTGCCATGGCCTCGGAGCGTCATCCAACGCGCATCAACCGCTGGCTGGTCACAGACCAAACAAGCCCCCAATTCATGGGTGGGCCTGCTGGCACGCCAGTGGATCAACCGCTCAATGTGCAGGACTTGGGGATAATGCTGGCCTCCGGCTTCGCTCATGTCCTACCGGTGGGGGTTGACCATCTGCTGTTCTTGCTCGGGCTGAGCTTGCTTATTGTTAGCGTCAAAAAACTGGTCGCTGCGGTTACCGTATTCACCCTTGCGCACTGCATCAGTTTGTTGGCGTCGTCGTTCAAAATTATCGAACTGCCCCCGCTGCTAATCGAGCTGGCTATTTTGGGCACCATTGTATGGCTCGGTCTGCGTTTGCTCGGTTGGCGCCTGACCAGGCCGTGGCAGCGCAGCGCGATTCTCTCTGACCGAGAGCCAGCAAGGTTGAGTTACTTGTCGGTGTTTTTCTTTGGCCTGATACATGGCTTGGGGTTCTCCAATGCGTTTCTCGCCTTTGCCATTACCGAGAATATTCTCAGTCAGTTAGTGGCCTTCAATGTTGGCGTGGAGCTGGCGCAAATTTTGTTTATCGTTGCCAGCAGCTTGCTATTGCATAGGTTGCTGCTGCCGCGAGTAGGGGCAGTGAGACTGCACGGATTTATTGGCTGGCCGTTGGTCATATTGCCGTCACTTTGGGTCGCGCTTCTGCTTGTCAGGGGTCTTGCTTGAAAGGCCTTAGAACGCCTAAAACACTGAACAAAGGGCCATCCATGTACCCGACAATAGGATAACCTGCTAGTCTGTTCTGCGCTGCGCTTGTCGGAGTGCGCAGGGTAAAAAACAGTAGTTGGCGAAAACAAAGGCAGCTGAGCGCGCTCGTGCGCCGCGCCGAAGTTACTGGATAATCTGATGCTAAATCCGTTTTTGAATCCGCTCTTTAACAGTTCGTGCCGGTTCATCCCGGCTGTTTTCAACGTAAAGGAAGTGTCTGTTCAGACAGTACTATGGGAAATTTTCTAAACGACTACTTTGATCTGGTCGGCCGTGGCACTACCGTGTCAAGGGAACTCAACGCTGGCCTTACTACGTTTTTGGCCATGGCCTATATTACGGTGGTGAACCCGCTCATTTTATCCGACGCTGGCATGGACTTTGGTGCGGTCTTCGTCGCTACTTGTACTGCAGCGGCCTTTGGTTGCTTGGTAATGGGGCTGCTGGCGAACTATCCCGTTGGTCTCGCGCCGGGTATGGGCCAGAATGCGTTTTTTACCTATGCGGTGGTTATCGGCTCCGGGCAGCCATGGCAAGCGGCCTTGGGAGCGGTGTTTATCTCCGGCATCCTGTTTGTGCTGATCAGTCTGTCGCCTCTGCGTGCATGGTTGATTAACTCTATTCCGCGCAACTTGAAACTCGGCATGGCTGCGGGCATTGGTTTCTTTTTGGCCTTTATTGCTCTGAAAAATGCTGGGGTCGTGGTGCCCAGCACGGCAACCTTTATTACCTTGGGTGATCTGAAATCCTTTGCAGCAGTGATGGCCCTCCTAGGCTTCTTCGCGATTACGGCGATGGCCGCGCGGGGCATTCGCAGTGCAGTGATAATTGGCATGGGTGTTATTTCACTAATCGCTTGGTTCAGCGGTCAGGCAAATTTTGTTGGCGTCATTGCCGCGCCACCGTCTATGCAGCCGGTATTTATGCAGCTAGACATAGTGCAGGCGCTGGACATTTCCATGCTCAGCATTATCTTAACGTTGCTGTTAGTTGATTTATTCGATACAGCGGGAACCTTGGTTGCAGTGGCCACCCGCGCCAAGATGGTAGATGCCGAGGGCAGGTTGCGCCGCCTTAACCGTGCACTTATCGCCGACTCCAGCGCCACAGTAGTTGGCGCACTGATGGGTACCTCGTCAACCACTAGCTATGTGGAAAGCGCCGCAGGTGTCGAAAGTGGAGGCCGCACTGGCCTCACCGCAGTCGTTATCGGCGCATTGTTTTTGCTGTGTTTGCTGTTTGCACCCTTGGCTCAGAGCATTCCCGCCTACGCAGCCGCAGCGGCCCTGCTTTTTGTTTCGGGCTCCATGGCGCAAAGCCTGCTGGGCATCGACTGGGAAGACATTACCGAGGCTACTCCGGCAATCATTACCGCATTGATGATGCCGTTTAGCTTTTCCATCGCCGATGGCATTGGTATCGGCTTTATTAGCTTTGTCATCATCAAGGCGGCTGCCGGACGCTACCGAGAAATTCCGGCGGCCATCATTTTCATCGCTGCGGTGTTCGCGGCGAAGTTTGCCTTTATCTAGTTCCGGGATACTGGGCTGGGCATTGGCGTTGGGTTAAGCACTCAAGCCCTTACTCGGCACTCGTGAAAGGCGCATTAAATCAGAGGAAGTTTATGTCTGTGTTGCTATCAAGATTGAAGAATCAAATCCGCCTCGTTGCCTGCGCACTACTGCTATGTATGCAGGCAGCAACCATCCAAGCGGATGTAGCAGATGTTGGGACGCCCCCGGTGCCCGTGCCGGTAAGGGTGGTAATCATTACGATGTTTGAAATTGGCGCTGACGAAGGCGACATGGCGGGCGAGTTCCAGCTTTGGAAAGCCCGTCAGGGGCTGCAGCAGCCCTTCGCCTTCCCTCATTCGCACCACGATCTTTTCTATAACCCAGAGACTAAAGTGCTGGGCATGGTTACTGGCATTGGTACCGCGAAGTCGGCGTCGGCGATTATGGCGCTGGGTCTTGATCCACGCTTTGATCTTCGCCAAGCCTATTGGATGGTGGCTGGCATAGCAGGGATTGATCCCGAGGATGCGTCCATTGGTTCGGTGGCTTGGTCCTCCTACTTGGTGGACGGTGACCTTGGTTATGAGATTGATGCAAGAGAAATCCCTGAGGAATGGGAAACGGGTTATCTGGCCATGCGCACTAAGAGCCCCTACGACCCGGTCCGGCCAGTGCCGCGAGGTGAAATGTTTCAGGCCAACCCGCAACTGCGGGACTGGGCCTATGAATTGACCAAGGATGTGGCCCTATCGAACCCGCCAGAGCTGGCGTTGACCAGCAAACTGTATACCGAACACCCCAACGCTCAGCTACCACCTTTCGTACTGCGCGGCGGCCATATTGCGGCCATGACTTTCTGGCATGGCGCGATAATGAATGATTGGGCGAACAAGTGGGTCGCCTACTGGACCGATGGCGCCACAGACTTTGTCACTAGCGGTATGGAAGAAACGGGTACCTATCAGTCGTTGTCCTATCTGGACCGCATTGGCCGTGTCGATGTTGACCGTTTCATGGTGCTGCGCGGCGGCAGCAATTACACCATGCAGCCGCCGGGTCTTTCCGCTGCGGAGAATTTGTTGCGAGAAACTGACGGCTTTGCGGGCTTGCAGGCATCGCTAGAGAATGTCTATCGGGTAGGTGCCACGGTTGTCGACGAGCTGTTAGCCAACTGGGAAACCTATGCAGTAGCACCCCCGAGTGTGAGCGCTGCGGTGCAACAGTAAGCAGGCCTGTTAGAGATGCCGGACCAATATGTCGTAGATGCCGGGTTTGTTGTCGCGTATTTCTTCGGCGCTTAGGCCTTCGATAGAGTGCGGATACACCAACCACTGATCACTTTCATAGAGAAAGTAATCGGGTACACGAGTGGTCTCGTTGCGGCTGGGTTTGTAATAAGGCACCGCCACACGGACTTCCTTGGGCATGTTCAGTTTTAGCTTGTCCTGCATGGCCTGCAGAATCGATTGAATGGTTCGACCGGTGTCGTAAACATCGTCAACAATGAGCACGTGGTCTTCTTGGGAGAGATTTTTTACCAGATAGCTCAGTCCAAAGATGCGTACCGTGCGGGCCTGATTGTCTATGCCTTCATAGGAACTGGTGCGAATCAATATGTGGTCTGTGGCGATGTCGCGGAAAGCGAAGTATTCTTGAACTGGTAGGCCGATGGGTGCGCCACCTCGCCACAGCGCCATGATAAAGGTTGGACGATAACCGTCGCTATACACCTCGTGGGCAAGGCGAAAGGAATCGTGCAGTAGTTGGTCGGCGTCTAAATAGTGCTTGTCAGTCATAGTTCGTATTGTAAATTTAACCGGATCAGCTGGAGTTACCCACAAGACCTTAAGGCGTCAGGGGTTTATCCAGGCTGATCAACGAATGAACAGAGTGTACGTGAATTTTGCAGCGGTAATCGAATGAACGAAACAGCAACCGATAAAATTTTTGTTGATGAGCAAACTCAAATTCTTGACGCCTACCGGCTAGGCGAAAAAATTTATGCCGACGGGTTCCGGCCGACTTTCGTGGTGGGGCTGTGGCGCGGCGGTAGCACCGTGGCCCTAGTGGTGCAGGAATGCTTGGCCTATTTGGGGGTGCCTACCCAGCACACGACCATACGTACCTCCTATGGCGGACGCGTTCAGTACGAAAACTCCATTGCTAGCTCGGAGCAAATCCGCGTGCACGGCAAGAGCTTTGCGCTAGATTCTTTAGATGCTTCAGACAGGCTGCTTATAGTGGATGACGTTTATCGCACTGGTCGGCACAGTAAGGCAGTGCTGGAACGGTTGCGCACGGGTCTGCGCCGCAATATGCCTCAAGAGGTGCGCGTCGCTGCGCTTTGGAAGCATGCCGACAGCGATGGCGATGAACTCGACTACTATCTGCATGAGACCGATCGCTGGGTAGTACTACCCTATGAACTCAGCGGTCTGACTGCGGCAGAAATCGCCGAAAACAAACCGGGTTTGGCTAATATCTTAGCCTGACCACCTTGCTTCCCTGGCACCAAGACACTTTATACCGAGGGTTCTTCATTCTTTCCCCTATGCTACTCGCGGCAGGCCGTGAATTCGCACATACTCAAGTCTGAAGGGAATTTTGAGGGGAGCGGCCAACTTGCCACACAGTGATCCGTGCGGGTTCTCTATGGACGCCAGCGTAGGTCTAGGTGTCGATGATAGGACCGGAACAGCGCTGCGCCATTCCCAAGCCGGCGGCTAGGTATTAGCCGGCAGGCGCGAGCCCACGATAAAATAACAAAGAGAGAAGACTATGAGTTTTAACGGTGTACTCATCGCGAACCGTGGAGAAATCGCGATACGTATTGCGCGTGCTGCCCAAGATTTAGGCCTGCGCACGGTCGCCGTGCACTCTGAAGACGATGCCACCAGTTTGCATACCAAGGTGGCGGATGCGGCGGTGCCGCTGGTGGGGCTGGGTGCCCGTGCTTACCTAGATATACCGGCGGTAATTGCAGCGGCCCAAGCCAGCGACTGCGACGCCATTCACCCGGGCTACGGTTTTCTGTCGGAACAAGCAGAGTTTGCTGCGCAATGTGCCGCCGCTGGCATTACCTTTATTGGTCCCACCCCTGAGCATCTGAGTTTATTTGGTGACAAGGCGCGCGCGCGCGAAGCGGCTATCGCTGCCGACGTGCCGGTGCTACCCGGTATTGATCAAGCCGTAACCCTCGCTGAGGCAGAAGCATTTTTCGACGCCCACCCCAAGGGCATTATTATTAAGGCCCTCGCCGGTGGTGGTGGCCGAGGCACTCGTGCGGTTACCGAGAAAGACGCGCTGGCAGAGGCTTTTGCGCGCTGTCAGTCAGAGGCTAAAGCCGCCTTTGGTATTGAGGATGTGTACGTCGAAGTTTTTATGCAGCAGGCGCGCCATGTAGAAGTGCAAATTATTGGCGACGCTGGGGGTAATGTAACGCACCTTGGCGAGCGCGAGTGTTCGGCCCAACGACGCAACCAGAAAGTAGTAGAAATCGCACCGGCGCCCGCACTAGACGAACAGTTGCGGCAGCGAATTATCGATGCGGCAGTGCGCTTTGCTTCCCAGCAAGGCTACCAGAGCTTGGGTACCTTCGAATTTTTGGTCAATGTAGCTGGTAATGGTCCCGAGTTTGTTTTTATTGAGGCCAATGCCCGGCTACAGGTTGAGCATACGGTGACCGAAGCCGTCACCGGGGTAGATCTGGTACAAAGCCAGATTCGCGTCGCTGCCGGTGAGTCGCTGCAAGATGTGAACCTGCACAACGGTGCAACATGCCGTGGTTATGCGATACAGGCCCGGGTCAACATGGAGACCTTGCGCCCTGACGGCAGCGTTTTGCCTGCCTCGGGCACGCTAACAGCCTATGAGCCACCCAGCGGCCCCGGCGTGCGGGTAGATGGCTTTGGTTACAACGGCTATCAGACATCGACGGCTTTCGACTCCTTACTGGCCAAGGTCATTGTCTCCTCCAATGCGCCTGAATTTGCCGCAGTGTGCGCCAAGACCGTGCGTGCCCTTGCAGAATTTCGTATTGAGGGCCTCAGTGCCAACACCCAGTTTTTGCAAAACATTCTCAGCCATCCAGACTTTGTTGATGGTGCTATTCATACCCGCTGGGTAGACCAGCAGATGCAGTTACTGGCGGCGCCCTCAGGAGAGCGCGAGCGCTTCGTTGCCAGTCAGGGCGCGAATCAGGGTGACGGTTTCGCTGGCGCAAGAGTCGATACATCTGATCCGTTAGCATTGTTTGCCCACGATGCGCAAATGAAAAACAGGCACGCCGAGATAAGCCAAGAGGCAGCAGTTATCGCCGGGCCTGATGGCTCTGTTGGCGTTAGTTCGCCAATTCAGGGCACCATTGTGGCCATCGATGTGCAAAGTGGCGACGAAGTGCGTGCTGGGCAACAGCTTGCCGTAGTCGAAGCCATGAAGATGGAGCATGTGATAGCCGCAGATTTTGACGGCATTGTCCGGCAGGTGACCATGAGCGAAGGCGATGTGGTGCGGGAGAACTATCCCATCGTATTTGTCGAGGAGGCTCAGGTAAGCGGCGGCAAGGCGGTTGTGGACGAGGTGATCGACCCGGACCATATTCGCGGCGATTTGCAGGAAAACCTCGACCGTCACGCCTATACGCTAGATGAGAATCGTCAAGAGGCAGTGGCCAAGCGCCATGCCCGAGGCGGTCGTATGCCACGTGAAAACATTGCCGAGTTAATGGACCCGGGTTCTTTCAAAGAGTATTGGCCGTTGGTGGTAGCGCGGCAGCATAAACGTCACGATATGCAATCGCTGCGCGAGCGCACTCCGGGCGATGGGGTAGTAGCTGGTACCGGTTCGATTAACGCCGACCTGTTTGGCGATGAAGCGGCGCGTGCCATGGTAGTGCATTACGACTACACCGTACTGGCGGGTACTCAGGGCGCGCGTAATCACTATAAGCAAGATCGCATGTTCGAGCTGGCGCTGCGCTGGCGTATCCCACTGATTTTGTTCGGTGAAGGCGGTGGTGGCCGCCCGGGCGACGATAGCACTGGCCCGGCGGTGGCCTTTGATACGCCAACCTTCACCACGTTCTCCAAACTCTCTGGTGCCGTGCCCTTGGTAGGGGTAAATCACGGTCGCTGCTTCGCAGGGAACACGGCGTTACTGGCCTGCTGTGATGTGATTATCGCTACCAAGGATTCCACCATTGCCATGGGCGGACCCGCCATGATCGAGGGCGGCGGGCTGGGCATTTATACCCCTGAAGAAGTCGGCCCAATGTCCTTCCAAGTTCCCAATGGGGTAGTGGACATTCTGGTGGAAGACGAAGCTGAAGCGGTTCATGTGGCGAAGAAATATCTCAGTTATTTCCAAGGCACTCGGCAAGATTGGACTGCACCAGATCAGCGTAAGCTGCGGCACATAGTCCCTGAGAACCGGCTGCGGCTTTACGATATGCGCGAAATTATCGACACCGTAGCGGACGTAGATTCCGTGCTGGAGATTCGCAAAGACTTTGGTGTTGGCGTCATCACCTGCTTTATCCGGGTGGAAGGCAAGCCCATGGGTGTAATTGCAAATAACCCCCATCACCTAGCAGGCGCTATCGACTCGGACGGTGCTGACAAAGGTGCGCGCTTTATTCAGCTTTGTGACGCGTTTGATATTCCCATACTTAGCCTGATGGACTGCCCGGGCATGATGGTGGGCCCGGATGTGGAAGCCACTGCTCTAGTGCGCCACTGCGTTCGCATGTTTAACGCTGGAGCAAATCTGACCACACCAATGTTTGGTGTCATCGTGCGTAAGGCCTATGGGCTTGGTGTGCAGGCCATGTGCGGTGCCAGCGCCCTAGCGGGCTTCTTCACCGTAGCTTGGCCAACGGCAGAATTCGCGGGCATGAATATCGAGGGGTCGGTAAAGCTGGGTTACCGCAACGAGTTGATGGCCATCGAAGACCCACAAGAGCGTGCGAATGAGTTTCAGCGCCGCGTGGATCGCGCTTACGAATCCGCAAAGGCGGTGAATGCTGCCACAGGTGGTGGACTAGACGATGTTATTGACCCAGTTGAAACGCGCTCATGGGTAGCCCAGAGCCTGAAGCGACTGCCCCCGGTACCCCAGCGCACTGAAAAAAAATACCCCTTCGTCGATACCTGGTAAGCGGAAGCGCTAAGCTCGGCTAGCTGCAGCAAACTGAGCCGAGCGCTCTGCTTATAGCTTAGTGCCCTATGCCCTTGGCCAGTACCTCGGGCACCTCAATATATTTGGCGCGCAGATATTCGCCCAGCGACTTTGCCTGCTTGTCGATGCGGTGGTTCGACGCAGCGCCGGTACCCAGCACTCCCTTAATATAGAAGTTCATGGCGCGCAGGTTGGGCATATCGTAGCGCTCAACCTCATACTGCCCAAAGTCAGGCACCAGCCGCTTGAACTCTTCCACTGTTAGGTACGCATACAGAAAACTGTAGGCTTCGTCGCTTCGCGCCCAAACCCCGCAGTTGGCGTTGCCGCCCTTGTCGCCGGAGCGGGTACCAAATAGGCGGCCAAAGGGAACTCGCACAGCAGGCCCTGTTGGCGCGGGGGCAATATTCGATGGCACCTCTTGGTAATAAATTTCTTCCAAGCCCAGCCGCTGGGTTGGCAGCACTTCCGTGGTTTGGCCGCCAAAGTGCACACGTTCGGTAAGGCACTTGCTGTCGATGAGAGCAGGCCAGTGGATAATGGCTGGCCCGCCATTGAAACCAGCCGCGCCACGGCCAGTATTGCCGGGAATGCAGGCCAGACCCAGTTCTGTGGTTTTGGCAGTAAAAATACGCCCGAACTTGTTCGGGTCTTCGCCGGTAATGGTCACCCGCAGGGCTGCGTGGGCCACTTCATTACTTGCTGGGTCTTCGTGGTCGCTGCGAATCAGTTGAATATCGATATCATCGAACTGCTCGCGGCCACCAAGGTTGTAGAACACCGCATCCAAATAGCGCTCGGCTTTCGCTTCAATATCCAGGCCCGTCAGCAGCACTTCCATAGACTGCTTATACAGACCTTGGGTGTTGAAACAGACCTTATGCGTTGGCGGCGGACTGCTGCCTCGGCAGCCACTGACATATACTCGGTCGTCGCCGCTTTGCTCTATGTTCATGGTGTCGAAGTGGGCGATTACGTCTGGGTTGTAATAAGCCGGTGTGGAAATTTCATACAGTAACTGGGCCTTTATCGTGCCCTCAGAAATAAGCCCACCGGTGCCCGGGTGCTTGGTTACGGTAAAATTGCCGCTGGCTTCAATTTCAGCAATGGGATAACCCACGTTGCGGAAACTGGGCACCTCCTCGAAAAAGGCGTAGTTGCCGCCACAGCACTGTGCCCCGCACTCGATAATATGGCCGGCCGCCAATGCTCCAGCCAAGGCGTCGTAGTCGTTGCGCTGCCAGTTGAACTTCCATGCCGCCGGACCAATTACTACGGCGGCGTCGGTGACTCTTGGGCAGATCACAATATCCGCGCCTTGATCCAAGGCTTCTTTAATACCCCAGCCACCCAAATAGGCGTTTGCCGTAAGTGCTGTTTGGTCGGTATCGCTAAGCGCCTGCTGGGTATCTAAGTTGGTGAAGGCTTCGCCATCGTCCTGCAGTTGCGATAAATCTCTGAGCAGATCATCGCCGTCGATATAGGCAACTTTCAGGTCCAGGCCCAGTTCCGCCAGAATTTTTTCTACCTCGGTGGCCATACTCTTGGGGTTTAGGCCTCCAGCATTACTAACGATTTTTATGTTCTTTTCGGCACACAGGCTGGCAACGTCCTTCACCTGTTTTAGGAAAGTGCCAACATAGCCCGTATCTTCGCCGCGGCTTTGTTTTTGGTTGTACAAAATCGACATGGTCAACTCGGCCAGATAGTCACCTGTGAGCACATCGATAGGGCCGCCTTCGACCATCTCTCTGGCAGCGTCCAAGCGGTCGCCATAGAAACCACTGCAGTTAGCGATGCGTATTACGTCTGTCATATATCCCCCTTTGCTGCGCTCGCTAGCGCGCTCCCTTATTCCTTGACCCAGTTGGGTTTGCGTTTTTCGCGGAATGCCGCCATGCCCTCGGCACCCTCGTCGGAGCGAAACATGCGCGCGCTCCATTCCGCGGTTTCCTTAAAGCCTTCTTCTCTTGAAAGCTCGGTTACCCGTCGCGCCAGTTTTTTGCATTCTTGTACGGCGATAGGCCCGCCGAGATTGATCATGGCGATTTGTTCCTCCACCGTGCTGATAAGCTGCGGCTCGGGTACCGCGATATGCGCCAAGCCCATATCCACAGCTTGTTGGCCGTCGAAGCGCTCACCGGTTAAAAACAGTTTCATACCGTGGTGCACGCCGAGTTTGGGCATGCAGACCACAGAGATGATCGCGGGTATGACGCCAATACGAACCTCACTGAAGCTGAGCTGCACATCGGTGCGGGTAACGACAATATCCGCAGCGCCGACTAGTCCAAGGCCACCGGCAAAGGCCGCGCCGTTAATGGCTGCGATTACCGGCTTGGGGCTGTCCAGCATAGCGGTCAGCACATCTGGGTAGGGTACCGCCCTGCCCACACCCTCGGACAGCTGTCCCGGCGGGCTTTTCAAATCGGCACCGGCGCAAAACGCGGGGCCGTTACCGGTAATAACAATACAGCGCACATCGTCGTTGGCGTTGGAGGCCAGCAAGTGATCGTAAAGCTCGGTGACTAAGATAGCGGACAGCGCGTTACGGTTTTCTGGCCGGTTTAGCGTAATCCACGCTGCACCGTTGCGGATTTCGTATTGAGTAGCTTCGGTCTGACTCATGCTCATTCCTCCTCGGCCAAGGTGACCAGTAACTGTGCGTTGTCGACCTGATCGCCAACCCCTACATGCACCAGTTCTACCACGCCATCTCTGGGCGCGACGATGCGGTGCTCCATTTTCATGGCTTCCAGAATCACCAGTAAATCGCCCTTACTGACTTTGTCGCCAGCGGTAACTTCCGTAGTGAGCACGGCACCGGGCATCGGCGCCGTTAGGCCGCCGCTGTTTTCCAGACCTTGCGGGTCGGGGTAACGGGGTGCCTGAGTAAGTACTAGATCACCATTGTCGCCATGTACTAGCCACTGCATGCCTCGCTGTTGAATTTCAAACTGCAGGCGTTGCCCGTCTAAGGCGATATCAACGCTACCGCTGCCAGCTCGATGAATGGTTACCGCATGAGTCTGCTCGTCACATACAACCTTAAAGCTGCCATCACGCTGGCTCTGGTAGGACACGGTGATGTCGTTGCCATTTACCGCATAGGTCGCCGTTTCCATTGGCATGGTGGAGTTGCGAAAGCCGCTAGGCAGGGTTTTCAGAACCTTGGCTGCGTCCCGTCGCGCGGCCTGAGCCTCCATGGTCGCTGCCACAGCGGTTTGTATGCATTCCTGTGTTGTTACATTGCGCTGCAGGGCAGGCTGCACCCGCTCGATAAAGTCGGTGGTGGTATCACCAGCCAAATACTCTGGCGTACGCAGGGTGGTAACGAGGAAGTCTCGATTGGTGTTCAGGCCAGCAATGGCGGTTGTTTCCAATACCCGTGCCAGTCGGCCAGCGGCCTCGCGCCGGGTCGGCGCATGCACGATGACTTTGGCAATCATTGGGTCAAATTGGGTGCTTATCTCGCTGCCAGCCTCAACACCGGAATCAAAGCGCGCGCCGCCCGCAGTAGCGGGCCGCCAAACTAAAATGGGCCCCGGCGACGGTAAGAATCCCTTAGCCGGATTTTCTGCATAAAGTCGTGCTTCTATTGCGTGACCGTTAATACCGATATCCTCTTGGCGAAACGATAGGGTCTCGCCTTCGGCCACGCGTATTTGTTCGCGTACCAAGTCTTTGCCGATAATCTCCTCGGTCACAGGGTGTTCTACCTGTAAGCGAGCATTTACCTCGAGGAAATAAAAATCATCGTTGTCACCGAGCAAAAACTCTACCGTGCCCGCTGAGGCATAGCCGAGCTTGCGCGCTGCGGCAATAGCCGCGTCACCCATGCGTGAGCGCAGCGCATCGTCTACCGCGGGCGAGGGCGCTTCTTCGATAATCTTTTGGTGGCGGCGCTGAATGGAACATTCCCGCTCATAGCAGTGCACTAAGTTACCGTGGTTATCGCCGAGAATTTGAATCTCGATATGCCGCGAAGTCGCCAGCCATTTTTCTAAGAACACCGTATCGTCACCGAACGAGCTGCCCGCCTCGCGCTTGGCGCTTGCCACTGCGGCCAACAGCTCGGCTTCCGCTTCCACCACTCGCATGCCGCGACCGCCGCCACCGGCGGAAGCCTTGACCAGTACCGGATAGCCCATGTCGGCTGCCGCGGCCACAATATCGATGTCTTGAGTAATTTCTACACCGGGTAGGGTGGGGACACCGGCTTCATCCATGAGGCGTTTGGCCGACAGCTTGTCGCCCATCAGCCCAATGACTTCTGGTGATGGCCCCAGCCACTTAACGCCAGCGTCAATAACAGCTTGGGCGAAGGCCTGATTTTCTGACAAAAATCCGTAGCCGGGATGAATCGCATCAGCCCCACTGCGCTGGGCGGCGTCCAGCACCTTGGCAACATCTAAGTAGGTCTCACCGGTGCTTTTGCCGTTCAGGGCAATGGCCGTATCCGCCTCCAGCACAAAGGGTGCATTGACGTCGCCGTCGGCGTAAATGGCGACGGTACTGATGCCCATGGCCTGAGCGGTTCGATTAATACGCCGAGCGATTTCGCCGCGATTGGCAACGAGCAGTCGGCTGATGGGAGAGATTACATGCGCCATGTGCCGTACTCCTTGGTGCCTTTAACCGTATTGTTGTGACAGGCTGATAGCGACATGGCGACCACGTTGCGGGTGTCGCGGGGGTCGATCATGCCGTCGTCGGATACTCGAGAGGTAGCGTACAAGCCCTTCGAGCGTTCCTCGGCCCAGTGCTCGGCAAAAGCCGCACGTTGGGCGTCGGCTTCTTCATCAAACTCGATACCGCGTCGGGCCGCAGCACCTTTACCTACAATGGTCATCACCCCGGCCATAACCGCCGGACCCATCACAGCGATTTTAGAGTGGGGCCAAATGTAGGTGAACTTAGTGCCAAAGGCGCGACCGCTCATGCCGTAGTTGCCAGCGCCGTAAGAGGCGCCAACGATAACGGTGATATGCGGTACGGTGGAATTTGCAACTGCGTTGACCATCTTCGAGCCGTTTTTGGTAATGCCGCCCTGCTCGAAGTCTGTGCCGACTATGAACCCGGTGATGTTATGCAAAAACAGCAGCGGCACATCGATTTGGTTACAAAGTTGAATGAACTGCGCGGCCTTTTCCGCAGACTCGGAGAACAGCGCTCCGTTGTTACCTAAAATGCCTATCGGGTAGCCGTGAATGGAGGCCCAACCGCAAACCACCGATGGGCCATACAGTGGCTTGAACTCCTCAAAAGCTGAGCCATCGACAATGCGCATAATGACTTCGCGAATATCCAGCGGGCTCTTTAGATCTTTTGACACCAGCCCCAGCAGGTCTTGGGGGTCGTGCTTGGGTTCGGTGAACTCTGGCTTGGGTTCTGGCCCGAGTTTGCGCCAGTTCAGGTGGGATACCACTTCGCGGCAGATGCGAATACCGTCCATTTCGTCTTGGGCAAGATAATCGCCGAGCCCCGAAACCTGAGTGTGCATATCAGCACCGCCCAAACTTTCGGCGTCGGCGTCCTCGCCGGTGGCCATTTTCACCAAGGGCGGACCGCCCAGAGAGACCATGGCTTGGTTTCTCACCATGATGTTGTAGTCGCTCATGCCCGGCTGGTAAGCGCCACCAGCGGTGGCTGCACCGAAGATCACCGATACTGTTGGAATACGCATCTTCGACAGCTCAGAGATTTCATAAAACAGGCGGCCAGATTCGGCAAAGTGGTCTATGTCGCGTCTGATGTCGGCTTCCGCTGCGGCGTTAGGGTCGCCGTTACCGCCGTCACTGGCGCCGCGCAGGTCGGCCCCAGCGCTTTCGACAAACTGCACATAGGGCATGCGATTTTCTCGCGCAATTTCCAGTCCGCGCATCAGTTTTTTCGCGTTGAACGGGTTAAAGGCACCGGCACGCACCGATGGGTCATGGCCCAGAATGACGCACTCCACGCCTTCTATGACGCCAATGCCAACCACAAAGCCTGAGCCAATGTCGTAGGACGAACGCCAAGCGGCCAAAGGGCTGATTTCTAAAAACGGTGAGTCCTGATCGAGCACATGGGCGATGCGTTCACGAATTGGCATCTTGCCGCGCTTGCGGATGCGGGCTACCGCCTCCTCGCCACCGCCTTCGGCGGCTTCATCGTAAAGCACCTGTAGCTGGCTCAAGGTATCGAGCATATCGTTTTTGTTAGATTGGAATACCTCGGCGCGGGCATCCAATTTAGATTCTAAGACTGGCATGACTAATTCCCCCAATGCCTCTTACATTTTCCCCACAACAGAAAACTAGCAGAATAAAAAGCCAGCCATAAGGTTTTTTTGTGGTAGCTTTTGTGCGGTAAAGAGGGGATTTATGTGACTGCCGAATTGGGACTGCAGCAACTAAAAAGCGCCCGTGCGCGGGAAAGCATGTGCGAGTCGACCATCGGCCTGCTGGCCAAGGTGGGTTATGCGGAGACCACTATTGCGGCAGTCGCCCAAGACGCTGGTTTTTCAAAGGGTGCACTGCAATACCACTTTCCGACCAAGGAAGAGTTAATTGCGGCAACGGTAGAACACCTGTTGATGCGAACGGTGCCCAGCGCTAGTCAGCCCTACGACAGCGTTGAGTCTGCGCTGCGCAACGCTTGGCTGCGCCTGATTAACACCTCGGCCTATCGGGCCTTGCTAGAAGTACTTAATGCCGCCCGTACGGATCGCAAGCTAAGGCTGCGCATATCCGCCGAACTGGTGGCGTGGGGAAAAAATCTGGATCAGCAGTCGCTGTCGATTTACCAAAGTGCAGATCACCAGCAAGCGACCGCTGCAGCGGACGCTCAAGTGGTAATGCTGCTGAATATGACCCGCAGCTTTATGCGCGGATTGCTAACACAAGAACAGTATGGGGTGTCGCCTGAAGAGACCCTGAGCTATGTCGAGAAGTGGATCGAGCTTATTGCGCCCCTACTCCAGCTGCGCAACACGTCTTTAAGCTAATGGGCCAAACCAAAGAGTCTTAAAAAGATCAGCAGTGAAAAGAACAACATATAGAAAGGAAGAAAAATGAGTACCAGCCAAGCGGAAATCGCGGAATTTGAGGAGCAAACCGACCGCTGGTTTGCCGAAAACAAACCCGCTAATCCCGGATTCATATTGCCCGAAACCTTTATGGAAGTTGGCACCGACCAACAGTTTGAATTTTTACGTAACTGGCAGCAAAAGGTTTATGAAAACGGCTATGTCGGCATGTCTTGGCCGAAAGAGTACGGCGGCTTAGGCATGGATCAGGTGTTTCAGGACATCGCGACCAAGGCCATGGCCAAACACCGAGTACCCTTTCTGCCCAATACCATTGGTCTGAATTGGGCCGGGCCGCTAATTCTGGCTATGGGTACCGAAGCGGAAAAGAGCCACTACATTAAGGGCATTCTTAGCGCTGAAGATATTTGGTGTCAGGGATTCTCCGAGCCAGACCATGGCTCTGATTTGGGCAGCGCCCAGTGCAAGGCGGTCAAAGACGGTGACGAATACGTCATCAACGGCTCAAAAATTTGGACCAGCCTCGGCTCCTACGCCAAGTACATGATTTTGATTGCACGCACGTCGACCGACGGGCCAAACAAATATGCGGGCCTGAGCTTTTTTTTGGCACCCATGGATGCCGCAGGCATTGAGCCACGGCCTATCAAAAAGCTCACCGGCGAATACGGCTTTTGCCAGACGTTTTTTAACGATGCACGCATTCCTGCCTCCTGCATGATGGGTAAGGAAGGCGAGGGCTGGAAAGTTGCCATGGCCACGCTGATGTTTGAGCGCGGCGCCACCGGCGGTCAGGCGGGTGGCCTGTCCATGATGGACTTGAGCATCGATGACATTGTTGAGCTAGCGAGACGCGCTAAGCGCAACGGCAAGCCTGCTATAGAAGACCCACATGTGCGCGAGCAACTGGTGGATCTGATCACCGAAGCCCGAGGCAACGGCTATATGTCGGCGCGGGAAAAAGTACCTGCCTTGGCTACCGACTGGCCCAGCGCCGTCAGCATGTCTGGCAAGCTGCGAGCCACTGAGCTGAAACGCCGTATGTGCCAGTTTGCGATATCTCTGCAAGGGGCCAATGGCGCGCGCTTTGTTAGCCCTGACGCGGTAGATGGGGGCCTCTGGCAGCGCTCTTATCTGAACGCCTTTTCAGGAACCATTGGCGGCGGCACTAGCCAGATTCAGCACAACATTATTGGCGAACGGGTATTGGGCTTGCCGAAAGGTTAGGCACCCGTGGGCGCGGTGTGCAAGAGCACGGCTGCTGAACCAGCAAACCAAAGGAATTAGGTTGTCATGGCAACAATAGAGTTTTCAGAAGAACAGACCATGCTTATGGAGACTGCGGTCGATTTCTGTCGTAAGCACTCGCCATTAGATCGGGTACGTGCGCAGATCGAGCAGCCCCAAGGTGTGGAGCCAGCGGTATGGCAGGAAATGGTCGACTTAGGCTGGCTGGGTATTACGGTTCCCGAGCAGTACGGTGGCCTCGGTTTGTCCTTGGCGGACACTGTGCCCATTGCCGAGAGCATGGGCCGGCATTTGATGGGTTCGCCCTTCGTCGCTACCACGCTGGCCACCCAAGCTCTTATTCACTGCGCTAACGAACAACAAAGAGAGCAGTGGCTGCCACAAATTGCCGCGGGCAGCGCGGCATCCATAGCCCTCACCGAAGAAGATGGCAACTGGCATCTCACGGAAATTGGCAGCCACGCGCAAGTGCAGGGCGAGCAACTGCTGCTCACCGCGAAAAAGTGCTTTGTTTTAGACGCCCCGGAGGCAGAGGTCATTGTGCTGTCGGCCAAAGTTGACGGTGAGGCACGGCTGATTGCGCTGAACAAGGCGCAGTTGCCAGAGGCGGCGCTGACCCGAGAAACTGTTATCGACGAAACTCGGCGCAGCTACACGCTAAGTGTGGAAAATCTAACGCTGCCAGCAGATCAACTCCTGCAGGGCACGGACTTTGCCAGCATTGAGCAAGCCGCCTTGCTGTTGCTCACTGCTGAAATGTCCGGCGGCCTGTCTGGCGTCCTGCATGTGATTATCGACTACCTAACAACGCGCAAGCAGTTCGACCAGTACATTGGTAGCTACCAGTCGCTGAAACATCCTACGGTGCAAATTCTTTTGTCCATGGAAGCTTGCCGTTCCCATCTGTATCGCGCAGCAACCTGTATTGCCCAAGGTAACAGCGAAGAAATAGAAGCTGCTGTGCGCATGGCTAAGGCCCAAGGCAGCGAAGCCTTTGCCTTTGCCGGTGACCGTGCGGTGCAGTTTCATGGCGGCTTTGGCTTCACCTACGAGTGCGATGCCCAGCTGTTTTTGCGCCGCGCGCTTTGGTGTCAGTACCAATTTGGCGACGCGGCCTACCATCGTAATTTGTTAGCGCCACTGTTGTTGGACTAGTGAGATTGGCTGTACTAGTTAAGTAGCAGGCGGGAGAAAAGGAAAATATGACGGACTCAAAAATGAAGCTATATCACTGCGCCGATGCGCGTTCGCTGCGGCCCCTATGGGCGCTAGAGGAAATGGGCCTAACATACGAACTCATCAACATGCAGTTCCCGCCTCGCGCAACCTATCCCGGTTACCTTGAGCTTAATCCGCTGGGTACGGTACCCACCTTTACCGACGGCGATTTGGTTATGACCGAATCCTCCGGCATCTGCCATTACTTAGAGGATATGTACGGACCTACCTCTATTGGTGTGGCGAAGGATCACCCAGCCTACGGTGAGTACTTGAACTGGCTCTACCGCAGCGATGCCACGCTGACGTTTCCGCAAACCTTGGTGCTTCGGTATACCCGCTTAGAGCCAGAAGAACGCCGCATTCCGCAGGTGGTAGAAGACTATTCCATTTGGTACCTGTCGCGGCTGCGCTCGGTGGAAATGGCCTTGGAAGACAAAGAATTTCTCTGCGCCGACAAGTTCACTATCGCCGATATTGCCGTTGGCTACGCACTGTTCCTTGGCGTGTCGCTGGGCTTAGACGCCCGCTACAAGTCCAACTGCAAGCGTTACTTAGAGTCATTAATGCAGCGCCCGGCCTTTATTAGCGCCCGCGAAAAACAGCAGGCCAAATAACGTCATGAAAATTAATACCGGCATACCCGCACACGATTTACACGCCGTCGGCCCAGCGGCCAAGGCGGTAGAAGAACGGGGCTTTAGCGGTATTTCCACACAGGAAAATCGGCAGGACGCCTTTTTACCCTTGGCAGTTGCTGCCACCGCAACCAATGCCTTGGAGCTGCGCACCAGTATCGCCATTGCCTTTGCGCGTAGCCCCATGGTGGCTGCGAACATGTCGTGGGATCTGCAGCGCGCCAGTAAGGGCCGCTTCACTCTAGGCATTGGCAGCCAAGTGAAGGGCCACAACTTGCGCCGGTTCAGTGTGCCCTGGTCACCGCCTGCGCCACGCATGCGCGAGTATGTACAAGCCCTGCGGGCTATCTGGGACTGTTGGGCGAACGGCAGCAAGCTCGATTATCAGGGGGAGCATTATCAGTTCAGCCTGATGACCCCTAACTTCACCCCAGAACCCTGTGAGTACGGTGTGCCAAAGGTGCAAATCGCCGCAGTCGGCCCAGCCATGATGAAAGTGGCCGCAGAAGAATGCGACGGCGTCATGCTGCACGCCTTTTGCACCGGCAAATACCTAGAAGAAGTCATTATGCCGCGTCTTACCAAGGGACTGCAGACGTCGGGACGTAGCCGTGCTGACTATGAAATCAGCGGAGGTGGCTTCGTGGTTACCGGTGCCGACGATGCTGCGGTGAGCAAGATGTTCGAGTGGGTGCGTATGCGCGTAGGCTTCTACGGCTCTACCCCATCTTATTGGCCAGTGTTCGAGCAACACGGCTGGCAGGACCTAGGCCACAAACTCAACGACATGTCGAAGAAAGGTCAGTGGGAGCAAATGACGGCAGAGGTATCAGACGATATCGTGCACGAGTTTTGCGCCGTAGGTCGGTTCGACCAAATCTCGGACAAAATCCGCCAGCGCTTTGCTGGGTCGGTCGATGTGGTGTCGCTACCAGATGATACCCCCAGTGATTTGTTGCAGGAGTTGCGTAGCCTTTAACTTGCGATATGAGAGCCAGCTTGTCACGCCCTCAGGTCAGGCGATGCTGAATATTGCTGGCGGGTTTGACCTTTCTAAAATGCCGACAATATCTCATCGGCGACCATCGCTTCCCCCCAAAATCTCAGGTATCTTTATCGCTAATAGGAAAAGCTAAAAGCACGTGGAGACAAAGCAATGAGTGAAGCCCTAGACACCTCAATAGACACCTCAGTAACCCCGGAGTTTGTTCGTCCCGGGTCTGAACAGGACAAAAAGAAAGGCGCCATCCCAGCGGCAGCCGACATACCTCTCGAAGAGATCAATCCTGTTTGGAATCGTCTGTTTAGCGAAAACAAGATGCTCGAAGTGTTTGAGCGTCTGCGCCATGAAGACCCAGTGCACTTCAATGAAACCGAAGTAGCGGGACGTTACTGGTCGCTAACACGTTACGAAGAAATCAAAGCCGTTGATACTGACCACAAGAATTTCTCCAGTGCCAATGGCATCACCCTCGGCTTCCCGATTGATCAGCCGCTGCCGGAAGGTGCGCTGGATGTGAGCATGTTCATTGCCATGGACCAGCCCAAGCACGATGTGCAGCGCCGTACGGTTTCACCGGTGGTTTCCACCCGTAATTTAGCGGGTATGGAAGCACTGATTCGTGAGCGCACCTGCGAAGTGCTGGATTCTCTGCCAGAAGGCGAAACTTTTGACTGGGTAGACACGGTGTCTATCGAGTTGACCACGCGCATGCTGGCTACCTTGTTTGATTTTCCCTACGAAGAACGCTCTAAGCTGACGCGCTGGTCCGATGTAGCGACTGCAGTTCCCGGCGGCGGTGTTATTGATACGGAAGAGCAGCGCCGCGAGGAGCTTATCGAGTGCCTCGTCTACTTCACGCAAATTTGGGAAGACCGTAAGAAGAACCCTACCGGCGACCTAGTCTCCATGCTCGCCCATGGCGATGACACCAAGGATATGGAGCCACTGGAATTTTTGGGCAACCTCATTTTGCTCATCGTAGGGGGCAATGACACAACTCGTAACTCCATGTCGGGTGGTGTGCTGGCGATGAACGAATTTCCAGCAGAATTCGAAAAGCTCAAGAACGACCATTCGCTTATTCCTAATATGGTGGCGGAAGTCATTCGCTGGCAGACCCCGTTGGCCTACATGCGCCGCACAGCAAACAACGACTGTGTCGTTGGCGACAAAGACATTAAGGCTGGCGACCAAGTGTTGATGTGGTATGTGTCCGGTAACCGCGACGAGTCGGTTTTCGAGCGTGGCGAAGACCTTATCATCGACCGCAAAAATGCACGTAATCACTTGTCCTTTGGCTTTGGCATCCATCGCTGCATGGGCAACCGGCTTGCAGAAATGCAGCTGCGAGTACTGTGGGAAGAAATTTTGCAGCGCTTCGATAACATTGAAGTGGTTGGCGACGTGGAACGTACCTTTTCTTCCTTCGTAAAGGGCTATACCTCCTTGCCGGTGCGCGTCACTCGCAAGGCTTAAAGCCCCGCGATAACCTCGGCGCCAGCGCATGGCGTAGCCCGATAAGGCTGGGTTGACTAAAAAAGCGCGAGGCTGCCTCGCGCTTTTTGCATTGTAGGCCTACATCTTAAGCCGAGTTTTAAACGCTCACTGGCATGACGCGAGTTGGGCCGTTGTCATTTGTTAGGAATCATTTTGAGTAATACAGTTCGTCATGCGGCTGCCTTTGTCTTCGCATGTTTGAGTGCACCGCTGCTGGCGCAGCCGGTGTTACAGGCCCAGTGGCTTGAACAGCCCCCTACCCTCGACGGTGTAGTCATCGAAGACCCACTTTGGCAAGGCCTAAGCTCAGCCAGTGATTTTCTTCAGGTACGGCCTAACGAAGGGCAGCCCGCTTCGGCTCGCACGGAAGTGCGTGTGGCCTACTCAGCCGATACGCTCTATGTGGCAGTGATTTGTTTCGATGACGATCCGGCCAAGCTCATAGTGGCCGACAGCCGCCGCGACGCTGATCTGGACGATCTCGACAGTTTTCAAATGATTATTGACGGCTTTCAAGACCGTCAAAATGGTTTTGTCTTTGGCACGACGCCTGCGGCAGGCGAGTATGACGGCCAAGTAACCAGGAGTGGTGGTGGTGGGCAGGAGGCCGCTGGCTTTAATCTAAATTGGGATGCCTCGTGGCAGGTACAAACCCATATTGGCGACTTTGGTTGGAGTGCTGAATTTGCCATTCCGTTCAAATCTTTGCGCTATTCCGGCAAGGGCGAACAGAACTGGGGTATCAATTTTCAGCGCAATATCGCGCGCCTTGATGAAGTATCGTACTGGGCACCGCTGTCGCGGCAGTACGATCTGTTCCGATTGTCTGAGGCGGGCACGCTGACCAGCGTGGCCCCGCCAAGTCAGCGCTCGATCAAAGTCACGCCCTATGTGTTAGGTACGCTGGAGCGCGGTGGCGAGGATGGGCCGAATACGCAAACCGGCGGCGAAGTGGGTTTCGACGCAAAAATTGCGCTAACGCCTAGTCTGACGCTTGATATGACCTACAACACTGACTTTGCTCAGGTAGAAGTTGACGAGGTGCAGGTCAATCTAGATCGTTTCAGTATTTTTCTGCCAGAAAAGCGCCCCTTCTTTTTAGAAAACGCGGGCCAGTTTTCAGTTGGTGATGCTAAGGATGTTGAGCTGTTTTTCAGTCGGCGCATTGGCATAGACGCAGCGGGCATGCCCCAGCCTATTGATGCAGGCTTGCGCTTGTCCGGCAAAATAGGCAGCGCGACAAATGTTGGCGCCATGCACATGCAGACTGGAGATTCCGAGAACGGCATTGCTGGGGCGAATTTTAGTTTGCTGCGGCTAAACCAGGAGTTCGCGAATCGCTCTTCCTTGGGCGTGTTGTTTATCGACAAAGCTGCTGAGTTGAGTGCCGACGACAACCAAACCTATGCAGTGGATGGACGCCTCGGCGTCGGCGACGCTTGGACATTTTCCGGCTACGGAGCGAAAACAGATACCCCGGGCTTGTCTGGCGACGATAGGGCCATGCGCGTGCGCGCCGACTACAACGTGCAAAGCCTCGATGTGTTCTTAAGCTACGCTCAGGTAGGCGACAACTTCAATCCAGAAGTGGGTTTTTTGAAGCGCAAGAATTACGAAAAAGTCTCCAGCATGATCTGGCATACCAAGCGCATGAACGACCGCTGGGGGTTGTTCGAGCTGCGCCCCCATATCTTTTATCAGGGCTATCAGGACGACGAGGGTTTTTACGAGTCTGGCTTTTTGCATGTCGATAACCATTGGGAGTGGACCAATGGCTTTGAAATACACACGGGTATCAACTTCACCCGCGAAGGCGTGAAAGAGCCCTTCGAAATTAACGAGGGTACCGTGGTACCCATTGGCGAGTACGACCACAAAGAGTCGCAGATTGTGGTGATGACGAACCCGCGTAAGGCTCTGAGCGGCTCGGTTACCTCACGCATTGGCGGGTTTTATGGCGGTGACCGCAACTCCACTGAGGTGAAGGCCAGCTACCGTTTCGCCGAGGCTTTGACCAGCGAACTGAGTTGGAGCAATAACCGTATTGAACTGCCTGTAACCAATGGCGACTTTGAAGTGAATGTGGCAAGGCTGCGCCTGTCCTATTCATTCAGTCCCAAGGTACTCCTGCAGGCGTTGATGCAGTACGACGACCGCAGCGATGTAACCGCACTGAATCTGCGCTTTTCATGGCTGCAAACAGCCAACTCAGGTCTTTACTTGGTGCACAACGAACTCGATACCGATGAATTTATTGGCCCGCTGGAAAAGCGCCGGGAACTTGTCATCAAGTATTCGCGCATTCTCGACGTGCTCTAGCAGCCGTTATTCTTCAAACCGAACAATAATCGCAGCACTGGCGATAACAATGGCGTCACCCATGGGCGCAGCGCTGGTATGGCCTGAGTCTGCGGGGACATCAAGGCCGCCATGTACGCATTCCACGGTAACCGTGCCATAGGGCAACTCGGCTGCCACCGCCTCGGTATCGACTTGCTCCGGTTCCGCCACACCAATACGGGCAGTAATACGCATATCCTTGGGTGATTTGCCGAGCGCGTTAAAAAAATTCAGGCTCGAATGCCGGATGGCGTCAGATACCGCACGTTTGGCCGCCTTGGTGTAGTCCTGCCCGTGAACATCGGTGCCCATGCCCATCTCTGTCACGTATCGAATCAATGCCACGATGCCTGCCTCCTGAGCCATGTCTATTGTCGGTGCTTGAGGGATAGACTTTGGCGGCTAGGCTGATGCGACGCAAGGAATACGCCCCAGAGTTTGGTCGTGATAGCTTGGGCCACTGGGTTGGTGCAACTTGGCGACAATTTGGCAGAACCCAAGCAATAGCGCGCCTGTTTGGATTCATTCATAGGGCCACAACGGTTGAAATCAGTTAACAAATCCGCTGAGAAACGTCAGAATCCGCCCCGGCAAATTGGAATCGATTTATCCCTAGGCAAGAGGAGGGCACTGGGTGAGTCACGAATTACAGATTTTAGACGGCAGCATGGGCGAGGAGCTGATTAAACGTGGTCTGACACCCCGCACTGGGCTCTGGTCTGCCCGGGCATTAATCGACCACCCCGATGCAGTGGTACAGGTGCACAAAGAATATATCGAAGGCGGTGCCAACGTCATCACGACCAATTCCTACTCCACAATTCCCAGTTATTTGGCCAAGGCCAGTATGGCAGAAAGCTATCAAGAATTAACAGTAACGGCGGCTAAGCTAGCGCGGCAAGCGGCAGATGCGGCCAGCACGCCGGTGCAAATTGCTGGCTGTTTACCCCCGCTAGACGAAAGCTACCGCCATGACTTGGTGCCAGAAGATACTGTCTCGCGTGAGGTGTACGGCGAACTGGTGAGGGTATTGGACCCCTATGTGGATCTGTATCTTTGCGAAACCATGTCCTGTGTGCGTGAGGCAGTGAACGCTGCGGCAGCAGCCAGAGCCACCGATGCCAGCAAACCGCTTTGGGTGGCTTTGACCTTGGACGAAAGACCCGGCCAAGGACTGCGCAGCCGCGAGAGTCTTGAAGATGCGCTGGCAGCCTTAAGTGAATACCAGCCCGATGCCTTTTTGTTCAACTGCACCTCACCCGCAGCGATTACTGATGCGGTGTCAACCTTGGCGGCACTTACGGACAAACCCATTGGCGCTTACCCAAACATTTTTCATGTGCCTGAGGGGTGGACTTTAGACAATGACATGGCGATTGCGCGTAGAGCGATGGAAAAGGATGAATTCATCGCCTTTGCGCGAGATTGGCGCAGCAAGGGGGCTTCCATTATCGGCGGTTGTTGCGGCATTGGGCCTGAATTGATTCAGGCCATGGCAAGCGATTTAAGAGCATAAGTCACGATTTTAACGAAGGCGTCATATCGAATAGGGGAGAACTATGGAAAACCAACAAGTACTGATTGAACGGTTGCCGTCAGGCAAGCTGCAAGCAGAGGATTATCGGCTGGCCGATGCGCCAATGCCCGAGGCGGGTGCTGGTCAGGTGCTCATCAAGACCTTGGCCTTCGCAATTACCGCGGGTACTCGCGCCGGTTTGCAGGGTAGTGCCAGCTATGCCGGTGCCCCTTCTGCGGGGCGGGTCATGAACGGCTCAGGCGTCGGTGAGGTGGTTGCCTCTAATGCGCCCAACATTGCTGTGGGCGACCGAGTTACCGCAGCCACCGGCTGGCAGCAGTATGCGGCCATGGATGCCGAGCATGTGACCGTAATCGACCCTGCCCATGATCCCATCCACTATCTTGGGCCCATGGGAGTCAACGGTTTGACCGCCTATTTTGGCCTGTTGGATGTATCGAATCCCCAAGCCGGGGAAACGGTAATGGTATCTGCAGCGGCGGGTTCGGTAGGTCATATGGTTGGCCAGATGGCGAAAATCCGGGGCTGCGAAGTGGTAGGCGTATGCGGGAGCGATGACAAAGGTCGCTTGCTGGTGGAACAGTTAGGCTTTGACCGCAGCGTAAATTATAAAGATGCCAACTATCGCCAAAATCTGAAAGAGGCGACGCCCAATGGAGTCGACGTGTATTTCGACAACACCGGCGGCATGATTTTAGGTTCGGCACTGTTTCGTATGAACGTTGGAGGTCGTATCAGCTGCTGCGGCGTCGTGTCTCAGTACGATACCAATACTCCAGAACCCGGCCCCAAGGGCGTGCCCGGCTTGCTGGTGAATAATCGTCTTACCATGCGTGGGTTCTTGCTGTTTGATTATGCCGAGCGTTACGCAGAAGCCCGCGAAGACATTTACAGTTGGCTGAACTCGGGCCAGCTAACCAGCCTGCAAGATGAGGTGGTGGGTCTGGCTGCGGCTCCCAATGCCTTTGTGGATCTGTTGTCTGGTGGCAATGTAGGTACCCGCATCGTCCGTCTTGACCAATAGTCTGCTGCGCCAGCGAGTCGCAGGCAGCCACTTTGGGCCACGGTGAACACCGGATTAGGGCCAATCGACTTGGCCGTTATCACCGTGGTTATGCTTGGCGTTACTTGGGCCGGGCATCGGCTCAGCGGCACAATTTCTGACCGGCGAGGATTCTTTCAGGCCGACGGCACCATGCCTTGGTGGGCCGTGTCCGCCAGCATTATTGCCACCGTGGTCAGCGCTGTAACCTTTGTCTCGGTGCCTGCAGCGGTTTTTGCTCCTGAAGGTAACCTAACTTACTTTCAGGTTATTCTCGGCTTGGCCTTGGGCAAGGTAGTTGTTGCCCGACTGTTGGCCCGACCGTTTTATCTCAGTGAAAATCTGGCAACAAGCTACCACTACATTGGCGCGCGCATCGACGCCCCAACCGGATCCTTCTCCATGGCCCTTGGGCTGCTCCTCAACACCATCAACTCCGGCGTTAAGTTGCTTACCGCTAGCTTGGTACTCGATGTGATCAGCGGCTGGGGCTTGGCCGGATGTGCACTGTTCATTATTGCCATCAGCGCCGTATGGGGGGCATTGGCTGGCATCAAGACCGTTATATGGACCGACTTTCTGCTGTTTCTATTGTTCGCTGGGGGGGCGCTCTTTTCTCTACTGTATATGCTGGGCGAACTGACAGCCCCGCTGCCAGAAACCATTGTCTGGTTGGATGCTCAGGCCAAGCTGGTGCTATTCGATTTCGATACCGACATGAGCAAGAGCAGTACCATATGGGCAGGGGTGATCGGTGCCATTTGTTTGAGCATTGCTCAGGGCAGCACTCAGGCGACCTGGCAGCGGGTAAAGGCCTGTCGCTCGGTGCATGATGCTTGTAAGGCTTTTGATTTCGCCGCTCTTTTCTACGTAGTGCACTTGCTGATTCTGGGTGTAGGCTTGGCACTGTTTGCGTTCTATGGCGAGAAGGGTTTGCCGCAGGCGCTGACAGCTCAGTTGGTCGATGCCCCAGACCGTATTTTCCCTTACTTCATTGCGACCGAGCTGCCGGTTGGAGTATCAGGTCTTTTTGTTGCAGCAATTTTTGCCGCAGCTATATCCACCCTCGACTCGGCCTTGGCTGAAGGTTCTGATCTCACGGTAAACCACCTGTATGCGCCCCTGTGCAAAGGTCGCAGCGAGAGTCACTATTTGCTGATGTCTCGTGTTTTTATGGTGTTCTGGGCGCTGGTTTTCTTCGCACTGGCTCTGTTTTTTTCGCGCTACTCGGCCCAAGGCCTGCTGCAGTTGACCTTTAAGCTGCCGAATTACATCTATGGCGCGATTTTTGCCAGCATCTTGTTGGCGCGTTTTGGTATTGGCTCCCTGCGTCTGATTTTGTGCGGTTTCGTGTTGGCCTGCGCTATAGTCGCGGGTTTGTCGCTCAGTGGTGTCGCGTTTTTTTATTGGTGCCCGCTATCGGGTGCGGCCATGTTTGGCTTTGTCTGGCTGTTTGATCGTCGGCCCTTAGACTTCAGTGGGGTGGTCAGCGCCGGGCCGGCGACCTCGGGCCGTTAGCGCAGCATCTGTCCGTCGCCCATGAAGGCACGCGGTGGTCGTCGTTCCGGCGTATGTGGCCCCTTGGTACGCTGGTCTTGGCTGTGTTTTTGTCTGTGCTCTTGTCTGTGTTCTCTTCTGTTTTCTGCCTGATGTTCCTGCCTGTGTTCGCGCCGGTGCTCTCTCCTGTGTTCTCCCCTAGGCTCTCTTCTATGCAGTTGGCCATGCGCCCTACGGCGGTCTCGTCTGATCTTGTTTCGCAGTTCGCGCTGGTGCCGATGCAAAAAGTCGTCACCCCCGCGCCAGCCAAAGGAGTTGTGCCAGCGGTCGGAATGGCGGCCAAACAGTTGGTCTTTGTGCAGAAAAAAACCGTTCCGGGATGGGTGCAGGCTACTTCGAGACCAAGGTGCTGAATATGCGTGGGGTCTTGGGAAAATGTAGGTGGTAGTCCGTCTGGGCGATGGTCGTTGTCCCCAAAGATGGCGAATGCCGGGGCCGCTGCGATAGCCCGGACCGCTACGATAAATGATTCGGTCATCGGTGTGGGTTATCGAGATGGGGTCGCGTGGTAGGCCCGCTAATGCGTCTTCTAGAACATCTTCTGGCACCCCTTGAGCAAGGCGTTCGTCTTGCAGGCTGGTCCATAGGCTGTCTTCGTCACGGCTTACCGCTTGGCCAAGCTGTCGGAGCCAAAGTAAATTTTCGCTGAGCTGCAGCAGTAAAGCCGGGTACTGCATGAGTTCCAGTGCGGTATCGCTAAATTGCGGTTCGCTGCTAATGCTATTGGGATCGGTCAGGTAGCGGGCTGCCAGCGCAACCTGTTCCGGCTGCTGACTGACGGCGAAGATGGTTTGAATCAGTTCGTCTGGGTAGTGGATAAGCGGCTGCACAAGGGAGTGGCTGCCGCCTGCTTCTTGTTTGCTGTCACTGCGCTCTGTTACCCGGGCTTGCTCTGTCACTCGGGCTTGCTCTGTCGCTCGGGCTTGCGCTGTCACTCGGGCTTGCGCTGGGACACAAATCGTAAGTGCGGCAATAACGGTCATTATTAGATAAGGGTGCATTCAGGCCTCCTCATATTTGGGCTGCTGTGGGCGAAATTATTTCAGGCGAAATGGCCAGTACTGCAGCCATGGTGCTGGCTTCAATCTGAACCTTGGCTGAACAAAATACCCAACCGAGGCGCGAAAACGCCTACAGCGCTACAACCCAAGCGAATGCAACGAGACCCAACGCCAGAATTCCGCATTGCTGTTGACGCTCTCGGGGGATTGCCGCGAAGTCGATGCGCGAGAGCTGCAAACCCGCGCAGACACCCGCAATAAAACCAAATACATGGCCGCCCACATCAACCCGCTCTGCGCCGAAGCCGGTCAGTGCCAGCATGGCAAGGGCAGCGAATAATGGCGCAACGCTGCGACGCCAGTCCTGTTGTCGAAAAGCGCCCTTACGCCAAAGCAGGGTTGGGGTAAGACCTAGGGCCGCAAAGTTCGCGGTAGATGCACCAAGGGCACGAAAGGCGTCTGGATGAATAAAGGCATTGAACAGGTTGGCTAGCGCCGCGCAGCCGAGAATGGCCAGCCAGCCCACGCCGGAACCCAAGTATCGGGCTACAAAGAAGCCGAACAAACTGCCAAACAGACTGTTGCTGAGAATATGTTCAAGACCACCGTGCAGGGTCAGAGCGGTGATGGCCCGCCACCATTGGCCCTCACGCACAGCCTCGCTGTGCAGTACCCCGGCCTCAACCAGTGGGCTATTGGCAAAACCTTGTAGGGCAGGCACTGCCCAAATAACGGCGAGAAAGCCCAGTACACCCGGCCAGCCGCTATCGACAAAGGGCACCTGGGTCTGCTCAGGGGGCGGCTTACTGTTTTCTTGCCAATAGGCGGTCAGCTCATTGTGAGCACGGGCTTGCTGGTCGGCGGGCACCATAACGGACCAAGGCGAGGTGGTGGCGTTCATATCGACTCGATGAGCGATTTTCACCGCAAGCAGCACCAGACTGGCGTCTCTAATGAGTCGCTGGTCTTCGGCGCGAAATACTTCAACCCAAGGGGCTTGTTCCTCAGTCATAGACCAAGGGTAGCAGGGTTATCAGCGTTGGGAAAAAACTGCCGGATGGGGTTCGACGTTGTGGAAGGCGAGTGCCTGCACTTCGCTGTAAAGGTAGTCTGTCAGCGCTTGGCGGTTGCCCAATTGACTCAGCGATGCCCAATCAAGCGTATCACCAACCACCGCGTCTAGCGGCTTACCAAAACGGTTGCGCGCTTCGCTAAGCATTAGCGCCATGCGCAGCGGCTCGGCGATGTGTGAGGCCAGATGAAAAGCACGGCGATTGCGACCGGGAAAATACACTGGTACCACGCTTGCCTCGGCGTCGCGAATCAGCTTCGCAGCAAAGGTTGTCCATGGCGCATCGACAACGTGGCCGAAACCTTTTTTGTCCGCGGTGGAAACGAAACCCGAAGGGAAAATCAAAATCGGGATGTTCTGCTCTAAGCAGTCTTGGGCGACGTTTTTTACCCGGATGTTGTTTTTGATCGCCCGCTTGGTGGGATTAAAGTCTATGGGCAGAAAATAGGGTGCTAAATCTTTGTCTTGGCACAGTAGTGAGTGAATGAGAATGCGGAAATCACCGCGGGCCTGCAGCGCCATATCGCATAGCGCCATACCGTCCACGATACCAAAGGGATGATTGGCGACAAAAACTAATGGGCCGTTGGCGGGAATAGCGCCCAGATCGGCGCCCGCATAGCGGCGTTCAATGCGCGTATTGGTGAAGGCTTCGGCAAAGAAATTTGCAATGTCGAAGGGACCTAGCTTCAAATCCTTGTATATGGACTCGATATGATTACGCCCAAAGAGACGCTCAATAGAAGAAATGACTTGGCGGGTTAGCCACGGGTCGTCGGGATGCACATAGGAAATTTTCGGCTCTTCACGCAAGTAGGAGACAAATGCTGGGTCTAACTCAGGCGTTGGCATAGCGGTGATCCAAACCGTTTGAAGTCGGAAGATTAGCTTGTTGTGTCACCAATGGGTATGCGCAGATGGTTAAAAATTTGTGACGTTGCTGGCCTTCGCCGAGGGTGAGGTCGAGGGCGAATTTTGCTGACTAAGTTTTGACTTATGCAGGATTGCTGACGATGGGGTTGCAAAACTGCTCCCAGTTGCCAATATAGAGGCATTGCTCCACAGTGGGGTCGAATAAACGCGCAAGAGCGGCAAGTTACTGTAAGTGGCAGCCGCGTTTGTACAGAGTTAACACAGGTGTGAATAATGGAACAAAGATCTACGCATCGGGCGTCGGTAGCGAGTCTGTCTACGCTGGAAACCAACAAGGTACTGAAAAATACCTACATGCTGCTGGCCGCTACACTGGGTTTTAGTGCACTAATGGCTGGCTTGGCGATGGCGCTCAAGGTGCCCACAGGTGCCTATCTGATTTGTGTGATCGCCTCCATGGTATTGGGAATGTTCGTGCTGCCGCGTACCGCTAACTCAGGCGCTGGTCTTGGCGTTATCTTCTTGGTGACGGGTTTGCTCGGCTTTGGTCTTGGGCCAATTGTTAGCATGTACCTAACTTTTTCCAACGGTGCACAACTGGTCAGCACGGCTCTGGGTGGCACGGCGGTAATCTTTTTGGGCCTTGCCGGTTACGCTATGACCTCGAAGCGCGATTTCTCTTTTATGGGCGGCTTCGTCGCCATTGGCATGATGGTGATGATTGTCGGCATGATCGCCAACATCTTCCTGCAAATGCCGCTGATGGCAGTGGTAATCTCAGGTGGCATCATTTTGTTGATGAGCGCACTGATTCTGATGCAGATTGGCTCCATCGTGAACGGCGGTGAAACCAACTACATTATGGCCACCTATAGCCTATATCTGAGCATCTTCAACATATTCATCAGCCTGCTGCAGCTGTTGGGCATGTTTGGTAGCGACGACTAGACGACGACTAAAAGGCTTCGCTCAACGCAGCAGATCTGAATTTGCTGACGCTAAACCCGGCTGGGACTTCGCTGCGCGGAGACTGAGTCGGGTTTTTTATTGGGCTTAATAGTGCAGAGATAAGACATGGAATGGATGCAAATTTTAGCCTTGATAGCTGGCGGCATGATGCTCTTCGCCATTTGGCCAATGTACAAGAACTGGCGCGCCAATCCCGTGGAAGCGCAGCCCGGCGACTGGTCTACAGCGGTTTTTCTGCTGGGTCTGGTGCTGCTCTTTGTACTGCTGTTGATCTGGTCGGTGCAGTAAAAGCTACTTGCCGGTGAGGGCGGTATAAACCTTGGTGAGCTGGTCTGGCAAGTCTTCCATTTCTTCGATCACCATATAGCGCTCGTTGGGACACATGCGCTTGAGATAGTCATGGCCTGACTTATCAACGGTCATGCAAAAGGTTTCTATGCCTTTCTGCTGTGTTTCTTGCAGCGCTCGGGCGGTGTCTTCCACACCGTAGTCATGATTGCCGCGCACCGGCCCGTAATCGCAGTCTTGAGGGAAGCCGTCGCTTATTACCATCAACACTTTCATGGCGCTCCCGGTGCCCATAAGCTTTTGGGTAGCGTGCCGGATCGCTGGTCCCATACGCGTAGAACCCTTTGGCGACATGGCCGCAATGCTCGCCAGCGTAGTCTGGGAGAAAGCGTCATCTGGCTCCTTGGCGATAAACAGTTCGACATTGTCCTTGCTATAACCCGAGAAGCCGTAGATTCCGTAGCTGTCGCCCAGAGCTTCCAGCGCTGCGGCCATAACCACCATGGCCTCGCGTTCTAAATCAATAATTTTGCGGCCCGGTTCTTCAGGTTCTTCCTCGATGTCGTCAAAAGTGGCATACCAGCCTGCCCGGGTCTCGGCCTCGTCTACCTCGTAATTAGACCAATCCTTGGGTTCAGGAGGGTGAATGGGGTCGTCTGTGGAAGCCGATAGATCGACTAAGAAAATCGCGCTGACGTCGCGTTGCACGCGCTCTTTGCGCGAGTACACACGCTCGTTAGGGCTTTGCCCGGCGCGGATATCCTGACGGGCTTCAATTACCGCATCCAGATCCAGCTCGTCGCCATCTTGTACTCGTCGTATGCGTTCAAGGCCGGTTGGACGTATCTGCTCAAGGCGACGCTGAACGGTATTTTTGTAGGCACGAATAACCGCTTTCAGCGGTGCGATGTCTTCTGCTGAGCCCGGCTCCAAGGGCTGCTCGAACACTCGGCACCAAGCGCGCAGATAGGTGTGGTTCAGATAGTCCCATTCGTCATAACGAAAGCTGCGGGTATCGCCCTGTGCGCCGCCTAGTGCATGGGCAATGGCCGAGCGCTCCATATCGACCCGCCGCTTCAAGGTGTCGCGCTCGTCTTTCAGCTCTTTGATTTCCACATCGATCTGGCGCTGGCTGCCGTCACCGGCATCGCCATAGACCGCCTCTCGTTCTTCGCCGGTAGGAGTGTCCATGGCCATGGACTGATTGAGTTGCTCGTTAATGTCCTCGAGTTCTTCTTCCCACTCCTCGACGCGCTGTTCCCGGTTCAACCAATCCACCAGCGATTCGTCGCTCTTTCGATATTCCTCTTGCTCTAACGCATAACGCGACAGTACCGCGTCGTAGTGCTGGCACAGTGCGGCCACGCTGTCGTAGACCGATTCGGCGTGTTCGGCCAGTTCAGCAAGTGCCGCATACAGCGCTTGCTCTACCGCGCCGTCGGCAATGCTCAAGCCCTCGCCCATGCGCCAACGCTTGGCTTGGGACAGCAAATCGGCGGCTGCTTTGTTCGCCAGCTGATGCGAGTAATATTCCTCTAGGTGCTTTGTTAGCCCGGGATATTGGCGCTGCAAGTGTTGCTGGATTCGCGCCTCTTCAAACAGCAGGAATAGGTCTTCCGCCAGAGCAGGCTGATTGAAACAGTCGAACAGCAAGCGAAAGTCGCCAATCCGGGGGCCTGCGTTAGGGTCGTGGGTGTAGCGGTCGGCCAGCTGTGGCAGAAGCTGCAGGGCGGTTTGCAGACGAAACTCTAAGGTATCGCACTCGCGCAGGCCGATTTGTTCCATTACCAGTACGCGATAGGCGGATGCCTGTTCGGCCTCGACGGACTCGGGGAGAAACAGGGTGTCGCTGTTTTGGCCGGTAGCCTCGACGTTGAGCTTAAGCCTTGGATTGGTGGCGAATTCTTGGCTGCTGCGAATATGCAGATAGCGACCGGCTATGCCTTCGGCAAATAGCGCTAGCGCGGCCTCGACATCGGCCAGCCACACCGCTGGCACCGCGCTATCGTCTGGGTTGGCGGCTTCCACTGTCATGCGCCCAGCCCAGCCTAGGGCAAGATGACGTCGACGATATCCGCGACCGCCTGCTGCACGCTGGCGTCATCGGAAATAGCGCCGATAATTGACGCTGTGGCTGCACGGCGTGGTTGAATACCGGCGGCAATTAGTTCGCCCGTGTAAATCAACAGACGTGTGCTCACGCCTTCCTCGAAACCATGCTGTTTGAGGTTACGCACGCGCTCGCCGATAACCGCCAGCCGCTCCGCAGTGGTGTCGTCCACCCCAGACTCGTGGGCGATGATTTGTGTTTCCGTGGCAACATCCGGGTAGTCGAATTCGAGGCTTACAAAGCGTTGCCGGGTGCTTGGTTTCAGGTCCTTGAGCACGCTCTGATAGCCCGGGTTATAGGAGATCACCAGCAAGAAGTCGGCGTGGGCGTGCAGCAGCTCGCCAGTTTTATCAATGGGCAAAATGCGCCGATGGTCGGTAAGAGAGTGGATTAATACCGTGGTGTCCTTACGCGCCTCAACAATCTCATCTAAGTAGCAGATCGCACCAGTGCGCACGGCCCGAGTCAGTGGCCCGTCAGACCACACCGTTTCGTCGCCCTTGAGTAAGTAACGTCCCACCATGTCGGTGGCAGTGAGGTCCTCGTGGCAGGATACCGTCAACAGCGGCACCTCCGGTGGCTGCGCGGCGGCCCGCATGCTGTCCAGATGCCAGCTCATATGCTCGACGAAGCGTGTTTTACCGCAGCCTGTGGGGCCTTTCAGCAGAATCGGCAGGCGCGAGGCGTAGGCCGCTTGGAAGACCTCAACTTCGTCTGCCAGCGGCAAATAATAGGGCACTTCATCGTTGCTCTGGGGATTAGTGCTTGAAGGATTGGTGGTTTGATTCATATCTACCTACGCAAGTCATCAGGTTAGCGCACGGATATGCGCACAGCAACGTAGCTTGCGAGGCAGGGCGTGCATATGCTGTGAAGATACAGAAAAAGAAAAGGCTGCCTGCCTTGTAGGCAAATCGGCGGCGCGTTACCGTGAGAAAAAAGCAGCGAGAGAAAGCCTTGAGCGACACCGATGAATTGCTGGAAGCCACCACAGCCCTAGTACTGCCATTGCTGCACGCACTGGATGCCCTGAATCAGGCTGGCCGCCTCATGCACCCGCCTGCCCTAGCCGAGGTGGTTGAGGCCATCGCCCAATATCGGGATCCGCTGGAATCAGGTCGGCAGACATTTACCCAAGTGGCATGGCCAGAACACCTTGAGGAATTCACGCTATTCGCGAACATGTCGACGACCTTGGCACTGCGCGCATTTGACGGCTTCGCTGCCGCCATGCAGCAACCGGAACCGGCCATGGCAGCCTACAAGGCCATGGGGCTGGCGACTCAGGCTTATGCAGCGGCCTATCCCCTGGCTGCCATGCTGCCACCGGTAAACCGGTTTTATTTGGAGCCGGAAGTCCGTGAAGACGAGCAACTGCAGCAAAAGTTAATGGCGGCTGATCCAGAGCGAGCAAATGTAGGTGTAATGCATGCCGACAATGCCTCGGATCAGCGTGGCGGATTTTCGGTCTATGTCCCCGAATACTACGAGGGCGAAAGCCTGCCATTGGTGATGGCACTGCATGGTGGTAGTGGTCATGGGCGGCAGTTTTTGTGGTCCTGGCTGCGCGCAGCGCGCTCTAACCCCTGTGTTTTAATTGCGCCCACGTCTAGCGATCGCACTTGGTCGCTGATGAACCCTGAAACTGACAGCCAGCGGCTGCTTGGACTGGTGACCTATGCCCAAGAGCATTGGCAGGTCGACCCAGCACGCATTTTGCTTACCGGCATGTCTGATGGGGGTACCTTTAGCTATGTGAGTGGCTTGCAGAGTGACTCGCCGTTTACCCACCTAGCCCCGTGTTCTGCGTCATTCCACCCGATGTTAATGGAGGTGGTGGATCCGGCTCGGGCCCAGGGCCTACCGGTTTATCTCATGCACGGTGCGCTGGACTGGATGTTTCCTGTCAGTGTGGCGCGCGAGGCCCATGCATCGCTGAGTGCGGCGGGTGCCCAAGTGGTATACCGCGAGATTGAAAACTTGTCCCATACCTATCCGCAGGAGGAAAATCCGGCAATCCTGCGCTGGTTGGCGGGTACCAACTAGTTACTACTTGGGCGTCGGCCGCAGCAAAGAGTTGTGATCAGGTGGGGGAGAGAGTGATTCATATTGTGGGCTATAGCGCTGAGTACGCAGCGGACTTTGCGCGGCTGAACTATCAGTGGATCGAACACTACTTTCAGGTCGAGGACGAGGACCGTGCCGCCCTCGACAACCCGCAGGCCTATGCCATAGCGCCCGGCGGGGAAATTTTTTTCGTGCTTTTTGACGCTCTGGTAGTGGGCACGGTGGCCTTGGTGCCCAAGGCCTTCACGGCTGCTGGTAATGTCACAGATTTTGAACTGGCCAAAATGGCCGTTGACCCTAGGATGCAAGGGCAGGGTATCGGCAAAAAGTTATTGGCCCATGCCATTGAGTACGCCCGCAGCCGGGGTGCAGGGCGTATCGTGTTATCCACTAATGATGTGCTAACACCGGCGCTCACAGTGTACCGAGCTGCTGGTTTTGTGGAGCAGCTGGCGGCCCATGACGAGCGTTACCAGCGCAGCAACATGTTCATGGTGCTAAACATTGACTAGACCCTGACGGCCTACTTTGATACTGTATAAAAATACAGTAATATAAAGAAGGTAGTGGTGACTGGGGAAGATAGACCAATGAACGTAGGCCGAGGATCTGTCGTCACCGGGCAAAATTTTTTTGTAAAAACTCGTGGAGCCGGATCAAATCCGCCCAGTCGGTTTTTGCATCAGAGCAGTGAGGCCGCCAGTGACGATTGGGGCGACGGCAGCGATGTGCTCGAGCACTGGCGCAGCAAAAACGTCAGGGTGCAAACCCAGCCAGATCTTACCCGTCGCCTGATCACGACGAACCGGTCACCTGATATACCCTTCGATCAGTCGATAAATCCCTACAAGGGCTGCGAGCATGGCTGCATTTACTGCTTTGCCAGACCTACCCACGCCTATTTGGATCTATCCCCGGGCTTAGATTTTGAAACCCGAATTTTTTATAAATCCAATGTCCGCGAACAGTTGCTGACCGAGTTAGCAGGCAAGCGTTATCGGGTCAGCCCCATTGCCATGGGCACCAATACCGACCCCTATCAGCCGCTGGAGCGGTCGCTCAGAGTCACCCGAAGCGTGCTGGAAGTGGCGCTACACACTCGGCATCCGGTGAGCATTGTTACCAAGGGGGCCTTAGTCCTGCGCGACTTGGACCTGCTGAGCGAACTGGCCGCTCATGGGCTAGCGCATGTAAGCGTGAGTTTAACCACCTTGGACAAGCCGCTAAAAAACCGTTTAGAGCCGCGCACTGCAAGCCCCAACGCGCGGCTCAAGATGATCGCTGAGCTGCATAAGGCAGGTGTTCCAACTGGCGTAATGTTCGCGCCGATTATTCCCTACATAAATGATCACGAGCTAGAAACCATGGTGGAAGCAGCCAAGGACGCTGGCGCCAGCTGGGGGGCCTATATTTTGCTCCGTCTGCCACGAGAAGTGCGGGGCCTGTTTGCCGAGTGGCTGAACAATCACTACCCCGAGCGTGCTGCCAAGGTGTTGAATGTGCTGGATGCCCACCATCAGGACGCCAAGGCTCGCACGCAGTGGGGGGTGCGCATGCGCGGCACAGGTGTGTTCGCAGATTTGTTGAGTCAGCGCTTTGCTCGAGCCATGTGCAAGGTGGGGCTGGATAAAGATCGTGAATCCCTGCGCACGGATTTATTTTGTCCGCCCCGGCAGGCGACTCCAGATCACCAGCAACTGGGTCTTTTTGATTAGACCGGTTAGTTTAAGTGGTTAGTTGAAATGGTCGACTAACCTGCCTTGTCAGCCCGGCCGCCAGCACTTTTGGCGCCTTTAGCACCATGCCGGGCTAACAAGATAAGACCTAGCAATGCCCAAATTACAATGGTCAGCCACTCTTCCGGCCACTGTAGGGCGCTGT
>PCCE01000069.1 GCA_002731575.1 Gammaproteobacteria bacterium | reverse complement strand
GTCAAGAGTTGATTAGGCGTTGATCGAAATTCGCATGGCCAATTGGCAACAGGCCGAAGACCGTCATCTGCTCAGCAGCATTCGCCGCGAAGTATTTGTTGAGGAACAGCGAGTCCCCCAAGAGATCGTACTCGATGCGCATGATGCAAAAAGCCTACATTTGCTTGCCTGCACCAGTGACAGCCGCTTTATTGGCTGTGTCCGCGTGATGCCCACGGGTCAAATTGGCCGCATGGCGGTGTTGCTACCTTGCCGCGGCGCAGGAATCGGTGCGCACCTGCTGCAGGCTGCCATAAGCGCAGCCGAGGACGCAGGGCTGGAACCTATTTTTCTGCATGCGCAGCGCCATGCAGAGGGCTTTTATCGGCGTTTTGGATTCGCGCCTACTGGTGATGTATTCCACGAGGCGGATATCGAGCATATAAAAATGACCCTGAAGAATGCGCCAGATGAGCGGATAGCCCAGTAGACGGCTTTGAGCTACACCGCCAATCGCGGCACAATTCGCGTCCTATCAATCTTTGAATACTTTGAACGAAGACAACTCTATGAACCACGATTACCGCAAACCACTGGCTGGAACAGACCTCGATTACTTTGATACCGAGGCGGCCATCGAGGCCATTCAGCCCGGCGCCTATGCCACCCTGTCCTATACTTCTAAAGTGTTGGCGGAAAATTTGGTCAGACGTTGCGAGCCAGCAAATTTGGACGCTGCCCTGCGGCAAATCATTGAGCGCAAGCGCGATCTTGACTTCCCGTGGTTTCCTGCGCGGGTGGTCTGTCACGACATTCTCGGCCAAACGGCGTTAGTAGATCTAGCGGGCCTGCGCGATGCCATCGCCGCCAAGGGTGGCGATCCCGCCAAGGTGAACCCAGTAGTGCCAACCCAGCTGATTGTCGATCACTCGCTGGCGGTAGAACATGCGGGCTTTGAAGCGGACGCTTTCGAGAAAAACCGGGCCATTGAAGATCGTCGCAACGATGACCGTTTTCATTTTATAAACTGGACCAAAACCGCATTTGAAAACGTCGATGTGATTCCTCCGGGCAACGGCATCATGCACCAGATTAACCTCGAAAGAATGTCGCCAGTGGTGCACTCCCGGGATGGCGTGGCGTTTCCCGACACCCTTGTCGGCACCGACAGCCACACCCCCCATGTGGACGCACTTGGCGTCATTGCCATCGGCGTCGGCGGCCTAGAGGCCGAGAGTGTGATGCTAGGCCGCGCCTCCTATTTGCGCCTGCCGGATATTATCGGTGTCGAACTGATCGGCACCCGCCAAGAAGGTATTACGGCCACAGATATTGTGCTCGCCATTACCGAATTTCTGCGCGAACAGCGCGTGGTATCGAGCTATCTGGAGTTTTTCGGTACTGGTGCCAGTGCGCTCACGCTGGGTGACCGTGCGACCATTTCGAATATGACGCCTGAATTCGGTGCCAGCGCTGGGATGTTCTATATCGACGAAAAAACCACAGATTATCTGCGTTTAACCGGGCGCAGCGACGCCCAAGTCGAGCTGGTCGAAACCTACGCGAAACAGACCGGCCTGTGGGCCGACAGTATGCAGCAAGCCCAGTATGAGCGGGTCCTGCAATTTGACCTATCTGCTGTAGGCCGCAATATTGCAGGGCCTTCGAACCCGCATCGCCGGGTGGCCACCACCGACTTAGCAGCCCAAGGGATCAGCGGTACCGTGGAAGCCGAACCGGGCAAGATGCCCGACGGCGCTATTATCATTGCCGCCATTACCAGCTGTACCAACACCAGCAATCCACGCAACGTGATTGCGGCAGCGCTGCTGGCGCGTAACGCCAATGCCAAGGGCCTGACGCGCAAGCCTTGGGTGAAAAGTTCCTTAGCCCCGGGTTCCAAGGCAGTACAGCTGTATCTTGAGGAGGCCAACTTACTGCCGGAACTGGAGCAGTTAGGCTTCGGTATTGTGGCCTTTGCCTGCACCACCTGTAACGGTATGAGCGGCGCATTGGATCCAGCGATCCAGCGGGAGGTTATTGACCGCGACCTTTACGCTACCGCTGTGCTGTCTGGCAATCGCAACTTTGACGGGCGTATTCATCCCTACGCGAAGCAGGCTTTTCTCGCCTCACCGCCCTTGGTAGTGGCCTATGCCATCGCAGGCACCATTCGCTTCGACATCGAGCGAGATGTGCTTGGCACTGACCAAGACGGTAACCCGGTCAAGCTCATGGACATTTGGCCAAGCGATGCGGAAATCGACGCCATCGTGGCGCAAAGCGTGAAACCCGAGCAGTTTACAGCCGTCTATGAACCTATGTTTTTGGACGTCAAAGACGTTACCGACAGCAGTGATCCGCTTTACGACTGGCGACCACAAAGTACCTACATTCGACGGCCGCCCTATTGGGAAGGTGCGCTGGCAGGTGATCGCGGCCTTGCTGATATGCGGCCCCTCGCCGTGCTCGGCGACAACATCACGACAGATCATCTGTCACCCTCCAACGCCATCTTGCTAAACAGTGCCGCCGGTGAATATCTGCACAAAATGGGTCTGCCAGAAGAAGACTTTAACTCCTATGCCACCCATCGTGGCGACCATCTGACCGCCCAACGCGCTACGTTCGCTAACCCCAAGCTGCTCAATGAGATGGTGCTCGATGACGGCGAAGTCAAACAGGGATCTCTGGCCCGCATTGAGCCGGAAGGCAGCGTTGTGCGCATGTGGGAGGCCATTGAAACCTATATGGAGCGCAAGCAGCCCCTGATAATTGTTGCTGGGGCCGATTATGGCCAAGGCAGTTCCCGCGACTGGGCTGCCAAGGGCGTGCGCTTAGCTGGCGTGGAGGCCATTGTGGCCGAAGGCTTCGAGCGCATTCACCGCACCAACCTCGTCGGCATGGGCGTGCTGCCAATACAGTTCAAAACCGGCGAAACCCGGCATAGCTATCGCATCGACGGCACCGAAACTTTCAGCGTTCAGGGCACACCTGCCCCCGAAGCGGCATTAACCCTATTGGTGACTCGGCGTAGCGGCGAGCAGGTTGCTATCCCAGTAACCTGTCGTTTGGATACCGCCGAAGAAGTTTCCATATACGAAGCAGGTGGCGTGTTGCAGCGTTTTGCACAAGATTTTCTCGAAGCCTCCGCTTCTGCCGGATAGGACCTAGCCATGAGCCAAAAACATCCTGCCCAAATTCGCATTCCAGCGACCTACATTCGCGGCGGCACCAGCAAGGGGGTATTTTTTAATCTTGCGGAACTGCCTGAATTCGCCCAACGGCCTGGCCCCCAGCGCGACGCCCTGTTGTTGCGCGTCATTGGTAGCCCAGACCCCTATGGCAAACAGACTGACGGCATGGGTGGTGCGACTTCCAGCACCAGCAAGACGGTTATCGTCAGCCCCAGCGCCGAGGGGGACCATGACGTAGACTACTTATTCGGTCAGGTGTCCATCGACCAACCCTTTGTCGACTGGAGCGGTAACTGTGGCAACCTGTCTGCGGCTGTTGGGCCCTTTGCCATTAGTCAGGGCATGCTGCCCGCTGATCGAATTCCCGAAAACGGCTTTGCAGAAGTACGTATATGGCAGGCCAACATTCGCAAAACCATTGTGAACCGAGTACCAATCAGCGATGGCCAAGTACAAGAGACCGGTGACTTCGAGCTAGATGGCGTGACTTTCCCAGCGGCAGAGGTCGCCGTTGACTTTATGGACCCCGCCGACGATGAAGGCAGCGCCATGTTTCCCACCGGCAATCTTGTCGACACCCTAGAGGTACCCGGTGTCGGTGCGCTGCAAGCAACGCTGATCAATGCGGGGATACCGACAATTTTTCTTAACGCTGAAGCACTCGGCTACACCGGCTGTGAGCTGCAGGACGACATTAATGGCTCTGCCGAGACGCTAGCACGCTTTGAGGTAATTCGCGCTTATGGCGCTATTCAAATGGGCTTGATCTCTGACATCTCAGAGGCCGCCGCACGCCAACATACGCCCAAGGTTGCTTTCGTGGCCCCGGCAAGCAGGTATGCAGCCTCCAGCGGCAAAACAGTGCGTCGCGAGGACATTGACCTGCTTGTACGTGCACTGTCCATGGGCAAACTGCATCACGCCATGATGGGCACCGCAGCGGTTGCTATCGGCACCGCTGCGGCAATTCCCGGCACCTTGGTCAACACGGCTGCTGGTGGCGGTGAGCGCAACCAAGTGGTCTTCGGGCATCCGTCTGGCACCCTCAAGGTAGGTGCAGAGGCGGCGTTGATCGACGGGCAATGGCAGGTCAGCAAGGCCAGTATGAGCCGCAGCGCCCGGGTGCTTATGGAAGGATGGGTGAGAATTCCCGACAGCGCGGCTAGCTAGCCCTGAGTGCCTACTTTTCGTTTAGCGCTCTGCCAGCGGCGTCACAACCCGAGGCTCCGGTCCAACATAGTCGGCGCTTGGACGAATGATGCGGTTGTTCTCACGCTGCTCTATTACATGCGCACTCCAGCCAGAGACTCTTGAACAGACGAATATCGGCGTGAAGAGCTTGGTTGGAATACCCATAAAGTTATAGGCAGAGGCGTGGAAAAAGTCGGCGTTAGCAAACAGCGCTTTTTCGTCCCACATTACTTTTTCGATCGCGCAGGAGACTGGATAAAGAACCGTGTCCCCTACTTCGCTTGCTAGCTTTTCGGCCCACTGCTTAATAATGACGTTACGCGGATCCGAGGTGCTGTAAATGGCATGGCCAAAGCCCATGATCTTTTCTTTGCGCTCTAGCATACCCATAAGACCCGAGGTCGCTTCTTCAGCGGCAGAAAATTTCTCAATCAACTCCATGGCCGCTTCGTTGGCACCACCATGCAGTGGCCCGCGCAGTGACCCGATGGCACCGGTCACGCAGGAATGCATATCGGATAATGTCGATGCACATACTCGGGCGGTAAACGTCGAGGCATTGAACTCATGCTCTGCGTAGAGGATCAGCGATACATCCATAACCCGCTGATGCAGCTCACTGGGCTTGTTGCCGGTTAGCGTTTGCAAAAAATGGCCTGCCAACGAATCCGCGTCGGTGTCGGTGTCTATGCGCACTCCTTCGTGGCTGAACCGATACCAATAATTGATGATACCGGGCAAGGCACCCAGTAGCCGGTTGGCAACATTCTGCTGATTGGCAAAGTCCCCTTCCGGTTCGAGATTACCCAGCATTGAGCAACCCGTACGCATCACATCCATGGGATGTGTTGATGCAGGAATACGCTCCAACACTTCTATTAGCACTGCAGGCAGCTTGCGATTGGCCTTAAGTACCTTGTGATAATCGGCGAGTTGATCTGCATTGGGCAGCTCGCCGTAAAAAATGAGGTAGGCGACTTCCTCGAATGTGGCGTTATCTGCCAAATCGGTTATGTCGTAACCACGATACGTTAAGCCAGTACCGCTTTTGCCAACTGTGCACAGCTCGGTGCTGCCTGCGCTTTGGCCGCGCAGACCCGCGCCGCCTAGTTTTTTTTCAGCCATGTGAATCTCCTTCGCTGCTGTTGGTTTGGGGAAATCGTTTTGCGTTTGCTGTGGAGTTAGCCGTTCCCCTGTCCGGCAAACAGCTTATCCAGTTTTTCTTCGTAGGCGTGATAACCCAAAAAGTCATACAGCTCCATGCGGGTTTGCATGGTGTCCACTACGCTAGTTTGACTGCCTTCATCCTTCAGCGCCTGATAGACCGTCAATGCGGCCTTATTCATCGCGCGGAAGGCGGACAGAGGGTAAAGGGCCATGGCGATACCCACTTCGGCAAGCTCATCCACATGATATAGCGGTGTCTGCCCAAATTCGGTCAGGTTAGCAAGCACTGGTACACCAGCGGCTGCGACAATTGGCCGATACATCTCAATTTCGGTCATGGCCTCCGCAAATATGGCATCCGCTCCGGCTTCGGCGAAGGCTCCAGCGCGGTCAATGACCGCATTTATGCCGTCCACTGAGAGCGCATCGGTTCGCGCCATAACAACAAAATCTGCATCGGATTTTGCATCCACAGCGGCCTTAATCCGGTCGACCATTTCCTGCACCGAAACGATGGCTTTGTTCGGTCGGTGTCCGCAGCGCTTTTGCGCGACCTGATCTTCCAGATGCACGGCCCCTGCACCAGCGGCAGTCATATCACGGATGGTCTTGGCAATATTGAATGCACCACCCCAGCCGGTATCAATATCGACTAACAGTGGCAGTTCTGTCGCTCCAGTAATGCGGCGCACATCTTCAAGAACATCGTTGAGCGAGGTCATACCCAAGTCAGGTAGGCCGTAAGAGGCATTGGCAACACCACCGCCAGAAAGATAAATGGCCTGGTGCCCTACCCGCTCGGCCATGAGTGCCGTATAGGCATTGATGGTTCCGGGTATTTGTAGTGGTAAGGGCGCGGCGGCAGTCAACGCTGCGCGAAATTTTTTCCCTTGGCTCATAACCTTCCCTCCAAACGGTTGATTCTTACCAGCAGTCGCCGGGGTCACGGCATACTAACACTGACGAATAAGTTGCACTGGCGAGTTGTTGACGAACTCGCTAATGGCTAGGCGGACTAGAAGCGGCTTTGCGCCGCTAAAATCAGGTCCTGTAGTGCCGTGTAATCCTTGGCTAATGGGTACTGTGGGAACTGCTCACGCACATTTTCTGGTGCCTGAAAGAAAATACCCGCGTCCGCCTCCTCCAACATTGACACATCGTTAAACGAATCTCCGGCAGCAATGACATTCAGCTCTAGCGACTGAAAGGCTCTCACAGAGCAGCGCTTAGGGTCCGGCTGCCGCAGCTGATAGCCGACAATACGATCGTCAGCAATTTGCAGCTTATGGCAAAGCAGAAAAGGTTCGTCCAACTGAGCCATAAGAGGCGCTGCAAATTCATAGAATGTGTCGGAAATAATGGCTACCTGAAAATGTTGTCTTGCCCAGCGAAGAAACTCTGCTGCCCCCGGCAGCGGCGCCAGTTTAGCAATTTGCGCCTGAATTTGGCTGAGTGTAATGTTGTGCTGTTCGACAATTGCGAGTCGATAGTTCATCAAATCATCGTAGTTGGGTATGTCCCGCGTGGTTTTGAGCAATTCCGGCACTTGCGTCTGCTTTGCAACCGCCTGCCACACTTCCGGTACCAGTACGCCTTCTAGATCCAAACACAAAATATCCAATGCAAACCCCGCTTCAAATTTTCGCGTAAGCATATAGCAACAGATTATTTTTTTTACGCAATTCCCACTGCTAATGTGCGCCGGTCGCTGGCCAGCCCAGCAGACGTTGCCTGAAAAAGGGCAAACCATGGTATCAACCGCACGGAGACCTACTGCAAATGAATACGGAACTTGCTCAAACCCACCTGAACGACGATACAAGGGATATCCGGGCACTAATCGCAGAAACTCAGGCCGTACTTGGCGAAGCCGTATGCGAATTTCCGTCCGGTAGCCTTGCGTTGTCATTTAGCGGTGCTGAAGACGTAATACTGATCGACATTGCTCACCGCCATGGCCTCCATCTAGACGTTTTCTCTCTAGACACTGGCCGCTTGCACCCAGAAACCCACGAGTTTCTTGAAGTCGTGCGCAAACACTATGACCAAGCTATCGAACTGTTGAGCCCAAACCCCATAGGAGTGCAGGAAATGGTCAAAGCCAAGGGCCTGTTCAGCTTCTATACCGACGGCCACAGTGAATGCTGCAAAGTCAGAAAGGTCCAGCCGCTGCGGCAAAAACTAGATACGCTAGCGGCATGGGTTACGGGTCAACGGCAGGATCAGGGTGTGACTCGCACAGCCCTAGCGCAGCGTCAAACCGATGAGGTTTTTTCTACTGAAAAGCGCCAGCTCGTAAAGTTCAATCCCCTCGCTCACTGGACCTCTGCCGACGTTTGGCAGTACATACGAACCTACCAAGTGCCCTACAACCCGCTGCATAATCGCGGTTTCGTATCCATCGGTTGCCAGCCCTGCACAAGGGCTACCGGCCCCTATGAACATGAACGGGCCGGGCGTTGGTGGTGGGAACAGGCTGAGAACAAAGAATGTGGTCTACACGCCAAGCGCATTATCCCACTGGCCCAGCGCTGAGACGCTACCGCAACTATCGGCAAGACGGCCAATCAGCGCGCTGGCAGCACCGTTTGTTGAAACATGGTTTCACGTGCCGTGGCGGTAAAGCACTCTTGGGCTTGGGCCACGGTTCTGGCATCCAAGTGAGGGGCAAAAGACTGGATAAAGTTCAGCATGTAGCGCCGCAGAAACGTACCTCGTCGGAACCCGATATGGGTCACGCTGGAAGCAAAGAGATGACTGGCGTCGATGCGCACAAGGTCAGCGTCTTGATCAGTGTCATAAGCCATTGAAGCAATGATGCCGACGCCTAGTCCCAGTCGCACATAGGTTTTAATAACATCGGTGTCCGTGGCCGTAAAAACTACGTTTGGCGTCAGCGCAGACGCCTGAAAGGCATCGTCCAAACGCGAGCGGCCGGTAAACCCGAAAACATAGGTAACGATTGGGTGATCGGCTATGTCCTGCAGCGTCAGCGTCTGGGGGGCTGTCGCCTTGTCCGCCAAAGGGTGATCGAAAGGTACGACTAGCGATCGATTCCACTCATAGCAAGGCATCATGATCAGGTCCTTGAATAACTCCAGACCCTCAGTCGCGATGGCAAAATCTGCAGCGCCAGAGGCCGCAAGTTCGGCAATTTGCGCTGGGGTACCCTGCTTCATATGCAGGGCAACATCGGGGTAGGTGCTGCGAAAGCTCTGAATCACGCTGGGCAGCGCGTATCTGGCTTGGGTATGGGTAGTCGCAATGGTCAGTTCACCCACGGCCTCAGCGGAACTTTCTTGGGCAATCTGTTTGATCGTACTGGTCTGGCGCAGCACTTGGGTCGCCATATCGATAATCTGCTGTCCTACCTGAGTCACTTGGGTCAGGTGTTTACCGCTGCGAACAAAAATTTCGACCCCTAGTTCATCCTCTAACAAGCGTATTTGTTTACTCACCCCGGGTTGAGACGTAAACAGTGCTTGGGCAGTGGCTGAGACGTTTAGGTCGTGGTTAACCACCTCGACAATGTAACGTAGCTGTTGGAGTTTCATGGCTGTGATCCTGCAAAGTTCAGCGACAGGATACACAAAAGTAATAAAAATTATTCTTTTATTCTTTTTTAGCCGATTGGTCCACATTGGTGATGCCATGGGGGACATGACCGGTAGGGATATGTTCGGCTGCGCGATCACAGTGGGTCGCTTGATCATCAAAAAATATGTCAGCTTCAAAGGCGCGCAGAAACTCTGTTTTATCCATTCCGCCTAAGAATAGCGATTCATCGAGACGTATATCCCAGTCGCGCAGGGTGCGAATCACACGCTCGTGGGCTGGCGCTCCACGGGCGGTGACTAGCGCCGTGCGAATCGGGCTTTGGCCCTCGGGGAATTCTTGTTGCAGCCGGTGCAGTGCTGCTAAAAAAGCCTTGAACGGCCCACCCGCCAGCGACTCATTCGCTTGATCCAACTCAGATTCGCTAAACGCCTCCAAACCGCGCTGCTGGTACACCCGCTCCGCTTCATCGGAAAACAACACCGAATCTCCGTCAAAGGCTATTTTGAGCAGTCCTTCAGCGGATTCCTTGGTGGGACGCGTGCGGCCTAGCAGGGTCGCAGCAGCAATATTCTGCGCCAAGGCTTGACGCACATCGTCGGCATTGGTGGAAAGAAACAAATCGCAGTTGAAGGCACGAATGTATCGATACGGCGAATCACCACCGCAGAAAGCGGCACGCGTAATGTCTAGCTCGTGGGCTTTAATGGAGTTAAAAACGCGCAGGCCTGTGTCTGCTGAATTACGCGACAAAAGAAGAATTTCTACTCGAGGTTCATTCCATATCTTATTGATATTTAGCAATTTTTCAACAAGATAAAATCCACCGCCGGGTTCGAGAGAAGTATCCTCCTGAGATATTTGATAGCGCCGATACGCTTCCAGCCCCTCTTTCTGGTAAATCGCATTCGACACGCTCAGATCGAATAAAGCTGTGGATGAAATACCTACGGTAAGCGTTTTTGCGTCGCTGCGCGGCTGCCATTCGTTAGGCGATGTTAAGGCAGATGTATTGCGCGATGGCGTCATCTCAGGCGTCCAAATCAGGAATCAGTTCGCTCTCAAGTTTGTGGATTGCATCCTTGAGCTTTAATTTGCGTCGCTTCAAACGCTGGATGCGCATGTTGTCGTGATGACGACTGGTCATTAGATGGTTAATGGCAATGTCGAGGTCACGGTGTTCTGTTCTCAGGCCCTCAAGCCAGCGCAGCTGCTGTTCCCGATCGGTATCAAAATCCACAGTGTTCCCCACGCATCAGCCCCCCAAGGGCCGGTTAGACTAGATCAAGCAAAGTCTCGCCTTCCGCCTCTAGCGCCATCAGGCGCCTCGTCCAATTCTCCAGCATGCTGAAATGGCTCTCACTAACGGCAAAGGCTTTACGGATTTCGTTTATCAGACACTCTTCTTCAATCTCAAAAGCGCCATCGGCGTAGCTGAGTTTGCAAAGATTCACCAGCACAATCATTCGGGAACGACGGTCTGGAAAAACCCCCTCAACACCGGGCAAGTCTAAGTATTCGACCTCATAATCTGCCGCAACGCCCATTTCGCGACGAAATGATTCCAGCATGCCCTCTTCGTTCGGGTCTAACAGGCCATCGGATACAATGACATTGTGCGCCAGCCGCAGCATGGCCTCACGTTGTTGCTGTGAGAATGTTGAGAGCCACATGTAATTACAAACTCTTGTCGTTGTTGGGTATTCAGTCCGAGGTGGCTAGGCCAACACCTGCTGAATGAGGCTGCAGAACATGATCAAAACCGATAACCAACCCAGACCGAGAAAGGCCTTCATAAACAGGTTCTGATCAAAAAAATCTTCAATTAAGTGCCACATAACGTTCTCCGTCCCTTACATTGGCTTGCTGCTATTTTTGTCGATGCTGCGAGGATACAAACTGCCCTTTGCCGCCCGTCAACTTTAGCGTGAGTAGCCAACGGTTGATAGCGCAAGCCGCAAAAGATTGTGCATCAATTGGGTCCTTGGGTAGACTTTGTATATGTCTCTCGCCTTCGCGCATATTCCCACTAAGCATTTAGAGCAAATTGCCCAATCGGTCGTGCTGACGCCGAATGAGCGCCTCGCTAGAGAGTTGAGTGCGGCATTCGATGAAGCCATGATCAACCGCGGCGCCAAGGCATGGCCCACCCTGAAATGCCAAAGCCTGCGCAGCTTTTGGCTGGAACAATTCCAACAGTTAAAGCAGACCGGCGATACCACAGGAGAGTTGCTTTCCGAGCATCAGATGAACCTAAAATTTCAGCAAGCCGCGCCGGAAGGGTTTGGCCACCAATGTCGCCTTGCCAGCGCCACTTGGATGCTAACGCGCCGCTACCAAATCGACTTAGACGACCCGCTAATCGAGCAGGGTCGAAGCGCCTATTTCCGCGATTGGTGCCAGCAAGCGATGCCTGCCGAGGCAGACTATTGTCTGGTTGCAGAGGATTTACCGGCGCGGCTTACATTGCATATTGACGCCATCGCCACGGCACTACCCGGCCCCATCGTGCTAGTCGATGTAGAACATCTCGCGCCTGCTGAGGACAACTTTTTCGCCAAACTGGAAAAGAGTGGCCTGTGCGGGGTTAGTCTGCTAACCCAGCAAACGTGGCATCCGCACTACCGCTCAGATTTAGGCCAGACTAGTATCGCAGCAACAGCGCCTGAGCATGACGCCCAAGTCGACTTGCGGGGCTTTGCGTCACTGGGCCACGAACTTATGGCCGCAGCACAGTGGTGCCGGGCTATCCATACCACCCAGCCAGAGGCAAAAATCGGCGTTGTCGTACCAGATCTCAGCGCGAGCTACGATCGG
>PCCE01000068.1 GCA_002731575.1 Gammaproteobacteria bacterium | reverse complement strand
GCACGGTGGTATTAATGCCGGCAGCAAAGCAACTGCCCAAGCGCGCCATTTGGCTCGCCCGCTCATAGCCAATGCCGGCAGATGCGTAGCTGTCAGATAGCTCGTGCAAATAGTAAACATTGGCAGACACTTGAGCGCCGAGGGCAGCAATGCGCCGAATTTGCTCGGGTGTACTGAAGCCGAAGTGCTCCAAGGTAAAGCCATGATTGAAGCGGGGCTTCTCATCCTGCATGCGCTGCAAAATATCCAGCGTCAGCTCCACCCCCAGATCACCGGTCACATGCACATGAATTTGGTAGCCAGCGTGCCAGTAAGCGCGAATATGCCGCTCCAGTTCTTCTGGCGCGGCCAGCCATTCGCCATGGTGACCGTCGATATAACCCGGTTCTTGCAGCTGCGCCAGTTGGCTGAAAAATGCGCCGTCGCAGAACAGCTTAATATGTTTGCCAAAGTGCAGCCGGTGACTGTTGCGGGCCACAAGTGCCGCCGCCAGCTCCGGGCCTTCTTCCGGTTTGCGGCCGCCTTGGGTTAAACGTGTGCCGTGCACGACCAAGCGGGAGCGAAAGGGTACATCGTCGCCTTCTAGCTGCTCGGCTAAGGCCTTGGCTTCGGTGTCGAAGTTGAACAAGCCCGTGGCCAAATCACCAATGCTGGTGTGTCCGCCGTGGTGTACTACCTGTTTGAGTCGTTGTAGGCCTTGGGCATATCGCTCGGGTGCCAAAATCCACGGGTTGAGCCGATTGATGGCGAAGCCAAGCCCCACCTCAAAGAAATGACCGTTGTCGATATCGATTTGCATGCCGGGCTTAATTTGCTCGGGGTCAATGCCAGCCATGCGCATGGTGGCGTCATTCATATACAGCTCATGAAATGAGCGATGCCAGACGACAATAGGCCGCTGCTCGCTGACCGCATTAATGCGGGCCTTGCTCATTTCACCATGCCAGAGTTGGTGATAGCCCCAAATGAGCAGCGGTTCGTCGGCTGGTTTGCTCGCATGCAGTTCTTGCATGCGCTGATCAAATGTCCCGGCATCGGTAACCGGTTCGATTTCACCCCAAGGCAGCTTCCAGCGCATAGCAGTAATGAACTCCATGGGCAGCAGTACCGCAGCCATACTTGGATGCAGATGGGGATCAATGAAGCCTGGACAGATGATCTTTTCGGCGAATTGCTCGTCGACTTGGTAATGCTGGCCCTGCAGCCAAGGCTGCATGTTCTCGACTTCGCCGACTTCCAAGATGATACCGTCGCGCACCAGTACCGCCGATGCTCTGGGCATGGAGGGGTTCATGGTAATTACTGAGCGGGCTTTAAACAGGGTAAGCATGGTGCTGTAGTCCTAGTGCCGGGCCGCAAGCAGCTGGTCGGCGCCTTTTTCTGCCAACATGATGGTGGCAGCGTTGGTATTGCCGCTGACCACATAGGGCATTACCGATGCATCGATAACAGACAGGCCGTCGACGCCGGTAACGCGCAAGTTCTCATCCACCACTTTGCCAATACTGCAGGTGCTGGTGGGGTGATAGACCGTACCGGCCTCGCGGCGAATGTAGGCCATAAGCTCTTCGTCATTGTTTAAGTCAACGTCCAAGGCCGGTGAGAGGCGGCCATTTAAGAATGGTTGCAGTTCCGACTGATCGAAAATATCCAGCAAAATGCGCATGCCCCGCAGCAGTGTGTCGCGGTCTAGCTGAGCGCTGAGGTAGTTTGCCTTGATGGTAGGGGCCTCAGTCATATCGGCGTGGCGAACATGAATGGAACCCCGCGACTCTGGCCGCGACTGATTCACCACAGCACTAACGGCAGGTTCTTTCATGGCCTGAATTTTACCTGCGTTGTTGTACAGGGTGCCGCCGGAGGCAAAGTGGATTTGCACGTCGGGTGCCTCCAAGCCTTCGCGGGTGTGGCAGAACGCGCCCACTGGCGCTGAGCCGGTGGTGAGTGGACCTTGGCGCAGGAAAAACCAGCGCAGGGCAGAGGGTATTAGCCGCAGACCCTGTACTTCGCGGTTAATGGAGTTCTCTGGGTTGGTAGCGTATACGACCTTACACAGCAGGTGATCTTGCAGATGCTCGCCTACCTCGGGGTTGTGGTGTATGAGGTCGATACCCAAGCTTCGCAGCCGCTCGCCGTCGCCCACACCTGACACTTCCAGCAATTGTGGGGACGCGATGGCGCCGCCACTCAGAATGACATGGGCGCCATTGATGACCTGCCGATTCCCGCGACGGCTGATTTCTACCCCGCAGGCGCGCTTGCCCTCAAACAGCACTCGCTGGGTATGTGCATGGGTGAGAATGGTCAAATTGCTGCGCGAGCGCGCTGGCGTCAGATAGGCGCTGGCAGTACTCCAGCGGCGGCCGTTGTTCTGGGTAAACTGGTAGTAGCCACAACCTGTCTGGTCGACGCCGTTAAAATCTGCGTTGCTCGGTATGCCCGCTTCGTTCATGGCGTTGAGGAAAACATCGTCCATTGGACGCTTATCCCGCACCTCCTGCACATGTAGAGGGCCGTCTGCGCCATGCAGGTCGTCATCATGTACCTGTTGGCGCTCGGCTTTTTTGTAGTAGGGCAGCACGTCTTCCCACGACCAGCCCTTGGCCCCTGCCTGCTCCCATGCGGCAAAGTCCATGGGTACTCCGCGTATATAAATCATGCCGTTGATGGCACTGGAACCGCCCAGCGCCTTACCTCGTGGCCAGTAAACTTGACGGTCACCCAGCTCTGGTTCGGGATCGGTGTTGTAGCCCCAGTCGAAGCTTGGGTTGTTGAAGGTTGCCGCCCAGCCTGCGGGTACATGCAGCAGTGGCGAGCGATTGCTGCCGCCGGCCTCCAGCAGGCAGACGCGAATGTCTGGGTTGGCGCTGAGTCGATTGGCCAGCACGCAGCCAGCCGAGCCGGCACCGACAATAATGTAATCGTAATTGCTCATAAGTTCCCTCCTGCGACTAAGAATGCCACAAGTCCACGCCAACCTCTGCTGCCATCAATGCGATGAAGCGGCTTTTGTCCCTTACGCAAAGCCGTTATGGTTCGGCCTCCCGGCGCCGGAGTCGCGGGCCAGTTTTATTCAGAGGCCGTTATGGATCCAGTCAGTCAAGGCGTCGTCGGTGCGGCATTTGCCCAAACCGCTGCGCGCCGTGCGAAGATCGCCACCGTGGCTTGGTATGGAGCCATTGGCGGTATGGCCCCAGATATTGATGTCCTGTTTCAGTCGTCTACCGATCCTCTGTTATTCCTTGAATACCATCGTCAGTTCACGCACTCGTTGGTGTTTATCCCTGTCGGCGCGCTGATCGTGTTTATGCTCCTTTGGGCACTCGCCAAACGCCTGCCTTGGCTTGGTGGTCTCAGTCGAGGTGAAGCCTACCTAGCCTGTTTGATGGGCTATGCTACCCACGGACTGCTCGATGCCTGTACCTCCTACGGCACCCAACTGTTGTGGCCGTTTGCTGATACGCGGATCGCTTGGGACACCATGTCGATAGTGGACCCACTGTTTACCCTGCCGATATTGCTTCTCGTCGTTGCAGCGAGTTGGACTCGGCGTCGTTGGCTGGTGTGGCTCGCCTGTGTCTGGATAATGAGCTTTTTTACTTTGGGTTGGTGGCAGCATGAGCGCGCGCTATGGGCTGCCGAGCGAGTGGCCCAAATACGCGGCCATAGCCCCCTGCGTCTGACCGTGAAGCCGTCCTTTGCGAACCTTTTGCTGTGGAAAACGATCTACGAATTTGACGGTGACTACTATGTCGATGCAGTACGTGTCGGTATGCAGCCCTTGTGGTATCAGGGCGCCAGTGTGCGCAAGCTAGAGTTGGCTCGAGATTTCCCCGGGCTAGAGTCCGATACCCGTCTGGCCAAGGATGTTGAGCGCTTTAGATGGTTCTCCGACGACTATCTTGCGCCGCTGGAGAACGCGCTCCGGATTATCGACATGCGCTACAGTATGGTGCCCAACGAGATAGACCCTATGTGGGGTATCGAATTAGATTTCAGCCAGCCCAATCAGCATGTGGGGTGGTGGAGTAGCCGAGAGTTGTCTGACGCGGATCAAAACAGTTTCCTAGGTATGCTGGTTGGCCTCGGCGGTGTGCCACTGGAAGAGGAAGATTCGCCGTGAAGGCGCTAAATGCCATGGCCGAACCAGTAGCCGAACTGCTGCGCCAGCGCGGCGAAACCATTGTAGTGGCTGAGACATCAACAGGCGGTTTGTTGTCTGCTGCCCTGCTCGCTGTGCCCGGTGCCTCGGCTTACTACGTTGGCGGCAGCGTGCTCTATACCTACGAATCGAGAAAGCTACTGCTGGGTATTCGACGCGACGATGTGGTGGGCTTGCAGCCCATGAGTGAAGCCATGGTTATGGCGTTCGCCCGCAAAGCCCAAGCACAATTTGACGCAACTTGGGCCATCGCCGAACTTGGTATCGCCGGTCCCACTGGTGTGGCTTACGGTGACGCCGGTACGAGCGTCATAGGCGTGGCGGGTCCAGCGCCAACTGCAGCCCTGCTGGCAACTGGCTTTACTGACCGCGAAGCGAATATGTGGCGTTTTGCGGAACACGGTTTCGCTGTGTTGTTGCAGGCCCTGACCGCGGCGGACTAACACAAGGCAGCGGAAGATCCTCGCCAAAGCCCGGGTTAGATGCCCACGAACTGGGCATCAGGCACCGGCTAATTTGCAAATGTAACGAATCAGAATTCCAGAATGGCCCGTCCGGCAATTTTGCCGCTGGCCAGCGCGTCAGTGGCTTCGTTAATCTGGTCCATGCTAAAGCGCTCGGTGACCATTTTATTTAATCCTAAATCGCCGTTCTCTTCCCATTCCAGAAAGCGCGGAAAATCACGGTCCGGAGCGCAAGAGCCGCCAATGCTGCCGATAAAATGTTTTTCATTCAGTAACAAATCATTGGCATTGATTTCCACTGTGGTGGTGGGCACGCCAACCAGTACCGCCTTGCCACCGTCCAAAGCGCCAAAGCGGCCACTGCGGCAAGCTGGAACAATTTGTTCCATGGTTTGCTTGATGCCAATGCAGTCAAAGGCGTAGTCGGCACCGGAAACTGGTGCGCCCATGAAAGTGAAGCGGTCGTCACGAGTCGTCAGCGCATGAATGGCCGCTACGGGATCCTCGTTGCCAGCATTTACTGTATGGGTTGCCCCAAAGCCCTTGGCGAAAGCCAGTTTTTCGTCATCCAGATCCACTGCGATAATTGGGTTTGCGCCAGCCATACGCGCTCCAACCACTGCTGACAAACCTACCCCGCCCACGCCGAAAATTGCCACACTCTCGTTGGCCTGAACCTTGGCGGTGTTAATTACCGCGCCTGCGCCGGTCATGACAGCACAGCCGATAATGGCGGTTACATCAGTTTTGATGTTCGGGTCGACCTTCACCACAAATTGCTGATCGGCAATGGTGTGATCGGCCCAGGTGAAGACATTTTGCGATCTCGCAACGCCGTCCATAACCTCCAGTCTGGCGGCCACCGGCGGTACCGATTCCGCAGTGGCCTGTCGCGGCACCCAAGTCACCATTACCGTGTCGCCCGGAACCACATGAGTAACGTCGCTACCAACATGCAGTACTACTCCGGTGGATTCGTGGCCCAAAACCACCGGCGACCTGCGCGGCGCGTGCATTTGATGCAGCTGCGAATGACAGATGCCCGACGCAAATTGTTTTACTACCACCTGCTGCGGGCCCGGATCTGGTAGCTCCAGCTCTTCAATGCGCAAGGTTGATGTGTCTTGTGGCAGTACTATGACTCGTGCAGGCGTGCCCATATCTCTCTCCTTAAAAACAAAGCAAATTAGCAATGACCTTGAGCATGCTGCTAACAGCAAGTAAGTTCAATTGTCGTGGCGGGGATATACGACGGCAAAGGGACAAAAAAGTAATGAGGTCGAAAACTCAGAGGGAATCTGGATGAAATTGTATGAGGCACCATCACCGAATGCGCGACGCGTGCATATTGCCATGGCAGAGAAGGGCATCGAACTCGATCGCGTGGCTGTGGACATTCGTGGCGGCGAAAATCTCAGTGACGAATTCTTGGCAAAAAATCCCGGTGGGCGGGTACCGGTGCTGGAGCTGGACGATGGCACCTATATTGGTGAGTCCGTGTCCATCTCCCGCTATCTCGACGCCATTGGTGAGGGTCCTATGCTATTTGGCGATACACCCTTGGCCCAAGCCCAAATAGACATGTGGCAGCGTCGAGCAGAATTGAATTTTTTTCTCGAGGTGGCCGGTGCCTTCCGCAACATTACCGGCTTTTTCAAAGACCGTGAGACCTGTGTAGAAGCGTGGGGGGTGGTTTGCGCCGACCGCGCGCCAAAGGCGCTGAGCATGTTCGATGCCCAGCTTGAGCACAGTGAGTTCCTCGCCGGAGATCAGTTTTCCGTGGCGGATATTACCTTGGGCGTCGGTCTAGACTTTGCTCGGTCGGTGAAGGTTGTAGAGTTGCCCGAGCTGCCGAATATCAAGCGCTGGCATATGCAGTTAAACGCTAGAGCCAGTTTTTCCGCAAGTTAATCCGCGCAGCAAAAGATCGGGCGATTACTACCCAAGGGTAATCGGAATCGCCTTATAGCCTGCGGCCTCGAAGGCTTGCTGTACTGTACTGCTTTCGTCTGGACACAGGGCAATCATCGAGCCACCACCACCACCACCGGTGAGTTTGGCACCGATCGCGCCGTGTCTGCGGGCAATATGCACCAGTTCTTCCAGCTCTGGCGTGGAAAGCTGAAGGGCATTCAAATAGCCGTGACAGAGGTTCATCAGTTCACCCAGTTCCGCCAGTCGGCCCTCTTGCACCGCATCGTGACCAAGCTTGGTGAGCTGGCCAATTTGGTCAAACAAACTCTCATAACGGTCGGGATACTGTTGCCAAGAGGCTCGCACCCGGGCCACCGTGTCTGCGGTGAGACTTTCCTTGCCGGTCACGCCAATAACCATTTCCAGCGGCTGGCCTAGGTTGATGTTGGTAAAGCGCGCCTGTCCTTGGGCTGCATCCTGCTGACGCTGATAAAGCAGCGGCGCACCATAGGTGGCCACAGTGTTGTCGATACCCGATGGCGTGCCGTGGGCCGTCTTCTCGCATTCAAAGGCCAACTCGTTAATGCGGCCATCGCTGAGCTGCAAGCCATAGGCGTCATCTACTGCCCGCAAAATGGCAACTGCGAGGGCAGATGAACCGCCCAGCCCCATGGCTCTGGGAATGTGCGGAAACACTTCAATAATCATATTTTGTTCGGCCAGTCCCAACTGGCTGAGCATGGTTGCAATGATGCCGGCAAAGCCCGGTGTGGAAGGGCGTACTTTTTGTTCGATACCCCAGCGTGGAATCAGCACATTGATGCCGTCACCCTCTTTGCGCACCGCAGCTTCCACGGCGATGGGTATGGGTAGGGCGATAGCGGGTCGACCGTAAACCACAGCGTGCTCGCCTAGCAGAATGATCTTGCCATAGGCCGACTGGCGGTCTGCGCTCTCCGGCATCACCACATGGCGAGACATGTTTTTGGCGATCTCCTGAGCTTTCCAAACCTTGATTTCGCCGGATTCGATCAGGCTCTCCACCACGCTTTCAAAGAATTCTTCCGGCACGCCAGCGGTACTGGCGACGCTGCGAGCATGCAGATTCATATGATTTTGCTGTATGCCGTCGGTAGACAAGGCGCGCAGGGCAGCGAAGTTTTGCGCCAAACCGACCACACCCATAATACCGGCCAGTTCCGAGGCATCGGGCGAACCGAGCAAGCGATGGTTTATGCGCACGCTTGGGTTGGTCTCCAGCGACCCACCCACCGTGCCCACTTTCATAGGTATGGCAATCTCGCCAACCAGATAGCCTTCTTCACGTTTGTGCCAGCGGGTAAGCGCTTGGTAGCGACCGCTGCGCGAGGCGTAGGCGTGGGCGGCGGCTTCGATAGCACGCCAGTCGTTGCCGGTGGCCAGAGCCATGGCATCGACACCATTCATAATGCCCTTGTTATGAGTCGCGGCGCGGTAGGGGTCGGCTAGTGCCAGATCATTCGCCAGCACGATGCCGTCGCGCACCTGCTCGCCGCTATAACCCTTACCTTCCAAATTTTTGACGGGAATTTTGACCCTAGCTCGGGCAATGGCACGGTCAGTTAGGTTCGACAGTATGCGCAGGAATACCTTGCCCCCGGTGAGGCCCTCAACATAGGCGGCCACACCCTCGCACATGGTGTTGACCAAGTTAGCGCCCATGGCATCACGAGTGTCCACCAGCAGGTGCATTACTACCATCAAGCGGCCATCTTCTTCGGCTTCGTAACCAAAGACTTCAATATCTAAGGCACCGCCGCCGCGCGCCACCATTTTCGGATGCAGGCTATTGGCCAGAGCGACAATGTCCTCACGATGTTTGAGCAGGGTGTCTTTTACCTGTTCTGGATTGGATTCGATGACGATTTGCACTTGGCCAATCAGTATCGGGTCTACTGGCTCTACACTGAAGCCGCCGCCCAAGCGCGCCAAACGCGCAGCCCCGGAAAGCCCGGCAACAATGGAAGGTTCTTCGACCACCAGTGGCACGACATAGTCGCGGTTGTTGATCAAAAAGTTCAGCGCTACGCCCATGGGCAGGCCAAATACGCCAACCACATTTTCAATCATTTTGTCGGCGACGTTGAGCTGCACCTGATGGTCGCCACTGCTCAGCAGCTGCACATCTTCGCTGCTGATGAGACCCCGTTGCTGCAGGGCGCTAATACGCTCGGCAATTGGCATGCGAAAGAAGTTGGGAATCCGCGAAGAACCCTGCTGGTTTGTTGCGCTAGTGCCAAAGGGGTCATTGTCTGTGCTGGAATGCGACGCCATGCGTGGCCATCTCCAAATCTAGTGGTAAGAAACCGTCTGCTGCGGCCTGTTGTCGAAAGTTGGCAAGACCCTCTGGGTCATCGGCGAAGGCGATTCCAATGTCGCCACCACCGGCCCCACAGGGTTTGTAGAGCACCCCAGAAGCGGCGGCAAGTTTACCTAACCTCGCATGCTCTTGGGTGAAAATATTGAGAATTGCCGCTTGATCTAAGGCCATTAACGCCTCGTGGTAGTCGCTTAGGCGCGTAAGCGTCAGGCCGTCTTCGCACAGTGCATGGCTGAGCGTCGCCAAGTCGGTTAGCGCTGGGGTATCGCCTTGCTGCCGCCACTGCTCGAAGTGGCCGATATGGTCCCGGGTGCTCGCACTGGTGCCGCTGTAAATTACCTGCCAATGCAGCCCGTCGGGCAGGGTAGCGCGACGCGCTTGGCCATTTTGAAAGTGCACATAACCGCCCTGCCATACCGTGGCAACATCAAGGCCGCTGCCTTTGCCGCCCTGCCACTGACGATGCAGCGCCAAGGCTTCTTCCACTGTGGCGCGGCGATCGGTCAAATCACACAGGGCGTAGTAGGTTGCCGTGCACACTGCCGCAGATGAACCTAGCCCCAGCTTCTGCCCGTTGGCATAAAAGGCTGCGCTGTCGGTATGAATACGTAGTGGCGGACCGCAGGCGGCCAGCTGTTCGTAGCCCCAATGATTTAAGGTCAGAGCCACAAAGGTGCTTTGTGGGCTGTTAGGCAGGGCCTCAGCGGCTGTTTTAGCCGGGGTGCTTGGTAAGCCTTCGCTTGAGAAGTGCCAGTTGGCGTCAGCAGATGGGGTAAGCGATACCCGGGCCTCGCTGTTTAAGGCAAGCACGCCGGCAGGCGCGCCCACTAGCACAGCGTACTCGCCCCAAAGCACGACTTTTCCCGGCGCAGAAACGGTGCTCATCCGATCACTCGTGCTCCTTCCCCCAGCGTGCTGCGAATGATTTGTAGAACGCCGGGTGTTGCCGCCAGCGCTGCAGCTACGGCGTCGGCGCTACTGGGCAGACACACCGCCTTAATCTGCGGCCCGGCATCCACGGTAAAGAACACGTCCTGGCCCTCCTCACGCAGACTGCGCACCCCGTCCATGCAGGCGATGCTGGCCGGGGTCCAGTAACTGAGGGAGGGTTGGCTGGTGAGCATAACCGAGTGCATTTTCAGGCAGCTAGACTCTGCGACTGTGGCTAAAGCCCCGAAATCCTTGGCGGCAATGGCTTGGGAGGCTTGCGCAAAATCTGTTGCAGCATCGCGCAACCATGTTTTGTAAAACGGCGAAGTCAGGCGCGAGCGTTCCATACCTGCTCCTGAGCTAACTGTCTTGGCTTCGTTGCTCGTCACGGCGACCACTACCTCTAGGGGCCAGTGGGCGCTCATGGCGAGAGGCACAGCTTGCCAAAGCGGCGGCACTAAGGCGACGAAACCACCGAACAGTGACCTTGCCGCGCTGGCTGAACCCATGCGCGCCCATTCGGAACACATCTCCGCGTTAAGACCCAGTTGGCAATGGGCGTTAATGGCGGTAATCAGTGCCGCAAAGCCCGACGCAGAAGAGGCCAACCCGGCACTGGTGGGGAAGTCGTTATGGCTGGTGATATGCAGCGGCGGAATATCAAATGTGCCGCGTAACCTAGCCAGCCAGCGGCTAATTTTGGCATCTTCTGTTGGCTTGTCGTTGAGCCAAATGCCGTCGTCATCTGCTTCACTGACTCGGGTTGTCGTGGTCAGGCCAGCCAAGGTAATCGACAGGTTTTGTGCCGCGGGTAAATTTCCGGGGCTATCTTGCTTGCCCCAGTATTTTACTAGGGCGATGTTGGGGTGGGCCTGAGCCGTGGTCATAAGCCTTCTAATGCCCTTAGCAGTATGCGGCGGGCGGAGTGAAGTCGAAGCCTAAGCGTTCCAGTTCTTGAGCTATACCAATGGTCACAAGGTCACCGAATTCTGGACCAACAATTTGCACCCCAATGGGCAGGCCGTCTTGGTTAAGGCCGGTGGGAATCACCGTTGAAGGTAAAAATGTGACGCCGGTTAAACCGGCATAAAAGACCTGATCGAAGTAATGCCGCTCAGCGTTATCGACCAATATCGTGCGCTCGCTAAGTGGCCGGTGATCGTGCTCAAACGCCGGCGTCGGCATGATCGGCATAATCAGCGCATCGAACTGGCTGAAGTACTCGTGCCAAGCCCAGCGTAGCTTGTGGCGCGCTTCGTTCGCCGCCGCCCAAGTCTTAAAGGACGCCACGTTGGCGCGAAAAACTTTCGCCTTATAGCTTTGGTCTGCTGGGTCGAGGTCATTCACATAGGCCAGTAAGGATGCATATTCCGCATCGGGTTGGCGTGAAGCCATGGTGGCATGCAGTAGCGTCAAGTAAACGTCGTGAGAGTGCTCGACATCGAATGCGGGTCTTTGCTCGCTATCGATTTGGGCACCGGCGTCGCGCAGCGCGTCGGCCACCAAATTCACACGGTCCTCGACCTCTTTCGTTACCGGCGCGATGGCCTCACTGCCCCAGATACCGATGCGCAAATCCTGCAGGCTGCGACTGCCCAACTCCGGCAGGCTAAGCGTATAGCCGCGCGCGGCAATAGCGTCTGGGCCTGCGAGTAGTTGGGTTGAGGTGTATAGGTCGGTGGCAGAGCGCGCCAGCGGACCGATTACCGAAATATCTGACATGGCGCGTACATCGGGTAGCGTCGAGTGCCCCCGCATGGTCAGCAGACCGTGGGTCGGCTTGTGACCGAATACGCCGCAAAAGTGGGCGGGATTACGAATAGAGCCGCCGATATCCGAGCCAATTTCCAATCCGGTTAACCCTGCAGCCAGCGCGGCGGCAGAGCCACCTGAGGAGCCACCGGGCCCACGGCTGTGGTCGTAGGGGTTGTTGGTGGTGCCGTAGACCTCGTTGTAGCTCTGAAAATCTGCCAGGGCGATTGGAATGTTGGTTTTACCGAACACATTGGCACCAGCGGCCTTGAGTTTTTGTACCGCCACCGCGTCTTCGGTAAAGACATTGTCGCGCAGCGCTGGGTTGCCCCAAGTCGATGCCGTGCCAGCCAGTTGAAAAGACTCCTTGACCGTCATCGGCACGCCGTGCAGTGGCCCCTGAACCACACCCCTGGCAAGGTCTGCATCGGCCTGTTCGGCATCCGCCAAGGCCTGCTCGCGGGTGTCCACCACTACTGCGTTAATGTCGCCGTCGTAGCGGTCGACCCGATCCAAATAAAAATTTAGCAGCTCGACTGCAGAAATTTCTTTGCGCTGTATTTTTTCTGCCAGCTCTGTGGCTGACGCAAAAGCAAGTTCGCTCACGGTATCTTCTCCAAACGCTGTCCCCTAGTTGCTTGGGAGCCTGCCAAGGGACAGTGTTAATGGCAACCGGCAGCTTGCTGATTCAAGAAGCCGTCCCCAAATTTTCGTCGGCTTCTCTGTTACGGCGCGTCCATATCTGCTTGGAGTTTTTTCATCCAGCGTTCGATCAAGCTGCGTGTTGGTGGCAGGTCGAGGGCGATGAGGGCCATGCCAAGTGGAAACATCCAAAAACCGAGTATCGGCAAGAAGCCGAACACGCCACCCACCATAAACAGGAGGCCGACAAAACTGCGCACCACTGGCGGCAAGCGGTCCCGCGCCCAACACAGCACCCGATAGCAGAAAGCGCTGATTCTGCGCTGCAGGTCGCTGGGCTGTTCAGCCATACCAACGCGGCAAGCAGTCTTGCGGATTGTCACACATAGGTTGGCTGTTCATCCGGTGCCTCGTGGTTATCAGGATGTGCCCTGCGCGTTAGCGAGGGGTCGACCGAACGGAAGCGAAAGACCCCATCGGCTGCTTCTTCGCGCTGCAGGCGGTTGCGATGCATAAGCAAATGAACGTGGGCAATGGCCTCGCCCAAGGCCATCATCATCTGCCGGGAATCCAGTTTGCGCGCAAACAGTACCGGCAGCAGGTCCTTGGCAATTTGCGGTTCGACACAGGCTTCTTCGATGGCCAGCATGCGATCCTCGTGATGATTGATCAAATCACGCAAGCGCGGCCGCACGCCAAAAAACGGTAAATTATGGGCGGGTAAAACAAAGGTGTCGCTGGGGATTACTTCAAGGAAGTGATCGTGAGATTCCATCCACTGCTTGAGTGGGTTGGCGTTAGGCTCGGTGGGATGAACGCTGACGTTAGAAGTGATAATCGGCAGAATTTGGTCGCCAGATATCAGCACCTTGAGTGCCGCACTGTATAAACAGGCATGCTCTGGCGAGTGCCCTGCACCCACGACAATTTGCCAATCGGTGCCGCCGATGCGCAAAATTTGGCCATCCTGCAGCCGCTCATAGCCCTGCACCATGGTCGGCATGCTCATGCCCTCGGAAGACCGTGACTCCCACATTTTTGCCAGTTGCTCAAGGTAATCTGTTGGCATACCCGCTTGGGTATAAAACTGCTCGCCAATCCAGCCTGAGCGAGAATTGCCGCCGCCGTTGGAGAAGGCCCGAGCTTGAAAGTATTCGCCTTGGGTCATATACAAAGGGCAGCGAAAACGGTCGGTTATGTCCTTGGCTTGACCAATATGGTCTGGATGCATATGGGTGCAAATGACACCAACTACGGGTTTGCCGCCCAAGGCATTGTCGAAGACTTGCTGCCAGACCTCGCTGGTCTCTTTATTGGCAAGCCCAGTATCGATAATCCACCAGCCGTCCTGATCTTCCAGTAGATACAAGTTGATAAAGGCTAGGGATCCGCTCATAGGCATGGCGAGCCAAAATACGCCCGGCGCCACCTCGCGCAGGGTGCCGCGCTCTGGCCGGTCGTCGAAGGGATAACTAATGGTGTCGAAGGATGCTGGTGCTGTAATACTCATGTGGCGCAGTATAACGATTTGCGTCTATACGCGCCGCTTGCGTTTTGGCCGAGCCTGCGGCAACGCTTTTGGGGGAGGTGGCGCCGGCAAGACGGATTGCGAACTGACAATTTATCCGTCTGTGCTAAATTTGGGCCGAAGAAGACCGCAGGGGAGGTGTTCGTGGAGCCTGTATTAAGAGATATTACAGTGGTCGAGGTTAGCCAAAGTCCGGCAGCGGGTTTGGCAGCCATGGTCATGGCAGATTTTGGCGCCAATGTGGCTTGGTTCGAGTACGCGGGTAAGCAGCCCAGCTACCGCGTGTGGCAGCGCGGCAAGCAACGCATGCAGGTGGATTTGGGCGTCGCTAGCGCGCAGGCCCAGCCGCATGCCGAGTTCATTCGCCAGCATATTCTCGACAGCGCCGATGTTTTTATCACCGATTTGAGCCGCACCCGGTTAGCTCAACTTGGGCTAGATTGGCAGAGCCTTAGCGCCAGCAGACCTGATCTCGTGTACGCCGAGGTCAGCGCTTTTGGTGACGATAATCCATTTTCGGTACTTGCCGCTGACGGTGATCGGGGCCTGCCTGCCGAGAGTCTGGTTGCCGCCGCCATCGGCCGCATGATGGTGTTTGAAGGTGTCGCCACGCGTCCGGGGCCAGTGTACTCAGCGCTGCAGGTAGGTACTCACGGCGCGGCCCAAGCCACTCTTGCTGGCGTGCTGGCACAGTTAGTAGCGCGTCAACAGGGCCAGCTAGGGCAGCCGCAGCAAGCGACTATGCTGCGCGCGCTAACCTCTTACGACTTGGTCGGTTTGGGCGTCAGCCAACTGCAGGAGTCGCCACTGCCACAGGTCAGTCCCCATGAAGTGATGCCCATACTGAATTTTCAGCCCGTGCAGTGTGCGGACGGGCGCTGGATGCAGTTGGGTAATTTATTGCCCCATTTGCAGGTGAACTTTTTGCGCGCGGCCGGACTCGAGGACATTTTACAGGATCCAAGGTTTGGCTTAGATCCACCGGATCCAGAGGCCGTTGAAATTTTCCGCCAGCGGGTTTGCGAGCATATGGCGACGCGCACGCTAGATGACTGGATGACCCTGTTGCAGGCCGATGGCGGAGTTGCATCCCACCCTTATCAGACGACCCAGCAGGCGCTTTTAGACCCAGACATTGTGGCCAACGGCCACAGTGACGACAGCCAGGGTTTTCGTCAGCTTGGTGTGTTGGGCTGTTTCCAGCGCACTCCGGCGACGGTGGCCGCACCGCCCCGAGATACCGCTTTGGCGGAGCTGCAGTTAGCGAAAAAATTCGCCCAGCAAAGCCAGCCCCAAGCGGACAGCACCCGCACCTTGCCCTTGGCCGGGGTCACAGTGGTAGAGGCAGCGGCAATTATCGCGTCGCCGCTGGCCGCCTCCATGTTGGCGGACTTAGGCGCCAGGGTGATCAAACTCGAACCCCTCGACGGCGACCCCTTCCGCGCCATGCTCTTCGGCTTAGGCGCCGACCGCTGCAATACCGACAAAGAAAGTTTGGCGCTGAACCTGAAAAGCCCTAGCGGACAAAAAATTGCCCAAGACCTGATTGCCAAGGCGGATATTTTCATCCACAACTATCGGCCCGGCGTGCCTGAGCGACTGGGGTTAGATTACGCTACCTTGGCGTCACGCAATCCGCGCTTGGTGCATATATCGGCCACCGGCTATGGCGTTAAAGGCCCGGGCAAAATAAGGCCATCGACCCATCCGGTGCCCGGAGCCGCCCTAGGCGGGGTGCTGTATCAATTTGGCGAACCGCCGCAAACGCATGGCAGCTATGCGCAAACGCGGGATGTGAGCCGCCGCTTGTTCCGTGCCAATGAGCTGAACCCAGACCCCAATACATCCTTTGTGGTGGCCAGCGCGGCGGCCATGGCTTTGCTCAGTGCGGTGCAAACCGGCCAAGGCCAAGAGGTGTTGTTAGATATGTTTGGCGCTAACGCCTACGCCAATTTCGATGATTTTGCCGACACGGGCAGCGGCTCGGCGCGCTTGCCGCTGGATGCTGAATATCGCGGTACCGGGCCCTTCGAGCGTCTTTATCCGTGTCGTGAGGGCTGGCTTATGATCAGCGTGCCCGATGCTGCACAGCAAGCGCTACTGATGGCAGAAATTGGCAGCTTTGAGAATCTGCTCAGCGCAGATGCACAACAGTGGCAGGAGCGCTTGCTGGCCATGGGCCTAGGGGCAGTGCGCGCCGACGGCACGATGACGGGCCTGCGCAGTCGCGAGCCGCAGTTTGCTCGCAGTGAACTGGCGGTCGGGTATGCCCATCCCAAGCACGGGCAGGGTTTGCGCCACGGCGCTATGTCCCAATGGCCGCTCAGTGAGCGCGCCTTGCAAGGCCCCTGTCAGATCGGCGACTACACTCAAACCCTGCTCATGGAAATCGAATACAGCGAAGATGACATTGCAAAACTGCGAAGTGAGGGTGTGGTCAATAATCTTGACTAGGCGCTATTATAGTTCGTGTAAAAACGACGTATCCAGACGCGCCTAGACGCACCCGAGAGATAAGGTCATGACGGACAATAAAGCACAAGCAGTGCCACAGACGGCAGCGCAAACGATGCAGCGGCCTACAGATTTTTTTAGTGCCGATGAAATCCGCTACCTGCGAGAAATTAGCCCGTGGCGCAGTGCCTTTGCCATCGTCCACTGCTGGGCCGTAATCATTGGTACTTGGGTGCTGGTTTCCATGTTCCCGAACCCGCTCACTATTACTCTGGGAATAATGATTATTGGCGCCCGCCAGTTGGGTTTGTTTGTGCTGACCCACGATGGCGCCCATGGCGCGCTGTTCGAGAACCGCAAAGTCAACGACTGGGTTTGTGAGTGGTTGCTCAATCGACCGTTTACCGACGAAAAAATCGACAATTACCGCAAGTACCATGTGGTCCATCATGCCAACACGCAGCAGGAGGACGATCCTGATCTGGCGCTGTCTAAGCCATTCCCCATTACGAAAAGCTCGTTTCGGCGCAAAGTGATCCGCGATCTCAGCGGGCAAACCGGTTGGGATCAATATGGGCGCATCTTCAAAGCCGCATTTAAGGGCGCTGCGCTCACCCAAAGGCTGCAACGCGCATGGCCGCGTATTGGGCCTAATATACTGATTAATTTAGGTTTTCTGGCCGCATTCACGGCAGCAGGGGTATGGTATATGTACTTTGTGCTGTGGATTTTGCCCGCATTCACGTGGAATCGTTTTGTGGTGCGGCTGCGCAACATCGGCGAGCATGCCGTAGTGCCCGACAACGACGACCGGCTGCGCAACACGCGCACAACCCTTGCCAGTTGGTGGGAGCGCGCCATCATCGCGCCCTACAATGTGCATTACCATTTAGAGCATCACTTGGTAGTGAACTGCCCGCACTACAAGCTCGTAGAAGCCCATCGCATGCTGCTCGACAAAGGCTACGGTGAACAGATGGAAATTCAGCCCGGCTACAAAGCCGTGCTGAACTTAGCGCTGCGACCGGGTTAGCGCCGCTGACTATTCAAAAATTCAATCAGGGTTAGCGTTTCCGCTGGGTCCATGCGGCCCACAGGCGAGCTGCTATAGGTCGAGAACATCACCTTGCCCGCGGAGTTCAGCACAAATTCGCTGGGCTGAATAAAGTCACGTCGCTCGTCCCACCACGATCCAAGCCGGTTGCCATCTTCCCGGGTAACGCCGAAGGCGACAGGGAAATTCAGTGGTTCGGCCACATCTCTGGTTTGCTCTTGGGTATCGACGGAGCCAGCAATAATGCTGACGCCTGCGGCTGCGAACGCATCACGGCGCTCTGCGTAGCCGGCTAACAGCCGGCGGCAATAGGGTCACCAGTGGCCGCGGTAAAAAAGCACGATGGTATAGGGTGCTGTCAGGTCTGAAGGCAGCTGAATCTGCGATCCATTGGCACCGTTCAGGGTGATATCCGGGAACTGATCCCCAGATGTGAGCATAGTTGTCATCGCTGCTTCCTTTACTGCTGGCAGATTTATGTCTGCTCTTACTCTTTATTTCTTGCACTTAGTTCTTCGTCGGTGGCTTTATATTTGCCGCGTTTATTTGAACGTCTCGCCAAACAAACTATCAAATCCGCGGGCCTCGTTGCTACCACGGCAGCTTTTAATGCAGCGCGCTAAAATCGGTAGCCCGACGCTGATTTGCTCTAACGTCAAATGGCCGAATGCCAACCGCAGATAGGGTACATGTTTGCGTTGGTAGTGAAAGCTTTGGCCGGGTAAAAAATTTACCCCCTGTTCCAGTGCCATGGGTCGCAGCGCCTTGGTATCAACGTCGTCGGGCAATCGAACCCAAATAAACAAGCCGCCAACCGGCTCTGACCACACACAAATGTCGCCCAGTTCGGCTTCCAAGCCCTGCAGGGTTAGGTCGCGTTTTTCTTTAAGCACCGGGTTGGTGGCCTTGGCGTGCTTTTGAATACCGCCTTGGTAGAACTCGGCAGCAATGGCCGCCGCCAGATAATTACTGCCCGCGTCGTGCCGGCGGCCCATAATTTTTTCCAGCATGGGTGGCCGCGCATAAATGTAGCCAAGGCGTAAGCCCGGCGCCAAAATTTTTGACAGCGAGCACAGGTAGATTTGGTTTGGATCGTCATCAAGGGCGTAAAACGCAGGCTCCAGAGGACCATCGTAGTGCACATCGGCGTAGCAGTTGTCTTCGACAATCGGCACACCGTAATGCTTGGCCATTTCAATAATTTGTAGGCGGCGCGCTCTTGGCATCACGAACCCGGTGGGGTTTTGATACGTAGAAATGGTGTAAATAAACTTAGGCAGACGGTTTTCTTTGTTCAGCCGGTCTAGCTCGCGCTCCACCGCATCTGGACACATGCCGCCCTCATCTAAGGGAATGCCCACCATGTCGTACTTGAGCGAGCGGTAGGCGCTGAGCGTGCCCGGATAGCAATACTCTTCCACTAGTACCGTGTCGCCGTGGTTTTCCTGCAGCGCCTCGGCGGTGAGGGTCACCCCCTGCATAGAGCCATTGGTTAGCAGTAAGTGATTAGGATCAATACTGATGCCTTCACGGTCCAGTTCCCGTTGGGCCATGGCTGTGCGCATACCCGCATGGCCCAAATCCCCCGGATACTGGGTCAATGCTTCCGCCTGTTCTTCTATAACCTTGGTTGCCGCCGCCTGCAGGGCTGCAACTGGGAAAGTAGCGGGGTCCGAGCGGCCGCTACCGAAGTCGTATTTGATTTTCGTCATAAGTTCTCTCTCCCTCACGAGTACACGCCGCAACACGCTGTTGTCGCCCAACAATAGCCGATTAACGGTGATGGGTACTACGTTTGCAACAAATGACTTCTCGCTTCTGGGCAGTCTTTTTTGGCCCTGTCACCTGCGGTTCTATTTAGTCACGAAGATAGCTCACGCACTCATGGCATCTCTTACTAAAGGTCAAACAAAGCGTCGGTGTAAGGCAAGTCTTCGGGCTCGCAGTTGATGAAGTCGGGCGTTGAATCATGCACAAACTGTTTCGCGTCTATTGATGTGTGCCCTTCACGAATTGCCCTGCAAATTCGGTGCATGCCGCCCATGACTCGGCCAGCAGAGTCGAGAATGATCGGGTACGACAAGTCGCACTCTTCGATTAGCTGCATATGCTGCAACATGCTGCGCGGCGTGGGTTGTTGTGATGGCTCCATGTAACGGTGGTTTACATCCAGCTCTGCAATGCTACGCGGGTCGACTGAAATCGTCGGTAGCTAGCGGCTCAGGCGAATGAAAGCGCTGACGTTAAACGCATCGAGGCCAGTGTCGGTGCGACGAAAATGATACTGAGGTCTGATAGCCACGGTTAGGCGTTGCTCGATGTTTGTTGCACGGTTTTGATGAATGTTGATGCTTCTTGGGGCGAGCACAGGCGAATAAATTCGATCTCTGCGTAGTCTGTATTGCGCATCAATTCAGCAAACTTTTCCTTGTTGGGTGAATAGTGCTGGAAGGTCCAAAGAATCATCGAGTCTTTTGAGAACAGGCGGCCAAAGTTTTCTTTGTTGCCGGTGCCAGGCCATAACTCGCGTTGTGTTATGGCACGACTCAGCGCCCGTTTGCAGGCTTGGTAGAGGGTTCTCGCAAAGGAATAATCCAGCCAAATCACTCGATCAACTCGGCGCCACTTGATGTGAGTGGTTCGAGTGTAGTTGCCATGCAGCACCCAAGAGCCGCCACACAGCGCCTGCTCAAGTGTGGAGAAAAACTCATCGTCGCTGGATTCAGTCCAATTCGGCTCCCAGTGCAGCCGATCCATTTCCACGTAGGGGATGTTTAGCGCACAGGCCAGTGCCTTCGAGAATGTCGATTTACCGCTCCCACTGGTGCCAATTACGTTTACCTTCATGGGATTCGGACTCTGCAAAACGCGTTAGTCGACGATTGCAGAGAGGGCGGGGTAATCTATTGCCGCAAGGGCTGCAGCAAAATTGTCTGCAATCATCTGTTATCGCTACCGACCTGCTCCGTCGACACTCTTTCCTTGCCGAGGCGCTGGATTACGAATCAACTGCGCTGACGGTGTTTTGCGCTCGTACTTTTCCGCCGGGGTGTTGATGATTTCCAGCAGTTCGCCTTGGGCCTGTCCTGCTTTGATACGTTCGTCGCTGACCTTGCCGTAGGCAGTAGAGCGCTGCTGCGGGTCGCGGTTCAGGCGTCGAATGAGGTTCGCCATCTGGCGCGGGTTGGTTTCTTGGCCGTGCTGGGTGCCTGCTGCACGGCTGATGGATTCGTTCATCAGCGTACCGCCCAAGTCATTGCAGCCCGCGTTTAAACAGGCCTTTACACCTTCGTGGCCCATCTTCACCCAACTGGTTTGAATGTTGGCAATTTGCCCGTGCAGGGCCAGCCGCGCTACCGAGTGCATCAAAATGGCTTCACGGAACGTTGGTCCTTTGCGTGCCTTGCCCTTCAGGTACATGGGCGCTTCCATATGCACGAAGGGTAGGGGTACGAACTCTGTGAAGCCGCCGGTGCGTTCCTGCAGGGCGCGCACGCGCATAATATGGCGCGCCCAGTGTTCGAGCTTCTCCACATGGCCATACATGATGGTGGCCGTGGTTTTAAAGCCAATGGCGTGGGCGGCCTCCATAACCTGTAGCCACTGCTCGGTGTTGATCTTGTCAGCGCAGATAATCTCACGCACTTCGTCGTCCAAAATCTCTGCCGCCGTCCCGGGAAGGGTGTTCAGGCCAACGTCTTTGAGCTGCTGTAGATAGTCACCGACCTCAATGCCCAAGGTTGCTGCGCCCTGCCATACCTCTAAGGGTGAGAACGCATGCACATGCATGTTCGGCTGGGCGGCCTTCACCGTGCGCACGATGTTGATGTAGGTCTCGCCGGTATATTCGGGATGAATTCCGCCTTGCATGCACACTTCTGTGGCGCCGCGTTGCCAAGCCTCATCGGTGCGCCGAGCGATCTCTTCATCGGATAAGTCGTAGGGGCGGCCGCGGAGGTTCTCTGACAGCTTGCCCTTGGAGAATGCGCAGAACTGGCACTTGAAGTAGCAAATGTTGGTGTAGTTGATGTTGCGGTTCACCACGAAGCTGACGCTGTTGCCGCTGGTGTTGGCGCGCAGTGCGTCGGCTTGCTGCACTACCGCACTAAAGTCGTCTCCGCGACTTTGGAAGAGCCGGACGATCTCGCCTTCACTCAGCGCTTCGCTTGCGCTGGCCTTGGCCAAGATCGCGCTGATGTCGGCGCTAATATGCTTGGGAGTATTAACAATGGCGTTCATCACATCCGAGGGCGGCGCAATCTCTACGTCGCCTGGGCACCAATCGTCGATACGCGGGAACCCCTCGGCGTCAATCATCTCCAGCACCCGCACGTGCAGATCTGGGTGCGCCCAGCGGTCTAGGTCTACCGCGTAGTCTGGGTACATTGTTAGACGCTCGGTCAAAAACTTGCCTGCGGAGGCGGTTTCCCGCGCGAGGTCATCCAGATGCGGCCAAGGTGCTTCCGGATTCACGAAGTCTGGGGTTACTGGCGACACACCGCCCCAGTCGTTGATGCCCGCATGCACAATCTGCGGCAGTACACCCGGGCTAAGATTTGGTGGCGCCTGCACGCTCATGTTGGGGCCAAAGATCAGTCGCGCCACCGCAATGGTCCAAAGCAACTCGTTGAGATCCGGTTCCGGCGCATTAACCATTTTAGTTTCCGGCTTGGCGCGGAAGTTCTGCACGATAATTTCTTGCACATGGCCGTACTGCTCGTGAATGGCGCGAATGGCCAGCAGGCTCTCGATACGCTCCAGTCGGGTTTCACCAATGCCGATTAGAATGCCGGTGGTGAAGGGCACGGCGGCAATACCAGCATTGGCCAAGGTTTGCAGACGCACCGCAGGGGTTTTGTCCGGCGAGCCGTAGTGGGGCATGCCTTTTTCGCACAAACGCTCCGAGGCCGATTCCAGCATGATGCCCATGGAGGGCGATACGGTTTTTAACCGCGCCAGTTCTTCAGGCTCTAAATTGCCCGGGTTCAAGTGCGGCAGCATGCCGGTTTCTTCAAACACTGCCTTGGCGGCAGCAAAAAGATAGTCGGTAGTGGACTCGTAGCCCATTTCGGCCAGTGCTTCCCGCGCAGCCTTGTAGCGCAGCTCGGGTTTCTCGCCGAGGGTAAACAGAGCCTCTTTGCAGCCCATGGCAGCGCCGTTGCGCGCCACCTCAAGCACCTCGTCGATGCTCATGTAGGGGGCCATCACCTTGCGCGGCACCTGCGCAAAGGTGCAGTAATGACAGACATCTCTGCACAGGTGTGTGAGCGGAATAAAGACCTTGCGTGAGTAGGTTACCGTGTTGCGGAACCCTTGGTCGCGTAGCACCGAGGCCACATCAGCCAGCGCCCGAGTGTCGGCAAATTCGGCCATTGCCAGCGCATCGTCGTCGCTGAGGCGATGACCGCCCAACACACTTTGTAAAACATCATTCATGAGTGGCGCTCCGGCTGTGCTTGCTGCTCGGCAAGGCGTCCTGCAATGCCCGAGCGCATTAGGTAAGCGGCGGTTTGGCTGCGTGGCTGTTCGGCGAGCAAGGTTTGTAAGTCACTGGGCGTGTCGATATCCAGAGCAAAACAGCTGCCCGGCATGATGCGCGGTGTGATGTGGTTGGCAAAGGCGGCATCCGCATGGGGTTTAAAGCTCTTGCCATCAAAAATAAAAGGTATGGCATTGGGCGGGCTGCAAATCATGCCATTGGTGCCAACATGTTCGACATCTGGCAGCAGAGTTACCGAGACATTGTCCTGAATCAGCGCGTCAACCTGGTCGGTGGTCACCCCCGGCACGTCGGCTGGCACGATGAATATACCGCGCGCATTGAAGTGCTCTATCAGATAATCGGCGGCTTGGGTCAGCGCATCGGCAAGATTAGCATCGGGGCTTTCGGCAAAGCGTTCGGTGGAAAAAGCAGACGCAAGCACATCGGCCTCGGCAGTGCGCGAGACTATTAAAATGCCGTCTAGGTGCTTGGCTTTGGACAAACAGGTCAGTACGTCGCGTGCCATTGCCAGCATCAGCGATCGTCGTTCCTCTTCATTTAAGACGTTGGCCAGTCGTTGTTTCGCGCGCTCGAGCGTCTTGATGGGAACAATCGCCCACATCGGCATCTCCTGCTTGTGAATCGGACGCCCTCGACCCCTATTCGCACTCCTTTGCTTTGTGCGACTGAGTTGTCGTGACCGTATAGGTGCTGTTTGGCAGTTTCTGCGT
>PCCE01000067.1 GCA_002731575.1 Gammaproteobacteria bacterium | reverse complement strand
TAACGAGCAACAAGGAGGATTGCGCTAAGTCATTGATATAGATGGTAGCTACGGGTGGACTTGAACCACCGACCCCAGCATTATGAATGCTGTGCTCTAACCAGCTGAGCTACGTAGCCACGGATTCGAGGAATCTCGAGGGACGCAAATTGTCCTTACCGTCTCCTCGCTTGTCAATCGTCTTGCCGCCTTTCCAGGTCCACTCGCAAAAATAGATCGGCTAAGACGGCCTAAACTACCGCCGGTCTGAAACCTATTGCCCCTGAATGGGCAAATTCAATTCACTGCCGTTTTACCTATACATCTTTTTTTTGGAGGGGGTATGCGCTGGTCGATTTTGGGCAAACTGATTCGCAAAGGACAGCTCACGGTTATTGCAGCAAATGGCGAACAGCGTCAATTTGGGCAGGGCCAGCCGAGTGTCGCGGTGGAATTCTTGGACCCAAGGTGCTTTGGCGATATTCTTCGCAATCCGCCAATGAACTTTGGGCAAACCTATGTAGAAGGTCGCTGGCGTCCTGCTCAGGGCAGTGATCTTTATGCGGTACTGCGTCTGCTGCGTCTGAACTTTGAACAGTCGCAGACGCGCGGTAATTGGTCTTTGCTAACCCAGTCGGTGCAGGCGTTTCTAAATTCATGGAATTCGGTTGTTGCCAGCCGCCGCAATGTTGCCCATCACTACGATCAGGATGAGACGCTGTTTCGCGCCTGCCTTGACCGCGATATGCACTACTCCTGCGCTTATTTTGAGGACCCTGCCACCGATTTGGAGTCGGCCCAGCATGCCAAATGCGAGCATATTGCGCGCAAGCTGCGGCTACAGCCCGGCCAGCGCGTATTGGATATTGGCTGCGGCTGGGGCAGTTTGGCGCTGCATCTGGCAGAGCATCATCAGGTTCATGTGACCGGCTTAACCTTGTCTGTAGAGCAACTGCGAGTTGCCAAGTACCGAGCCTTCGAGCGCGGTTTGGCAGACAAGGTAGATTTTCAGCTACAGGACTACCGGCTGAATAATAATTCATACGACCGAGTGGTTTCCGTGGGCATGTTCGAGCATGTGGGCAAGGCCGCCTACCAAAAGTTTTTTGCCTGTGTTGATCAGGCATTGGGCGACGAGGGCATTGCGTTGATTCACAACATCGCCAATCAGCGCCGCGCTGGCGTGGTCAACCCATGGATTCGGCAGAACATTTTTCCCGGCGGACACATTCCTTCCGCCGGGCAGGTGATTCCCGCTATCGAAGCAACCGGCCTAGTCGTGGCCGATTTGGAATGTTGGCGCAGCCACTACGCGCTTACGCTCGCTGAATGGCATAGCCGTTTTAACGCCCAGCGCTCGGCGTTTGCCCAGGAGTACGGTGAGAGCTTCTGTCGTCTGTGGGAGTTTTACTTGTTGATTTGCCAAACCGCTTTTGAGGTCGGCCACTTGGCTGTACATCACTGGCAGTTGGTCAAGGGCGAACCGGCTCAGTTGCCCATCACCCGAGACTACCTCTATCGCTCGTAACCGTTACTGGTTGCGCGCTAGCTCGTGGGCTGCAAATTAGTAAGCTGGGCAGTGCGCCAACCGCGCAGGTCGTTGATGAGGTAAAGGGCTTCAACTTCGGCCAAGTGTTCCACCAGCAGCACACGCTCTTGCAACTCGCCCGCCTGCAGCAGTACCTCACGCAGGATGCCCGGCAGCAAGCCCGACGAACAGGGCGGCGTATATAGCCGGCCTGCTAGGGAGAACACCACATTGGCAATATCGGTTTCCGTGACCTCGCCACGTTCATTAACCAGCAGCGGTTCAGTGGCCTGCCCGTGCGCCACGACCACGGCTGCGCGTGCTTGCGCGTAAACGTGTCGCTGAGTGGTTTTATGGGCCAGCGCCGGATCTTTTGAGTACACCTGCCACGGCACTAGGGCTACCTTTTGCACATCGGCTGATGTTAACGGCGCATCTTCTAACTGGGCTGAAAATTCCCCAGAGCCATCCAATACCAAACGCAACCGATAGGTTGCCTCGCTGGCCGTCTGTGTGTGTTGTTCAGCCGCGGAGCTTATGGCCGCCAGCGCTGCGCTGTGGCTGAAGTCGATGCCGAAGTAAGCCGCACTGCGCGCCATGCGCTGCAGATGCTCGGCCAAATGCGCAGGGCCTGTGTGGCTAGACCAGGCCATGGTTTCAAACAGTGCAAAGTCTTCCCATGGACTAACTTGCCGAAGGATTTGCGTCTTACTAACCAACTCGCCGTGTTCTTCCTCGGGCTGCGAGTCCCACACCACACCACCACCGGCACCATAACGCGCCACTTGGGTAGCGTTGTCGACCCACGCCGTGCGAATCGCGATATTGAAATGCGCTTGGCGCTGGGGGGCGATGAAGCCTATGGCCCCGGTATAAATCTCCCTGGGCGATGTTTCGAGGCTAACAATCTGCTGCATGGCGGCGCGCTTCGGCGCGCCGGTAATAGATGCCGCCGGGAACAGTTGCTGAAAAATCTCGGTGATGCTGGCCTCAGTACGCGCCTCTATGCGCGAGGTCATTTGCCAAACGGTGGGGTATTGCTCAAGGGCAAACAGTTCGCTGACCGCTACCGACCCCGGCTGCGCAATGCGTCCCAAGTCGTTACGCACCATGTCGGTAATCATCAGGTTTTCAGCTTGGTTTTTGCGCGACGCAGCAAGCCAGTCGCGCTTGGCGTGATCTGCTTGCGGGTCCGCTTCACGCGCCACGGTGCCCTTCATGGGCTGTGAGTAAATGACATCGCCGTTCAGGGAGAAAAAGCACTCCGGCGAAGCTGAGATAATGGTGTGGCTGTCACCCTCAATATAGGCGGCATGGGGCGCACCTGCGGCCACTTCTGCAAAGAGGCTGGCGGCGTCAGATACAATGCCCTGCAGCCGCGTGGTGTGATTGATTTGATAAACGCTGCCAGCGGCAATGAGCTCACGAATTTCGGCAATAGCCCCGCGATAGTCGGCGGCGCCTTGGGTAAACCGCCACAACTGCCCGGCACCTTGGGCTAGCGCGGTTGGCGCGGCTACCTCTGTGGCGTGCCGAAATAACCCGAAACACAGCAGTGGCATTGCGCCAGCATCGTGAGCAGGAAGGGTGGTATCAAAGCCAGAGGCGGCCTCGTAGGTAACAAAGCCCACTGCGGTGAGACCCTCAGACTCAACCCTTGCTTCGACCTCCCTCAGGGTGGCGCGTACCTCCTGCGCATTGTGGGCGCTTAGAACCGCTAGCGGCTCTCGAAAAGATAGCCAGCGACCGCTCTCTTTGTGGTGCAGCAGAGCGCTACGAATAATCAAGATTCAACGTTCCAAGGATCGAAACAAGGCGTTATTGCTCAAGCGAGTTTAACGCCGCTTGGCACAAAAAGATTCATGCCGAACTTGAAGATAAAGCGTCGGCTTTTGTTCGACCTTTTGTGTCGGCTGTTTCAACATGCGCGTCCATCTTTTGAGGATCAGCATGTCTTATCAAATCCGCCTATCTACCTGCTCTAGGTTGCGCCAGCGCGCGGCACTAGCGATGACACTCTGCAGCGCGCTCTGCCTTACCCCTCAAGCAGTCGCCAAAACTGCGATAGAAGAAATGGTTGTGGTGGCCAATCATTTGCCCACTCCTAGCTACTTGGTGGGTAGCGCGTTTTCGGTACTCGATACTGAGGCGTTTGCCGAGCGTATTCACTTCGACCCAAGCGCTCTTTTTCGCAACCTGCCAAGTTTGAATGTTTCGCAAACAGGTGGTTTTGGTGGTTTAACCGAGATTCGCCTGCGTGGCTCTGAGAGCAACCATACCTTGGTGCTTATTGATGGTATCGAAGCCAATGATCCGGCCAACGGTGCTGCGTTTAACTTAGCCCAGCTGGCAGGCACTTCTATTGCGCGCATAGAGCTGCTGCGTGGGCCGCAAAGTGCCCGTTATGGGGCAGAGGCGATTGGTGGAGTTATTGCCATTTACACCCGGCCGAGGACTGGAGCTGCGCAAGCCACTGAGCCGTCCCTCGACCTTGGTGTGGAAACTGGCAGCCATGGCTTTCATTTGGGCCAACTGCGCGCGCAAATGCAGCAACCTGTGGGTGCTGCGCAGTGGGATAACCGCTTTAGTGTGACTCGCGCTTTAACCAACGGTAGCAATACGTCGCCCTTCGGCTCTGAAAGCGATGGATATCGCAACCGCAGTTGGAGCACTGATTCCTCGCTGTATTGGGAACAGGGTGGCGAACTGAGTATTTCTGTTCGGCAAACTCACAGCAGTAGCGACGGCGACCCCCAAGACTTTGCGTTTCCAGCCGGGCCGACTCAAGGCCTTGTTATCGACGGCGACGAAAACAACACCGCACGACAACGCTTGGTGGCCCTGCACGCAGGGGCGAAAACCGGAGCTTGGGAGCACAACTTAAGGCTCAGCCAAAACGCTAGCCAGACGCGGTTTCGCAAGGATGGTCTCTACAACTCTGGGCTTCAGGGCTTGCTAAACAAGGTCGATTGGAGCAGCGCTCGGAACTTTTCTAGCGGGCACCTTACTCATGCGCTAGCGCTTGGACTGCAATACGAGCAGCGCCGCTTCCGCAACTTTAGTGCCACACTGGCCGGTGCGAATCACCAAGCCAGTGATAGGCAACACAGCCAGTTCGCCGAGTACTTAGTTAAAGGCGCCACTCGGTCGCTGTCGATTAGTGCGCGGCATGACAACAATGAGCGCTTTGCAAACTTAACCACTTGGCGGGTTACCGCAACCCAAGCACTGCCGCGCCGGCTGCGCTTGCACGGTAGCTGGGGCGAAGGGTCGGCTAACCCGACGTTTTTTGAATTGTTCGGGTTCATACCCGACAGCTTCGCGGGTAATCCGGGGCTAAAACCCGAGTACTCGAAAGGCTGGGATGTGGGCATGGGCGGCAGTCATGTGGACTATCGCTATCGCTGGGACCTGACCTACTTTCGCTCGCGCCTGCACGATGAAATTATTACCGCCTTTGGCCCGGCTCCAAACTATTTGTCTCGGCCCGAAAACCTTGTCGGTGCGAGCAAGCGTGCGGGTTGGGAGCTAAGCGCCGACGCCGATGTTAGCCAGCAGTTGAGCGTAAGCGCTCACTTCACTTGGCTCTACAGCACCGACGCTAACGGCCAGCGCGAGGTTCGGCGGCCGGGTCAGAGCGGGGCAGTAAACGCGCATTTGGCGCTCGCAGGTGGGCGCGGCAAGGCGAGCCTGGCATGGGTTTATAACGGCCGCATGCAGGACACTGAGTTCATCTATGCCACACCGGCCACGCGGGCTGAGATCAAAGCGGTTAGTTTGGTGAATGTGGGTATGAGCTTTGCGCTAAGCGACGCCGCCACAGTGTTCTTGCGTGGCCACAACTTGATGGATAAAGAGTACGAGCAGGTGCTGGGCTACCGTGCTCCGGGTATCACCGGCTCTGTAGGCGCGATCGTTTCTTTGCGCTAACTCTGCGCGCTAAAGAGGTTTTGCAGATCCTTCGTGGCGTTTGCCGCAGCCCACGCTATGATGCGGTTTTGCTCACGGGGAATTGGCTATGCGCATTGCCACATGGAATGTCAACGGACTGCGTGCTCGACTTGAATACATCACGCGCTGGCTCGAAGACCGCCAGCCTGACGTGGTGGGTTTGCAAGAACTGAAAACTCCTGACGAGCTGTTCCCTCACGATCATTTCAAGGAGCTTGGCTACGAGGCCTTGGTGCACGGCCAAAAGAGTTGGAATGGTGTGGCCATTCTCACCAAGGAACCGGCAACCCTGCTGCGCACCGGGGTGGATAACCAAGACGCCTTTGGTTCGCGGCTGATTACCGCAAACATTGCCGACAAGCTGGCGTTCACCACAGTGTACTGCCCGAACGGTAAGAACCTTGAACATGCTGACTTCAACGGTAAGCTTGGCTGGTATGACGACCTCACTGCCCAATGGCAGACGGCTGGCGATAAGCCGCTGCATCGAATTATCTGTGGCGATTTTAACATTGTGCCGCAGCCTATTGATGGCTGGCGTGGCGAGGCTGGCGAAGGTTCTATTTTCTATACCAAGGAAGAACGCGGTCGTTTGCAGGCGCTAATGGATACTGGCCTGACTGATCTGTTCCGACACAAATACCCAGCAGCACAAGAGTTTTCTTGGTGGGACTACCGTGGCGGCGCCTTTCACCGCAAACACGGTTTGCGTATCGACTTTATTCTCGCCACCTCGGGTTTGTTGGAACTCACCGAGGAAGTGGTCATCGACCGTGACTACCGACGCAAAATTGAGGAACTAACGGCCTCAGATCACGCGCCGGTGTATGCAGACATTGACCTGTAACCACATGCGGTAAAAACGGCTACCGCACGCGGCGCTGTAGGTACAGTTCGTGCCAGCACAATTTGCGTGAGGTTTGCGATATTCGATGGTATCCTTCGCCATCGTATTTCTGGCCTTATAATTTTTTCCTTATATTTCAATGGGTTACACACAAACTCCATTGACTTTTTGCAACAATCGTGGGCTACCACCTTAGATAGAGAAAACTGATGAAAGACCTGACACGCTATCGCAATATCGGCATCTTCGCCCACGTTGACGCGGGCAAGACCACGACTACGGAACGTATCCTCAAGCTGACAGGTAAAATCCATAAAATTGGTGAGGTACACGACGGCGCTGCCACCACAGATTTCATGGAGCAGGAGCAAGAGCGTGGTATCACCATTCAGTCTGCAGCGACCAGCTGCACCTGGGACGATCATCGCCTCAACATTATTGACACCCCCGGACACGTTGACTTTACCATCGAGGTTTACCGGTCATTAAAGGTACTGGACGGCGGTGTGGGTGTTTTCTGTGGGTCTGGCGGTGTTGAGCCGCAGAGTGAGACCAACTGGCGCTACGCAAACGAATCTGAAGTGGCACGCTTGATCTTTGTGAACAAGCTTGACCGTCTGGGCGCGGACTTTTACCGCGTGGTTGAGCAGGTTGAAAAAGTTCTAGGCGCAAACCCCTTGGTTATGACTCTGCCTATTGGCGAAGAAGATGACTTTGTTGGCGTGGTCGACTTACTGACCATGCAGTCTTGGGTTTGGGATGATTCCAGCAACCCTGACTCCTATACCATTTCAGACGTGTCCGCAGATATGCAGGAGCGCGCAGCCGAGTATCGCGAGAAGATGGTCGAAACTGCTCTTGAGCAAGACGACGATCTGATGGAGGCCTACTTAGAGGGTAACGAGCCTTCGATAGACGACCTCAAGCGCTGCATTCGCAGGGGCACCATTGCGCTCGATTTCTTCCCCACTTTTTGTGGCTCTGCCTTTAAGAACAAGGGTGTGCAAAATGTGCTCAACGCAGTGGTCGACTTCTTGCCCAACCCAACCGAGGTTGACCCACAGCCAGAGGTTGACCTAGAAGGCAACGAAACCGGCGAAGTAGCAACTGTAGACCCAAGTGGCCCGTTGCGCGCGCTTGCATTCAAAATTATGGACGACCGTTACGGTGCGCTGACCTTTACGCGCATTTACTCTGGCACCCTGAACAAGGGCGATACGGTACTTAATACTTATACCGGCAAGACCGAGCGTATTGGCCGCATTGTTGAAATGCACGCTGACTCGCGTGAGGAACTGGACGTCGCGCAAGCAGGCGACATTGTCGCGCTGCTGGGCATGAAAAATACCCAAACCGGTCATACCCTTTGCGACCAAAACAAGCCAGCTACTCTGGAGCCCATGGTGTTCCCAGATCCGGTTATTTCCGTCGCTATCTCACCCCGCGACAAAGCGGGTGCCGAGAAAATGGGTATTGCGCTGTCTAAGATGATTCAGGAAGACCCGTCTTTCTATGTTGAAACCGACGAAGAGTCTGGTGAGACCATCATGAAGGGCATGGGCGAACTGCACCTAGACATTAAGGTCGACATCCTCAAGCGTACTCACGGTATTGATGTTGATGTAGGCAAGCCTCAGGTAGCCTATCGTGAAACCATTACCCAGCTTATTGAAGATACCTATACGCACAAGAAGCAAACTGGTGGATCAGGCCAGTTCGCTAAGATCGACTACACTATCGAACCTGGCGAGGTTGGCAGCGGGTACGAGTTTGAGTCCAAAGTAACCGGCGGTAATGTGCCACGGGAATTCTGGCCGGCAGTAGAGAAAGCCTTTGGTGTAAGCATGGACGAAGGCACCTTAGCCGGCTTCCCGCTGCTAGACGTTAAGGTCACGCTCACGGACGGTGGCTTCCACGCGGTTGACTCCTCGGCTATCGCCTACGAGCTTGCGGCCAAGGCTGCCTATCGACAATCGGTGCCAAAGGCGAAGCCACAGTTGCTAGAGCCTGTGATGAAGGTCGATGTGTTCACGCCAGACGATCACGTGGGTGACGTTATCGGCGACTTGAACCGCCGCCGCGGCATGATTAAGTCCCAAGAAGCTGGTCTAACCGGTGTGCGCGTTAAGGCCGACGTTGCGCTGGCTGAGATGTTTGGATACATCGGCGATCTGCGGACTATGACTTCTGGCCGTGGCCAGTTCTCTATGGAGTTCTCACACTATGCACCTTGCCCCAGCAATGTAGCGGACCAAGTGATTCAGGAAGTGAAGGAACGCAAAGCCAACAGCTAGCGGTCCCCAATATGGGAAGAGCGAAGAGAGCGCGGACAGCGTGATTGTCCGCCAAAGAAAAGGCGCCTTCGAGGCGCCTTTTTTGTCGCTAATTACTATTGATTTTGCCGAGTTTTTACTCGGCTGTTAGACGTTAAAACGAAAGTGTACGACGTCGCCGTCTTTTACTTCGTATTCCTTGCCTTCGAGGCGCCAGCGCCCAGCGTCCTTGGCGCCTGATTCGCCGCCCAAGGATACGTAATCGTCGAACCCGATGACTTCGGCGCGAATAAAGCCTTTCTCAAAGTCTGTGTGGATAACCCCGGCGGCTTGGGGTGCCTTGGCGCCTACTGGAATCGTCCACGAACGCACCTCTTTTGGCCCGGCGGTAAAATACTGCTGTAAACCCAACAGCTTGTAACCGGCGCGAATGACTCGATGCAGCCCCGGCTCGGACAAATTCAGCTCCTGCAAAAATTCTGTGCGTTCTGCATCGTCGAGTTCCGCTAGTTCCGACTCAATCTTGTTGCTCACGACGACCAGCTCGGCACCTTCTGCTGTGGCGATGTCAGCAACCACGTCGACTAAAGGATTATTTTCTAGTCCGTCTTCCGCTACGTTGGCGATGTACAGAACAGGCTTGCCGGTAATAAAGTGAAATTCGTGTAGGGCGCGTTTTTCTTCAATACTGAAGTCGATAGAGCGCACGGGGTTGCCTTCCTCAAGGGCCTCGGCTACGCGCTGCAGCAGGGCGACCTTGGCCTTGGCGTCTTTGTCACCGGCATTGGCCACGCGGCTAAGGCGGTCCATACCCTTTTGCAGGGACTCTAAGTCGGCCAGCGCCAGCTCGGTGTTGATGATTTCAATATCGTCGGCTGGCGACACCCTGTTCGCCACGTGGATGACGTTGTCGTCTTCGAAGCAGCGCACGACGTGGGCTATCGCCTGTGTTTCTCGGATATGCGCTAAAAATTGATTCCCCAAACCCTCACCCTTTGAGGCGCCGGCGACTAAGCCGGCGATGTCGACAAACTCCATGGTTGCGGGAATAACCTTCTGCGGAATGACAATATCTCTAAGCTGATTCAAGCGTGGGTCAGGCACGGGTACGATGCCAGTATTGGGGTCGATGGTGCAAAACGGAAAGTTCTCCGCGTCGATACCAGCTTGGGTTAGCGCATTAAATAGCGTCGACTTGCCGACATTGGGTAAGCCAACGATGCCGCAGTTAAATCCCATCTTGTTCTCCCGAGGAATCGTTTGCTTGTGTCTGCCCAGCTGCGGCCTCGTCATTAGCAGGGGAAGCTGGTGCTTTGTCTACTGGTGCTTTGTCTACCGGCGCTTTTTCGGATGTGTGCAGGGCTGTCATAGCGATCTGCCATTCCCCCGCCAGCATCGCGCCCAATACAGTTTGCGATAGACGCCCTGCCGCTGCCACTGTATCGCGCTCTTCTTGAGGGGGCGTCTGCTGGGTTAGATAGTGGTTAACCTGACTCTTGTTGCCGGGGTGCCCAACACCAATGCGTAGTCGGTTGTAGCCGTCTTGGTTTGCCAGTCGTGCGCGCACGCTCCTGAGGCCGTTATGACCGTTTTCACCACCACCATTTTTCAGCTTTACCACGCCGGGGGCAAACGCCACTTCGTCATGAGCAATTAATAGCTCGGCTACGTCCAGCTTATAAAACTGCGCAACCGCACCGATGGCGTCGCCGCTGTTGTTCATAAAAGTGATAGGAATCATCAGCCGCAGGTCGTGGCCGTGAATACTGCCACGCCCAATTTCGGCTTTGAACTTGCTGTCTAGCGCCAGCGGTATTTGAAACTCTTCGGCCAGCTCGCGCACCCAGTCAGCGCCCACGTTATGGCGAGTTCGCGCGTATTGCGGGCCAGGGTTACCCAAGCCCGCAATCAATTTCAGTGCAGTAGCGATAACGCTATTCGTCGGACGCAGCGTCCGCGTCATCGGCAGCAGGTGCTGCTTCGGCAGGTGCGTCCTCTTCATCGGTTCCGGCACCACCTCCGCGCTTAGCGGTGACGCTGGCAACGGGTATGTCACGATCACCGCCAAGTGCGAGAGCCACGATGCTCACGCCTTCGCCAATGATCAAATCGCTGAGGTGTACTGAACTACCGGACTCGATTTCTGCCATATCGACTTCGATGAACTCAGGTAAATTCGCCGGTAAACAGGAAATTTCGACTTCGGCCAGAGTTCGCGTCAGGGTACCGCCCTGCATCTTGACGCCCACACAGGCTTCTTCGTTGATGAAGTGCAGTGGTACGCTGACGTTGATTTCTCGGTCTGCGCTGACGCGCTGAAAATCGATATGCTGCACACGCTCATTCGCGGGATTGCGCTGCACATCTCGGACCACAGCCTGTTCGGCCTTGCCCTCGACAGACACGCTCAATACCTGGGAATAAAAGGCCTCAATTTGCATGGCCTTGGATAGCTCGTTACCGGACAGGGTAAGCATTTGCGCGTCTGCTTCGCCGCCATAAATAATGGCGGGCACTTTATCTTCCAAACGTCGTAGGCGGCGGCTCGCACCCTTCCCTACCGTCGTTCGGAGCTCTGCAGTCAGTTCAATGGTATCTGACATTTCATTTCTCCAATGTAGTTATATGTTTCCTGAGCTTGCGACCAGCACAGGAACCGTTACCCGAAAGCTCGATGTTCCTAACGAAACATCGCGCTGATGGATTCTTCGTTACTCACGCGGCGAATGGATTCTGCCAACAGGCGATCCAAACTCAGCTGGTGAATTTTTTCACAGGCGTTTGCTGCTGCTGACAGCGGAATAGTGTCTGTGACCACCATACGATCAATGTGTGAGTTGCCAATACGTTCAATAGCGGGACCCGAGAATACGGCGTGGGTGATATAACAAACCACCGCCGCTGCGCCTTCGTCCTTTAATGCTTCCGCCGCCGTGCAAAGTGTACCTGCGGTATCGACAATGTCGTCCACCATGATGCAGGTTTTGCCTTTGACATCGCCAATCACGTTCATCACCTTGGTGACATTCGCTTGAGGTCGACGCTTATCGATAATGGCCAGATCAAGATCGTCGATTTGTTTGGCAATCGCTCTTGCCCGAACCACGCCACCCACATCAGGGGAAACCACTATGGGGTTTTCGTAACGTTGGGCAGTGATGTGGTCTACGAGGACTGGTGAACCGTAAATGTTGTCTACCGGGATATTAAAAAAGCCCTGAATCTGATCTGCGTGCAGGTCGACGGTTAAGATACGGTCAATGCCCACGGTGCTGATCATGTCGGCAACGACCTTGGCACTGATCGCCACACGGGCAGAGCGTGGCCGCCGATCTTGCCGCGCGTAGCCATAATAGGGCACCACTGCGGTAACGCGCTGGGCCGAGGCCCGGTGCATGGCGTCTGCCATAATCAGCAGTTCCATAAGGTTGTCATTGGTTGGTGCGCAGGTTGACTGCATCAGAAAGACATCCTTGCCGCGCACGTTTTCGTGCACCTCGACGGTGACTTCACCATCACTAAATCGGCCTACGTCCATGCTGCCAAGGTCTAGGTGCAATCGATCAGCGACACGCTGGGCTAGCGCAGTGTTGGCGCCACCCGAGAAAAGCATGAGATTCGCCATTCAAGATCCTCCAGTATTTAGTGGAAAAGTCTGCATGTTCTCTGGGAACCTCAAATGTATCTGGCGTCAGGACGAAAGATGGCTGGGGTGGCAGGATTCGAACCTGCGCATGCCGGGATCAAAACCCGGTGCCTTACCGCTTGGCGACACCCCATTTATTCTATTAATGACAAGTGCTGCGCTTTGCAGCGTTAGGTTGTATCGACGGGTTACGGCTGCGAGCGCGTTCGCGCTTTTGCAACATGCCCTGTATCCCTAAGTAAAGCCTCGGAACACACACCTATTGAGCTTGCCATTCGACTACCGCGCCTCGCCCTGCCCCACTAAACCTTGAGACTCGGTCTTGGATTCGTGGCTGCGATTTTCGAGCGCGCTATTGTCCTGATCGAGTCCTTGGGTGTCAAACTTGTTTCGGACATTACTGCCTGGGGTATGCGGATGGTTACCTCGAGCATCAAGCCCTGACCGGAAATGGCAACTCGCTGGGGCAGCCAGCCACTGGCAACCGGTGTGTGATCTGCAAAAGTGACCGAGAATTGGGCCTGTTCGAGCCTCATCAGCCGACCCGAAGCGTCAATGTCCTTGGCCTTCGTTGGCAGTGCTTTAGCCGGCTGGCCGTTTAGCCAAGACCCTAGGGCAGCAAGAGGTAGGGACCAGCCAAGGTGGGTCTGCATAATCTGCGCGGCGGGACCAGAGACCACTGGTTGCTGGGATGCCGTGAGGGTCAGGTTATCTTCACCACCTTGCAGGTGCGTGCGCCCTAGGCCCAAGGCCCCCCAAAGCCATACATCGTAGACTCCATCGCGCTGGGTCCAACGAAAGCGAAAAACCTGTTCGCCCGCCGCAGTGCGCAAACTGGCCTTGCCTGCCAATGCATAGGACTGGGGCTGGGCTGGGGGCACGGTGCTACAGCCGCCAATAGCGAAAACAATAGCTGCAAGCCATGCCGCAGTCCGAGCGCCTGTTGAGACCCAGCTTTTCAAGGGGCCTAAGCTACTTTTCTCGGACCGGGTGGGGCGCGAAAAAAATACCGAATTACCGGCAAGTTGTGGCGCTTTTTTGCTGCTTGGACAGGGCACACTAGCGCCTGCTGCGTGGGTAGCACTTCTGCTATCATTGTCCGTCATTTTTTTCGTCGCGTCGCGGTTCATGAGCATACTGGCATACGGCCTCAACTATCGCACGGCTCCCTTGGAATTGAGGGAGCGCGTGGCTTTTCCGGAAGATAGTCTGGGCGCTGCCCTGCGCGACCTCAAGCACGACATGCCAGCAATTGCTGAAGTTGCGATAGTATCTACCTGTAACCGCACCGAACTGTATTGTGCCGCGAATAGCGAATGCGCTGACGATTTGGGCAGCTGGCTTTCGCAGCGGCGCGACGTCGATTTGCAGGAGCTACAAGGCGCAAGCTACCAGTATTGGGACCACGACGCGGCACGGCATTCGATTCGCGTTGCCGCCGGATTGGATTCGCAGATGCTGGGCGAACCGCAAATCATGGGGCAGGTGAAATCGGCCTTTGCGCTAGCCCAACAGCACGGCACCTGCGGCCCAGAGCTCAACCTGCTGTCGCGCATGACCATACAAACTGCCAAACAGGTACGCACCCAGACCGACATTGGCCGCAACCCCATTTCCGTTGCCTATGCTGCTGTATCCTTGGCTGCGCAGCTATTCAGTGATCTGCCAAGCAAACGAGCCCTACTCTTGGGTGCTGGCGAAACCGTGGCCCTAGTGGGCGAGCACTTGCGCAGCAAGGGAGTCAGCGACCTGACCATTGCCAACCGCACCTTGGCCAATGCGCAAACCCTCGCCGCAACCTTAGGCGCTAAGGCGATCCAGCTATCGGATATCGCCAAGGAGCTGTGGACATTCGATATGGTGATTGCCTCCACAGGTAGCACGCTCCCTGTGCTGGGCAAGGGTGCGGTTGAGCAGGCGATTCGGGAGCGCAAACATCGGCCTATTTTCATGGTCGATATTGCCGTGCCAAGGGATATTGAGGCCGGCGTTGGCGAATTGCCTGATGTTTATCTGTACACCATTGACGATTTGACTCAACTGGTTGAGGTCAACAAAGCACGGCGCTTGCAGGCGGCCAGCGGGGCCGAAGATCTGGTAGATCAAGGTACCCAAGATTATCAGCGCGAGCGGCGTATTCAGCAGGGCCAGGGGTTACTGCAGGCCTACCGTGAACAAGCACAAAGCGTGCGCGACGGTGAACTCGAGCGCGCACTGCGGTCTTTGGCCAACGGTGCAGACGCCGTCGCAACGCTGCAAAAAATGGCGAGCACGCTAACCAACAAGCTGATTCACCCAACCACTGCTGCCATTCGTGATGCCAGCGCAGAAGGCCGCACTGATCGCCTTGACTTCATTCAGACCACCCACGATCTAGCGCCGCAAACATTGCCTGATAACCAAGCCCTCACCAGCGATACCGACCAGCAAGACAAGGAGCGCTAGTGCAGCTAACCGAAAGTATGATGTCCAAGCTGGAAAGCTTGGGCGACCGCTTTGAGGAAGTGGCCGCGTTGCTATCTGATGCGGAAATAATGGCGGATCGGGAGCGCTTTACCGCGCTGTCGAAGGAATACGCCGAAATCGAGCCAGTGGTCGGCTGCTACCAGCGCGCAGTCCAGCTGGAACAAAACATCGCCGACAACGAGCAGTTACTCCACGAAGATGACCCGGAGATGCGCGAGCTAGCGCAACAAGATATAGCGGACTGCCAAGAGCAACTGGAAACTCTTACCGACGAGTTGCAAACCTTGCTGCTGCCCAAGGACCCTAACGATCAGTCCAATGTGTTTTTGGAAATTCGCGCGGGCACTGGCGGCGACGAGGCGGCGATTTTTTCCGGCGATTTGTTTCGCATGTACACCAAGTTCGCCGAAGCCAAGGGCTGGCGCGTTGAGGTGATGAACGAGCGCCCCGGCGAACACGGCGGCTTCAAGGAAATTATTACCCGCATCGAAGGCAAGGACGTATACAGCCAGTTGAAGTTTGAATCTGGCGCACACCGGGTACAGCGGGTGCCAGAAACCGAATCCCAAGGTCGAGTGCACACGTCGGCCTGCACTGTCGCAGTAATGCCGGAAGTAGATGAAATTGGCGAAATAGACATAGACAAAAAAGACATTCGTGAAGACACCTATCGGGCGTCCGGGGCAGGCGGCCAGCACGTTAACAAAACCGACTCGGCCATTCGTCTGACCCATTTACCGACGGGTACCGTCGTGGAATGTCAGGACGAACGTTCTCAGCACAAGAACCGTGCCCGCGCGATGTCGTTACTGAAAGCGCGGCTGCTCGACGCCGCGCAAACGAAACAGCAAGACGAGCAGGCAGCCAACCGCAGACAACTGGTAGGTTCCGGCGACCGCTCCGAGCGTATTCGGACCTATAATTTCCCTCAAGGCCGGGTAACCGATCATCGGATTAACCTAACTCTGTACAAGCTAGACGAAGTTATTGAAGGCGATTTGAACTCGGTGGTTGAACCCTTGGTGCGCGAACATCAGGCCGATCAGTTACAACAACTGGCCGATGGCTAAGACCGCGAACAGCATCAGCGTCGGCCACTGGCTACGCCAACACCCGCAACTGGCGCGCATCGATTTAGAACTGAGCCTTTGTTATACGCTGGAGTGTTCCCGCGCCCACTTGCTAAGCCATGCGGATAGTATTCTTAGCCTTGGCCAGCTCAAGCAGCTACAAGACTGGACCGACCAACTGCATGCTGGCATCCCATTTGCCTACCTTTACGGCAAGCAAGAATTTTGGGGGCTGGAACTGGCCGTGGACGCCAGCGTACTGGTACCGCGCCCTGATACTGAAACTCTGGTCGAACAAACCTTAGCTTGTCTGCCGGACCGAACCTATGCGGCCGCCAACGGCATGAGACCACGGCTATTGGATTTGGGCACTGGCAGCGGTGCCATCGCCCTAGCTCTGGCGGCGGAGCGCAAGGATATTGAGATTCACGCCTGCGACATCAGCGCACCTAGCTTGGCGTTAGCCCGAACCAACAGCGAAACACTGGGGCTGCCCATACACTTCCACCACAGCGATTGGTTTAACAACATCAATGGGTGCTTCGATGTCATTGTGGCGAATCCACCCTATATTGATCCAGCAGACCCGCACCTCATAGCCCTTCACGCAGAGCCGAACCATGCGCTAGTCGCCCAAGAACATGGCTTGGCAGACCTGCGCAAGATCTGCTGCCACGCTGCCGAGTATCTGCACTCGAGCGGCTGGCTGCTGCTGGAACACGGCCACGATCAAGGCCCAGCAGTGCGATCACTACTGGCTGAAAACGGCTTTAGCCCAGCACAAAGCTGTAAGGATCTGGGTGGCAACGAGCGCGTGAGTTGGGGCCAAAAGGGCGCGGATGGTGCAGAATTGATCCATGGATGATGCGCAACTTCTACAGTACAGCCGGCATATCATGCTGCCGGACTTTGACGTAGCCGGGCAAGAAAAACTGCTGCACGCCAAGGTGTTGCTGATAGGCGCGGGCGGGCTCGGCTCGCCGATTGCGCTGTATCTGGGCGCAGCCGGTGTTGGCCACATGACTATTGTCGATGACGACAAGGTAGACGCATCGAATTTACAGCGGCAAATTGCCCACGGCGACGGTGACATTGGCGAAAACAAAGCCGTTTCGGCTGGGGCAGCGATTACCGCAGTTAATCCAACTGCCAGAGTCCACGCCATCACCCAGCGTTTAGCCGGTGACGCACTTAGCCAACAGGTGGCTGCAGCAGATCTGGTGATTGACGCCACCGACAATGCCCAAACCCGTTACTTACTCAACCGCACCTGCTGGCAGCACGGTAAAACACTGGTCAGCGGTGCCGCTGTGCGCTGGGAGGGACATGTCAGCGTCTTTTCGCCCAGCGTGCTTAGTTCTCCCTGCTATCAATGCCTGTATCCAGACACAGAGGCTGACGCCCAGCTCAACTGCGCAGACAACGGCGTGATTTCGCCCTTGGTCGGCGTTATCGGCAGCATGCAGGCACTAGAGGCCATTAAGTGCCTTACCGGTGTGGGCCAAAGTCTAGTGGGCGCTGTGTTGTTCTTCGACGGCAAGTACGGGGAATGGCAGCGCATTGGTTTAAGCAAAAACCCACACTGCCCAGTGTGCGCGGCAAGTTAAAGATCTAGCTGCAGCTGCGCAGAAAGGCACTCCAATAGCTGCTGTTTCACATCATGCATTTGCACGGAAGCAAAGGCCGCCATATGGGTGACGGTGGTATCGAGTAGGCCACAAGGGTTGATGCGGCCGAAAGGCTCGAGATCCATGTCGACATTCAAACTGAGGCCGTGATAGCTGCACCCACGACTCACGCGCAAACCGAGCTGGGCAATTTTCTGGGGACCAACATAAACCCCGGGGGCACCATCGCGCAGGTCGCTGGCAATGCCGTAGTGCGTGAGCAGGCTTTGCAGCGAGCGCTCAATGCCGGCTACTAGATCACGCACACCCATATTTTTGCGTCGCAGATCTAACAACAGGTAGGCGGTAATTTGTCCGGGGCCGTGGTAAGTCACTTGGCCACCACGATCGGACTGCACCACGGGAATATCGCCGGGTGCGAGCAAATGCTCGGCCTTACCCGCCTGCCCTTGGGTAAAAACCGGCGCATGCTCGGTCAACCAAATTTGATCGCCCGTCGCGTTTTCGCGTGCTCGGGTGTAGTCACGCATGGCGGCGAACACCTGCTCATAGTCTGACTGACCCAGGTCTTTGACCAACACACCTTGGTCCTTAGTAATATCGTTAGTTGAATGCTTTGACATATGTGACAGGTCTAGCTGCTACTGCAGTGTCGCTAGAGGATAATGCGCACCGCCGGGTGGTTGAGCAGTTCTTCGTACAGAGTTTGCAGGTGGTCTTCGCCCTCGGCCCACAAATTTACCCGCAGGGAGACAAACTTTGCCCCACGACTGTGATGAGGGTCGATGTCAGACGGGGTTGTGTTGGGTGAGTGTCGACGCAGGATTTCAACCACCTCGTCGACCTGACTCTCTGCTGTTGCGACAATGATTTTTATCGGATAACGGCAGGGAAATTCTATTTGGTGCGCATCACTCATCCGCGTCTGGCTGATCAAACATGAGGTAAATGTAGTCGCCAAAACGCGACAACAGACCCGCCTCTTCTACCGCAGCAAGTGCGACGACGCTGCCACTGTAAATTACTTCGTCCGCCAAGCTCAGCTCGATGGTGCCCATGGCGTCGCCACGCTGTACTGGTGCTTCGAAATAGGCGGGTACGGTGATAGAAGCCTGAATATCTTTGTAATAACCCTTGGGGAATGTTAGCACCACTTCTTCCGCCACCCCGAGCGGTAGGGATTCCACGTCGCCGTAATAGATCGGCTGCTCCTGTAAGGCGGTGCCGGGCTGGTAAAGCGCACGTGTTTCATAGTTGCGGAACCCGTAGGACAGAAGCTTTTGACTCTCGCGCATGCGCGCCTCGTCGCTGTCTGTGCCTAACACCACACTGATCAAACGCATACCGTTGCGTTCTGCGGAAGCAACAAGGCAATAGCCAGCTGCGTTGGTAAAGCCTGTTTTTACCCCATCTACCGAGCGGTCGCGCCACAACAGACGGTTCCGGTTGGGCTGTTCTATGTTGTTAAAGGTATAGCTCTTTTCTGAATACAGCGCGTACTGTTGGGGGTGATTTTGGATCAGGCCACGGGTTAGCAGTGCTAGATCCCACGCGGTGCTGTAATGCTGTTCGTCTGGTAATCCGGTGGCGTTGCGGAACTCGGTATCTTGCATACCCAGCAGTTTGGCCTGTTGGTTCATCAGGTCAGCAAACTGGTCTTCGCTGCCGGCGATATGCTCGGCCAACGCCACACTGGCATCGTTGCCGGATTGTATGATGACACCTTTCAACAAGTCGGCTACTTGAACTTGAGTGCCTTCCCGGATGAACATTTTCGAGCCACCGGTGCGCCACGCTTTGACGCTAATTTGCACGTTCTCTTCTGGCCCCAAGCGTCCGCGACGCATTTCCTCTGCCACCACATAGCCAGTCATGATTTTTGTCAAACTGGCCGGGGCGTTTCGCTCGCGGGCATTATGCTTTGCCAACACCCTATTCGTGTTTGCATCGATCAACAAATAGGAGCTGGCCTGCAGATTGGGCGGCGGTAGCAATGGGATGGAGCTTACCGCGCCAACCAAGGCTGGATTGAAGATGAGGGCAGCGAGAACAAGACCAATCCGTCGCATAAAGTGCTTCCGTCGAAAGTTGAGAATACTAGCGTTCCTGCACCAGAGTGGGCAAACCAATATCTAAGGCAATGAGCAAAGCTCGCAGGCGTTCACGGCTTGTTAACGATGGCATGGGGCCCAACCGCAGCCCATAGCCACCTTCTGAGCGGGCAAAAATTTGCACCGGCAGGGTCTCCACAGCCAATAGGGTCAACGCTGCGGCTCGCGCCAGTTCTGCGGACGAGAACTGGCCGACATGGAAGAAGCCTTGGGTAGTCGTATCGCCCTGATTCGATTCGGCCACTACCTGAGGCTGCGCCTCAGTTAACGCCTCGACCCGAACTCGGGCGGTGCCCGCTTCATGAAAATCCAGTTTCACCGCCGCGGCATAGGACAGATCGATAATGCGGTTGTCGTGAAAAGGCCCGCGATCATTAATTTTAACGATAGTTTGACGACCGTTGTCTAGATTCGTGACCCGGGCATAAACCGGAATGGGTAAGGAGCGATGGGCAGCAGTGAGCTGATACATATCAAAAGGTTCGCCGCTAGAGGTGCGCCGTCCGTGAAATTTAACTCCATACCATGAGGCGATGCCGTCCTGCCGATAACCTTGAGCTGAAGGCTGCACTCGGTAGCGTTGACCCCAGACCACATACTCCGGGCCGTTGCCAGTGGCACTTGGCTTGAGCGGCACCACCTGAGGGTCCGGCAGGCGGCTGAGCCTATCAAGTTGTGCGTTGGTTAGAACCGGCGCGCGGTCACTCTCACTATCTGTTGATGGCCGTTGCACGGTTACTCCGGCGCAGCCCCAAAGCATCGCAACAGTCGCGACTAACGCAAAACCGCCGAGGCGTCGCCTCCAAGCGTTAGGCAATGCAGACCTTGGCAACGAATTATGCCTTACGCCGCTCAAGAATCGCTTGACTGAGTTGATACACCGCCATGGCATAAAGCCGACTGTGGTTGTAGCGGGTAATAACGTAGAAGTCGTCAAAACCAAGCCAATACTCGGCGTCATTCGGTTGCTGCATACGCATCAGCGTTGCGTTGCGGTCACCAGGTTCGCTAGGATCAACGAGTACTCCTAGCGCTCGCCAATCGGCAACCGTGCGCGTTGGCTTGAGGCCGCTATTAGCCAGCTCCTGCAACTCGGTGGTTTCCGCTGCAAGGGTAACTTGAGCAACCGTGCGTGCACTGCCATCCCAACCGTGACGCGCAAAATAATTGGCGACGCTACCAATGGCGTCGACCTTGTTGTTCCAAATATCGCGTATGCCGTCGCCGTCAAAATCTACGGCAAAGCTGCGGTAGCTGGAGGGGATGAACTGACCAAAGCCCATGGCACCTGCATAAGAGCCTTTGAGGCTCAGCGGATTTTTGCCTTCCTCACGGGACAAAAGCAGGTGCTCGGTAAGTTGGCCACGAAAAAATTTTGCCCGTGGTGGGTAATCGAAAGCCAATGTGCTCAGAGCGTCGACCACACCGAAGTTCCCCATGATGCGCCCGTAGCGGGTTTCCACGCCGATAATGGCAACAATGATCTCCGGCGACACACCATAGGTCGCTTCCGCCCGCTCTAACGCGGCGCGGTTGTCGCGCCAGAAGGTCACGCCTTGACTGATTCGCGGCTCGTCTACCAGAATTTTGCGGTACTCGTGCCACATCAGACGGCGCTCGGCAGGCCGCGACATCAGTTCGATAATGCGTTCTTGACGATATGCTTGGGCAAAAACTTCTTCTAGCGCGATGCGCGAGAAGCCATGTTCTTGCACCAGCTCATCTAGATAAACCTGCACCGCGGCGTGCTGCGAGTAAGGCGTTTCGGCCTCTGCACAGGCGGCAAAGGCAGCATTGAGACCAAGCAGGAGCAGGCCAAGATAAACAAATTTTTGCCCGTAGGATAATCTGAGCGCCAGCCATGGCGGCGACAGTGCATGTTCTATCATATTCATTTACCAAGCCCTCTTATCAAGCTTTCTTACCAAGCCTTGTGGGTACGTACAGACATAATGACGCCAAATCCTGCCATCAATGTGATGGCCGAGGTGCCCCCGTAACTGACCAATGGTAAGGGTACGCCGACGACAGGCAGAATCCCGCTAACCATTGCCACATTGACAAAGAGATAGACGAAAAATGTTAGCACAAAGGCACCGGCCAGCAGACGACCAAAGGTACTGCCTGCTTGGGTGGCAAGCCATAGGCCGCGGGCAATAATCAACAGATACAGCACCAGTAACAATGCAATTCCGACGAAACCCAGTTCCTCGCCCATTACCGCGACAATGAAGTCTGTCCGCGCCTCGGGCAAAAAATTCAGATGGCTTTGGCTACCCTGAAACAAACCCTTGCCAAACAGACCACCCGAGCCAATGGCTGTCGTGGACTGAATAATGTTCCAGCCGGCACCCAGCGGATCACTTTGGGGATCAAACAGCGTCAGGATGCGCTGGCGCTGATATCCCTCTAATACAAACTGCCACAGCAGTGGCGCTGCAGCCACGATGACAACCACCGACCAAAGCACCCAGCGCCAGGCAAGCCCTGCTAATAAAAGCACTGAGATGCCAGCACCAAAAACCAAGATACTGGTGCCTAGGTCAGGTTGGCGGCCAATCAACAATGCCGGCACGGTGATAATGACCAGACAAATCAGTGTGTATTTGGACCGAGGCGGCAAACTGCGCTTTTGCAGGTACCAAGCAACCGCCATGGGCACTGCAAGCTTCATTAGCTCTGATGGCTGAAAGCGCAACAAACCCGGCACTTCAAGCCAACGTTGTGAGCCCTTTACCGAAACGCCAAAGAACAGAACGAGGACCAAAAAAAGCAATCCCAGCAGGTAAATCAGCGGTGCCATACGCAAATAAAAATGCGGCGGAATTTGTGCCGCAACAATTAAGGCGATGTAGGCGATTCCCATGCGCTGTAGCTGAGCATTGAATAGTGCTTCGTTTCCATCTACTGCGCTGCGCAGCACCACCAAACCATAGGCAATAAGAACGCTGAGCAAGGCAACTAGAATGGGGTCAATATGCAGGCGGAAGTACCAGCGAGGCGCACTGTCGGCAGGTGCGCCGTAGGGCGACAGGCTGCGCTGAAAGTCTGTATTACTCATTTGTCTTTAGCGCGCAACAAATCGGTTAGAGCTAGGTGCGGCGCGCGGCGCCAGAGCCTGCTGCTTGGCCATATGTGCATCGACTACTGCTCGGGCTACCGGTGCCGCCACCGAACTGCCGCCGCCGCCATTCTCCACCAGTACCGCTAAGGCGATAGTCGGGTTCTGTACTGGCGCGAAGGCAATAAACCACGCATGTTTGCGGTCAAATTCGGACAGAGTTTCCTCGTCATATTCTTCGCCCTGACTAATCTCAACAACTTGCGCGGTACCAGACTTGCCGGCCATGCGGTAGTCGATGTCTTGGCCTATGTATGCCCAAGCGGTGCCGTTGCCGCGAAAGCCCTGATTGCCAAGGTGCACGACGTCTTCCATCGCCTGCACCATATTCTCCCAGTCTTCGGCATTGACCTTTTCAAGACCCAATTGCGTTACTGGGTGACTGACTTCACCAGCCCGCCCGGCAAATTCTGCCGTAGCGTCTATGCTGTCAGCATTGCTGTCGAATGTTTCCAACAACATACGCGGCGACACTCGCCCTCCGCGATTTGCCAGGGTGGCGGCCACCACTGCCATTTGTAGCGGCGTCGCGAGCAAATCGCCCTGGCCGATGCCCATGTTCACTGAGTCACCCGGATACCAAGGCAGCCCCTTGGCTCCCTGCTTCCATACGGGATCAGGCAGCAAGCCGTCGCTGGCGGCTGGAATGTCCAGAGCAAGGTTAGTGCCGAGGCCAAATTCCCCAGCGAAGCGGACCAGATCTTTGATTGGCATACGGCTGGCCAGATCATAAAAGTACGTGTTTGAGGAGCGATAGATTGCCCGGCGCAAATCCACCATGCCCTGACCGCCAGAGTTGTCCTTGGTCCATGACCAGTCACGATACACCCGCTCTTGGCCCGGCAGCTGAAAGGCACCACGATCTTCAATGACTTGCTCCCAAGTCGTTGTGCCATAGGCGAGGCCCGCCATGCCAACAATAGGTTTGAAGGTGGAACCCGGGGCATATTGGCCGTTGGTAGCTCGGTTGAATAACGGCACATAGCTCGACGAGCGCAGCTCAGCAAAAACCGCCTCGGTCATCCCGGCAACAAAAATATTTGGGTCATAAGCAGGTTGGCTGACCATGGCGAGGACCCCGCCAGTGCGCGGATCTAGGGCGACAATGGCCCCGCGTCGTCCGTCCAGAGCGACGACACCAGCCTGTTGCAGGTCTATATCTAAGTGCAGGCGCAAAGCCTTGCCTGGGGTTGGGCTTTGTACATCGAAGGTTTTTCTGACCCGGCCCAGCGCATCAGTTTCAGCTTTCTGATAGCCCACCTGACCGTGCAGCTGCTGCTCGTAATAGGCCTCAACCCCGCGTTTGCCAATAAATGTGGTCGCGCTGTACTGCACGGGATCGGCGTCACGCAAATCTTCATCGGTTAAACGCCGCACCGACCCCACCGCGTGAGCGGCAACCCGGCCAAAAGGATAAAAACGTACCAGCTGATTGACGACCTCTATACCGGGCAACAAATGCCGATTCACCGCAAGCCGAGCCACTTGGCTCTCACTCAAAGAATCGATAACCACTAGGGCTACGTCCGGGCGGCGGCTTGTTTCGACACGTTCATAAATTTCCGTGCGCTGCTCCTTGGAAAGCTGCAGCAGATCGGTAAGCAAATTGATCGTGTTAGACAGTTCGTCTATATCTTCAACAGTTAACGCCAACGAGGCGGCATTTTGGTTGTCGGCCAGCAGACGGCCATAACGGTCGTAAATCATGCCTCGCGGCGGCGTCAAGGTTTGCACCCGAATATGGTTATCGTCAGAACGGCTTTTGTAGGTATCGTGGTTCCATAGCTGTAGCTCCAATAGCCGCAGCGCAATCAGGCCAAGCATCAGCACAACCAGTACGAACATAGTGATTGCGCGCCGGACGAATAACTCGACCTCTTGATTTTGATCCTTAATGGAAAGCTCTAACGCCAAACCTGTTCCTTGCCTTTGCAGCCGCCGTTATCCCGATAGCACAGACAACAAGTGCTTCGCGAGGCATGATAGACCTTTGATTTTACTCAAATAATGGAGCTTTCGTGGAGATCATGGCCGATGATAAGGGTGTCCCGCACTGATGCTCCAAGCGCGGTACAGGGCCTCTGAAATTAACACTCGGACCAGATAATGGGGAAATGTCAGCGCCGAAAGAGAGAGTCGCTGGTCTGCCCGCTGTAAGAGCGCTGACGCCAGGCCATTAGCCCCCCCAATTACAAGCACCACATCCTTACCTAACTCGCGCCACCCCTCTAGCTCTTTAGCCAGCCCTGGGCTAGTGAGCTGCTTGCCCTGCTCGTCTAGGGCCACTACCCAATCAGTGGGCTGAATCTTCGCGGCTATTTTTTTTGCTTCGTCTTCATCAATTTTGGCGCTGTCCTGATGGTGGCGCGGGGCGGCAACTTCAATCAAGGTCAGCGCCATTTCCTTAGGCATGCGCTTGGCATATTCATCGAAACCCTGACGAATCCACGCTGGGGATTTGCTGCCAACACTGATGACTCGCAGCTTCATCAGCGCGGGATGGGGCCTAAATCAGCCACCGGCTTCGTGTTCTGCTTCATTGTCTGCAGCGTGCGCTGCATCAGACTCGGTGGTTTGCGCCGATGCTTCAACGATTGCAGTGCCAGCGGCATCGGTTTGATCAAGATCGGACCAGAGGCGCTCGAGCTCGTAAAAGCTACGCGCTTCCTCACTCATGACATGCACGATAACGTCGGCCAAATCGACCAACACCCAATCATAGCTTTCTCTGCCTTCAATGCCTAAGGGCTGCAGGCCAATGGCCTTAGACGATTCATTGGCCGTATCGACCAAGGCTTTGACGTGACGGTTTGATGTACCCGTGACCATGATCATGTAGTCGGTCATCGGCGTTAAGGCAGCGACATCGAGGACGACGATATTGACGCCTTTTAGGTCTTCCAATGCAGCAACAATATGGTCGCGCAATTCACTCGCTTTCAAATGATCCCTCCTGGGTTAGATAAAGCTCATGCTGTTTGATATAGGAGCACACGCGCTGATCGATTAGCTCTGCAACGTCTCTGCCCTGTTCGCGCATCGCACGTATTTGCGAGGCCGCAATGCTGCGCATTGGCAGGGGTAGTAAAACAATTTTTCCGAATCTGGCCTCGTCTAAGGATGCAGACCTGTACCGATCCTCGTAGGCCTGCAGCATCGCATCTGTAACCGCCTCGTGATCGGGCCTTTGCAGCACCACTAAGTGCCCAAAACACAGCAGCGACTGCCATCGTTCCCATGTGGCTAGCGTGACATAGGAATCCATGCCCATGATCCAGCACAGCTGATCGTCAGCATACTGTTTGCGGAATTGGCGCAGGGTCTCTACAGCGTAGCTTTTGCCCTCGCGGCGCAGCTCGGTATCGTCGGCAACCAGTGCGTCGTGAGGGCTGCAGGCCAATTGCAGCATCTCCCAGCGTTGGGCATTGGTGGTAAGTGGTTGCTGGCGATGGCTTGGGCGTGCGGACAGGATCATATGTACCCGATCAAGGCTAAGGTGCTGGTGCACAGCCAATGCCGCATGAACATGACCAAGATGTACCGGATCGAATGTGCCACCGTAGAGGCCAATTCTCATAGGCCATCCCGACGCAAACGCGCTTGGCCGTTAACGATGACGGATCTCTCCATTACCATAGACTACATATTTTTGCGAGGTTAGACCCTCAAGGCCCACCGGTCCGCGGGCGTGGATTTTATCCGTAGAGATACCAACCTCGGCCCCAAGGCCATATTCAAAACCGTCCGCAAACTGTGTGGAGGCATTGACCATCACCGACGCCGAATCAACTTGGGTAATGAAGGCCCGCGACTTGGTGTAGTTCTCGGTAACGATGACATCCGTGTGCTGGGAGCCGTAGCGATTGATATGCGCTATGGCTGCGGCCATGTTATCGACCATGCGAATTGACAATACGGGGCCAAGATACTCTTCGCCCCAATCTGCTTCTGTTGCCGGATTCATCGGCGCAACCGCTTGCGCGCGCTCGCAGCCGCGCAGCTCGATACCCGCCTGAACCAACTGATCGGCCAGTGGGCGCAGTACTGAATCGGCAACAGCTTCGTGCACCAGCAGGGTTTCCATGGCGTTGCAGACTGCCAGTTTCTCTACTTTAGAGTTATAGGCTATGGCCACCGCCATATCGGCGTCGGCGTCGGCATCGACATACACATGGCAAATGCCATCGAGGTGCTTGATGACAGGTATGCGCGATTCGTTGCTAATACGCTCTATAAGCCCCTTACCACCGCGCGGCACGATAACGTCAACATACTGATGCAGCTTTAATAGCTCGCCCACAGCTGCCCTGTCTGTGGTGTTAAGCAATTGGACTGTAGCCTCGGGAAGCGAGGCCGCCACTAAGCCTTGAGTGACGCAAGTCGCAATCGCTTGATTAGAATGAAATGCCTCCGATCCGCCGCGCAAAATGCAGGCGTTGCCAGACTTTAGCGACAGGCTGGCTGCATCGACAGTGACGTTGGGGCGCGATTCATAAATCATTGCGATAACCCCTAACGGCACGCGCATCTTGCCAATTTGAATACCCGTCGGACGGTAGCTGAAATCGCTCATCTCGCCTACCGGATCTCGTAGCGCATCGACCTGCAGGATGCCTTCGATCATTTGATCGATGCCTTTGTCATTCAGCAGCAGGCGGTCGATTAGCGGTTGATCAATACCATTTTGCTCAGCGGCGGCCATATCTTTGGCGTTTTCCGTGCGAATGTTTTCACGCGCAGCGTCCACGGCTTCGGCAATACGCTTCAAAGCTTCGGACTTGCTAGCGGAAGTGGCACTACCAATGATGCGCGAGGCTTCGCGCGCGTTGCGCCCAACGTCGGCAATGTATGCGGCTATATCGTTTGTCATGGTCGCATTATAGAGACATTCACCCAGCGCACCCAGTAGCGCCTGAGGAAAAATACTGCTTCTGGATGCCATCAAGTTTGCTGGCGGTGCGCCTGCTGTGCAACTTCCTAGCTAGCTGGCGAGTTGCTTGATAATGTCTTGCAGCTCTCGCAAACGCTGCTCAGCATCTGACATCTCGAGCAGCCATTGCTTGAGTTCTGGCGCAACGGGTAACAGGTCGGCTAGCCGATGACCGACCGAGCTGTCTTGCTCAAAATCAACCTGAGGGTCTAACTCTTGAATTAGCGGGTGGGTAAGCAAGTCTTTCAGCACACTGACCAAAGACTCGTAACCCGGCGGTAGCGGTTGCGCTACTTCTGGCAGGCTGCGCACCCGAGCTCGCATTAGGCCATCTGTTTCCACATAGCTGGATTGCACCGAAAATTTTTCCCCGCCCTGGGCAACGATACCGAGCAAGCCGTTATCGGCCTGATCAAAGTCAATGATTTGCGCAGCGGTGCCAATATCAAAGATGTGCGCGCCTTGCCGCTTGGCTTCGTCAGCAGCATTGCCATCCAACACATCTGAACCTTCACGCAGCAGCACCACACCAAATCCCTTGGCCTCACGCATACACCATCGAATCATGTCAACGTAGCGAGGCTCGAAGATCCGCAGCGGCAGAATGCCGCCCGGGAACAGCACGGTGCGCAGCGGAAAGAGGGGTAGATCATACTCAGGCTGTTCGCTCATGGGCTGCTCCTTATCTTGCTTGTTTTTCGCTTTTTACGATTTTCTATGCGTTTGGGCTTGCTCGCATCGACGCCCCTGTCGGTGTGCTTCACACAACGTCCGAGTGCCATTCTACGCCGGTTGCTTTTGCGCCGTCATTTATCGCGGTGTGATGGTAAGCTCTCGCCGATCGCCGCTTTGAGGCTCTGACGCTCTGACGCTCTGACGCTACTAGGACTGAGTATGGATTGGATACAAGTTGTCGTACTGAGCCTGATTCAGGGTCTGACAGAATTCTTGCCCATATCCAGTTCTGCGCATTTGGTGCTGCCTGCCCAGCTTTCTAGCTGGCCGGATCAGGGACTTGCCTTCGATGTGGCCGTACACTTTGGTACGTTACTCGCCGTGCTGGTTTACTTTCGCCGTGATTTGCAACTAATACTGACCGCACTCACTCACGCACCGGGACTTATCAGTTCGGTGGGTATGTTGCCACTAATGCAGCGCACTGCAGATTACGAAGAGCATTTGGATCTGTTACTGAAGCTCGCAGTGGCCACGTTGCCGGTGATAGTCGTGGGCTTTACTGCAAAAGACTTTGTCGAGGCCCAGCTGCGCACTCTGCCAGTGATTGCTACCACGACGATGCTGTTTGCCGCTGCCCTGTGGATAGCTGACCGCCAGCGCGGCAGCCGCAGCACGGTGCTGTGGGCAGACGCTATGTGGATTGGCCTTGCTCAGACGATTGCGCTGATTCCTGGCACCTCGCGCTCTGGCATTACCATAACGGTCGCTCTGTTTATTGGTTTAAGTCGGGTAAGCGCTGCGCGATTTTCGTTTTTGTTGTCTATTCCCGCAATTGCTGGGGCACAGTTGCTGTTGACCATGGATTTGCTGCAGGACAAAAGCACGGTAGCCATTGCGCCGATTTGCATCGGGGCCTTACTTGCCTTTATCAGCGCCTACGTCAGCATCCATTTTTTTATCCGCTTGCTCGACCGCTTCGGAATGACCCCGTATGTGATCTACCGCCTGCTGCTAGGGGCAGGGCTGTTTCTACTTATCGGCCTCTAGCATCCGCCGCTGAGAGACCTTGTTAAAAGGTTTTGTTTAAAGACCCTGATCGGATATTCGACCGGCTCCAGCTTAGGCTGACTAAACCGCAGGCCTAGAAGGGGATATCGTCCTCAAAGTCATCGTCGGATAAGCTGGCGCTGGCTGCCGGTGCGGGAGCCGCTGGGGCATCAAAACCACTAGGCGCACTGGTGTAACCGTCGTTCTGACCGCCTCCTGCTGCAGCGCCTCCTGCTGCAGCGCCGCCGCCAAATCCGCCGTCGCCCATGCTGCCGCGGCTGTCGAGCATTTGCAGTTCGCGGGCGTTAATCTCGGTACGGTATTTTTTTTCACCGTTGTTGCCGTCCCAACTTGAGGTGCGCAAGCTGCCTTCGATATATACCTTGGAGCCTTTGCGCAGATACTCGCCAGCAATTTCAGCTAACCGCGCAAAACAGACCACATTGTGCCATTCCGTGCGCTCTTGCTGCTCACCACTGGTGCGGTCTCTCCAGCTTTCAGATGTGGCGATACTAAAGCGGGTTACCGCACTGCCGTTTTGTGCATAGCGGGTCTCTGGGTCGCGGCCTAAATTGCCAATCAGCATGACTTTGTTGATGCCTCGCGCCATTCCTATCTCCGAAAAAGTAGTCGTTGCTTTAGTGTAGTGTAAACCCACACACCACCCAATGAGAAAAATACTCAAACTGCGGTGAGCAATCTGCCAATTATTACTTGTGTCTTGCCTACAAAGACCCGGTTTCCTTGCTGCATTGGCGGGATCAAGTTATGTTGCCTTCCTTAATTTGCCACGAGTATTTACACCTTGGATACCATTGCTGTCCGCGGTGCCCGCACCCATAACCTTAAAAACATCGATTTAGACATTCCCAGGGACAAGTTGGTCATCATTACCGGCCTCTCCGGTTCGGGAAAATCCTCGCTAGCCTTTGACACGCTTTACGCCGAGGGGCAACGCCGCTACGTGGAGTCACTGTCTGCCTATGCGCGCCAGTTTCTATCCATGATGGAAAAGCCCGATGTCGATTTGATAGAGGGCCTGTCACCGGCAATATCCATTGAGCAGAAGTCAACTTCGCACAATCCACGCTCGACGGTTGGTACAATTACCGAAATTTACGACTACCTGCGCCTGCTATTTGCCCGGGTGGGTGAGCCCCGCTGCCCTACTCACGATTTGCCGCTGGACGCGCAAACGGTGAGCCAGATGGTCGACCAAGTGATCGAAAATATGCCTGACCAACGCATTATGGTACTGGCGCCGGTCGTGAATGAACGCAAGGGTGAACACCTGCATGTTTTTCAGGAGCTTATTGGCAATGGCTTCGTGCGCGCACGCATTAATGGGTTGGTGGTAGATCTTGATGATGCCCCGGCACTGGATAAGAACAAAAAACATACCATTGAGGCTGTAGTTGACCGGGTACGGGTAAAAGACGATATCGCCCAACGCCTCGCAGAAAGTTTTGAAACCGCGCTCAATCTGTCCGATGGCGTGGCTCAGGTAGTGGATATGGACGATGAGGATATGCCCGCAAGCATTTTCTCCGCCCGCTTTGCTTGCCCAACCTGTGGCTACTCTATTGCTGAACTGGAACCGAGAATGTTCTCTTTCAACAACCCCGCTGGGGCCTGCACCGGCTGCGATGGCTTGGGTGTTACGCAATTTTTTGATCCTGATCTAGTGGTTGCCGATGACGAACTGACACTGGCCGAAGGAGCGATCAGGGGCTGGGATCGGCGCAACGTCTACTACTTTCATATGCTCAACTCCATTGCCGAGCATTACGAATTTGATGTTGAGCTGCCCTTTAAGAAACTCAGCAAGAAGCACCGCGAGGTGATTCTCAACGGCAGCGGTCGACAGCGGATTGACTTCAGCTATGTAAACGACCGCGGCGACATTATTAAGCGCACCCATCGCTTCGAGGGCGTACTGCCCAATATGGCGCGGCGCTTTCATGAAACAGAGTCGTCCATGGTGCGTGAGAACCTGCAAAAATTTATGCGCGTCACCGACTGTCCTTCCTGTGCCGGAACACGGCTGCGCGAGGAATCGCGTCATGTATTTGTTGGTGCTTCAAATCTGCCGGATATTACCCATCAGTCGATTTCCCAGACCCTAGAGCACTTCAACAAGCTCAAAATGCAGGGGCAGCGCGCCACCATTGCGGAAAAAATTCTGAAAGAAATTAAGGCGCGACTGCAATTCTTGGTGGACGTTGGCTTGAACTATCTGACCCTCGACCGCAGCGCAGAGACGCTATCTGGCGGTGAGGCGCAGCGCATACGTCTGGCGAGTCAGATCGGCGCTGGTCTGGTGGGTGTTATGTATATTTTGGACGAGCCTTCTATTGGCCTGCATCAGCGCGACAACGAAAGACTGCTGAAAACGCTAGAGCACCTGCGGGACTTGGGGAATACCGTGGTTGTGGTTGAGCACGATGAAGAGGCCATGCGGAAGGCCGACTACCTTGTAGATATTGGACCCGGCGCAGGGGTACATGGCGGCAAGGTTGTGGCGGCGGGCGGCTATGAAGACATCCTCAAGAACAAAAAATCCGTCACTGGCCAGTATTTGAGTGGAGCGAAAAAAATCGCGGTGCCGAGCAAGCGAAACCCACCAAACGCTGACAAGATGCTGACGCTAACTGGGGCCAGCGGCAACAATTTGGAAGATGTGTCACTGAGCATTCCTTGTGGCTTACTCACCTGTGTAACCGGCGTTTCTGGCTCCGGCAAGTCGACTCTGATTAATCACACCCTGTACCCGATTACCGCGACGGTTCTGAACAAGGCGACGACGCTCAAGCCGAGGCCCTATGAGGCCGTCGATGGCTTGCAGCACTTAGACAAAGTGGTGGACATAGACCAGAGTCCCATCGGACGCACACCGCGCTCTAACCCTGCCACCTACACTGGCCTATTTACGCCAATACGCGAGCTGTTCGCCCAAGTACCGGAAGCTCGCGCACGGGGCTACAAGCCCGGTAGATTCAGTTTTAACGTCAAGGGTGGCCGCTGCGAGGCCTGTCAGGGCGACGGTCTGATTAAGGTGGAAATGCACTTTCTGCCAGATGTCTATGTGCCGTGCGACACCTGTAGCGGTAAACGTTATAACCGCGAAACACTGGATGTCCGTTACAAGGGTAAGAACATCAATGAGGTGCTAGACCTCACCGTTGAAGACGCGGCGGAATTTTTTGCCGCCGTGCCCATGTTGGCTCGCAAACTGGAAACACTGAAGGACGTGGGCCTGTCCTACATTCGCTTGGGTCAATCTGCGACCACGCTTTCTGGCGGCGAGGCGCAACGCATCAAGCTGTCTCGGGAACTATCGAAACGAGATACCGGCTCTACCCTGTACATTTTGGATGAGCCTACCACCGGCCTTCACTTCCATGACATTGCCCAGTTGCTTGAGGTACTGCACCGCTTACGCGACGACGGCAAC
>PCCE01000066.1 GCA_002731575.1 Gammaproteobacteria bacterium | reverse complement strand
TGCAAGTGATCGGCTGTGTATTCCTGTGCCCCTGTACCACTGCTTTGGCATGGTGATGGGAAATTTGGCCTGTCTGACACACGCGGCTTGTGCGGTATTTCCTGACGAGGGCTTTGACCCTGAAACCGTGCTGCGCGCGGTAGCACAGGAAAAGTGCACTGCCCTTCACGGAGTACCCGCGATGTTCGTCGCGGCAACCGAGCTACCCAATATCGGCGATTACGACCTGTCGTCTTTGCGCACTGGTGTGATGGCAGGCGCACCCTGCCCCCTAGAGTTGATGCATCAGGTGATCGACAAACTGCATATGAGTGAAATCACCATTATGTATGGGCAAACCGAAACCAGTCCGGTTAACCATATGACAGCCATTGATGCTCCGGCAGAGAAACGCTGCGGCACTGTGGGGCGTGTGGGCCCGTATCAGGAAATTAAAATCATCGACGAAGCTGGCCGGATGGTGCCGATTGGCGCGACCGGTGAACTGTGTTGTCGCGGCTACTCGGTAATGCGCGGCTACTGGAATGATGAACAGCGCACCCGAGAAACCATCGACGCATCGGGTTGGCTGCACTCAGGCGACTTGGCAGAAATGGATGCCGAGGGCTATGTGCAGATTGTGGGCCGGATTAAGGACATGATTATCCGCGGTGGCGAGAATGTGTATCCGCGAGAAATTGAAGAGTTTCTATACACCCACCCGGATATTTTGGAGGCTCAAGTCTTTGGCATTGCCGATGAGAAATACGGTGAAATCGTTTGTGCATGGGTACAGCAGCGCGCGGGTGCTGATTTAACCGAGGCGGATATCAAGGCGTTTTGCAAGGATCAGATTACCCATTTCAAAGTGCCTAGCGCCGTGCGCTTTGTGGATGAATTTCCTATGACGGTTACCGGCAAGATTCAGAAATTTAAAATGCGCGACGCCATGATAGAGCAGCTTGCCCGGGCTCAGGAGAGTTAGTCCAAGCCCCCGGCGGGGTAACAAAAGCCCGCGGCGGGGTATGACTAGGACCTCGCTTTGCAGCTAGCCAGTTTCCAATGCATTGTTGAGCGCGAGGAAGAAATCGCTGGTACCAGCGCTGCCGCCCTGATCTGTCGTTAGATTCGACTTGTCTTTATATACCGTGGTAACAGCATGGCGCAGCCTTGTTGCGGCTTGTCCTCTGTCTACATAATCCAAGAGCATGGTAGCAGACAGCAGGGTTGCGGTGGGGTTGATGACATTCTGCCCAGCAATATCCGGCGCGGTGCCATGAGCGGATTCAAAGTAGGCGTAGTCCTCGCCATAGCAACCCGATGGAGCCAGCCCCAGCCCACCAATCAAGCCTGCTGCACCGTCGGACATTATGTCGCCGTAGAGGTTGGGCATAACTACGACATCGAGAGCATGAGGGTTGGCAATCATCCGGCAGAGAAAATCGTCGATAATGAAGTGCTCAAACTCGATATCGGAATATTCACTGGCAACGGCCTTGCCAATTTCCAAAAACAGACCATCGGCAACCGCCAGCATGTTGTATTTGCAGGTAACGGTGACCTTGCGCTGTTTGTCGCGCTGCCGCGCCAGCTCAAAGGCATAGCGGATAACTCGCTCCGAGCCTTTTTCCGTAATGGCTTTGATCGCGTACTTGCCCGGCCCAAGGTCGCCCAGATTTGCCCGAGCGTGCCGAGAATAAAGATTCAGTCCTGCTAGGTCTTCGGTGTCGCCTTCCAAGCCTAGGTAGAGGTCTTCTAAGTTCTCTCGAACAATGGCGAAGTCGATGCCTGCGGGTTGTGCCAGTGGCGAATTGAAACCCGGTGTATAAACACAGGGCCGCAGGTTGGCATAGGTTTGTTTACCCCAGCGTAAGTAGAACAGCACCGGTGTGCTGTCGCCGCTGGTGGAGCCGAAGAAGGTGGCATCGGCGGCATCAATTTGTGCCTTAGCCGCGTCTGGAAAGAGGGTGCCGGTGGCCTGCTTTGCGGCCTGGCCAACCACCGGCTCAACAAAGTCGATGCCCAGATCCATGGCGCGCAGCAGATCTAGCGTAGGACGCATAACCTCTGGTGAAGCATCGTCGCCAAGAAATACCGCAACTTGTTTGTTTGCCATTCTTATTCCCCCCATACGCCCGTAGCTGCTGTTCTTGGGGTTAATCCTAGCGCAGGCGGCGGGCTGATTGATGGTTTAGTTTACGGCTATGGCGTCCTAGAATGAGGCTTCAGTTCGCAGGAGGGGTTGTAATGGGGGCTTATCAGCATATTACAGTGGACGACTCGTTGGGGCCGGTAGGGGCAGAGGTTAGTGGTGTCGATCTATCCCAGCCGCTGTCTGCTCAAGTAGTAGAAGAGCTGCATCAGGCATGGCTGGCGCATCATATTCTGTTTTTTCACGACCAAGATCTTTCGCCAACGGCGCAGGCGCAATTTGCCGCCAATTTTGGCGAACTCGACCAGTACAAATTTATGCAAGCGGTGGAAGAAAATCCCTATGTAATTCCCATTATTAAAGAAGCAGATGCAAAGCTGAATTTTGGTGGCGGTTGGCATACGGACAGTTCCTATCAGGCAATACCGCCCAAGGCCACGGTGCTTTATGCGGTTGAAGTGCCGCCAGAGGGTGGAGATACGTTATTTGCCAATGCAACCTCAGCGTTTGCTGCCCTGAGTGATGGGTTGAAAGACAGCGCTGTGGCATGGCAGGGCGTATTCTCGCCCAAGCTCGTGCACGGCAGCGGCGGTTTCTACAAAAGCGAAGAAGCGGAGGAGAACCTAGGCAATGCCTATGGCGGCGACGACGGCTACGCTGAGAGTGAAGTCCGGCACCCCATTATTCGCACCCACCCGGAAACCGGGGCCAAGAGTATTTACTGTGGCATGGCGCATACCGTGAACATTGATGGCTGGAGTCGCGAGGACAGCTTGCCAATTTTCCGCCACCTGACCGAGCACCTAACCCAAGACCAATTTGTGACCCGGTTTCAGTGGCGGCAGGGGTCGCTTGCCATGTGGGACAATCGGTGCGTGTTCCATTACGCACTGAACGACTATCATGGCCACCGCAGGCATATGCACCGTGTCACCATTAAGGGCGACAAACCTATTTAACTGCATGGTTTAGTGAAACAAGGATGTAAGACATGTCTCAGCACAACGAAACGAATGCCCCGTTAGAGGCATTAGAAAAACAAGTTAGTGCGTTTATTGCCGCGAACCTGACCGAGGAAATGGCGGAGGGCGCGCGACTGGGTTTTGGTATCAGCCGGGAACTGGGAACGCGCTGGCATCAGGCGATCCATCAACAGGGCTGGATTGCGCCGGATTGGCCCGTGGAATATGGCGGTACTGGATGGGGGATTCGAGAAAAACAGGCTTTCTCTGACGCCATGGCGTTGGCCGGGGCGCCGATGATTATGCCTTTCGGCATCGGCATGGTGGGGCCAGTGATTTACACCTTCGGTACCCAAGCACAAAAAGACCAGCACCTACCGAGTATTCTCGACGGCAGCACATGGTGGTGTCAGGGGTACTCGGAGCCTGGTAGCGGTTCTGATTTGGCCTCGCTGAAAACCAGTGCTGTACGCGACGGCGATCACTATGTGGTAAACGGACAAAAAATTTGGACCACCAACGCGCACAAAGCCGACTGGATTTTCGCCTTGGTGCGCACAGACCCTGATGCTAAAGCTCAGCGCGGCATCAGTTTTTTGCTTATCGACATGAAAACGCCGGGTTTGGAAGTAAAGCCCATTGTGTCCATTGACGGCATGCATCACCTGAATCAGGTGTTCTTTGAAGACGTACGCGTGCCAGTAGAGAATCTGGTTGGCGAAGAAAATGCCGGATGGACCTACGCAAAATTTTTGCTGGGTAACGAACGGGCAGGCATAGCCAATGTAGCCGCTTCCAAGCGCTTGGTTGGCAGACTCAAAGAAATTGCCAAGGCCGAGGGCGACGGCATGGGCGAGAGCCTGTCCCAGTCTTCGGACTTCATGATGCGCTTGGCCAGTGTGGAAGTGCAGCTCAACGCACTGGCGGCCCAAGAGGCGCGGGTGATTGCCACCATGGAATCTACCGGCAGCCCGGGCGACGCGGCCTCAATGCTCAAGATCATCGGTTCTGAGGTCGAACAGAACCTGCACGCCCTGCGCGTTGAAGCTATCGGCTACTACAGCCTGCCCTTCGAAGTGTCGCTGATCCGTGGTGAAAGTAATTTGCCTGCACCCGGCCCAGACTACGCGGTGAGTGCGGTAGCCGATATGAACTTCAGTCGCGCCGCGTCGATTTACGGCGGCTCCAATGAGATTCAGCGCAATGTAATGGCCAAGGGAGTGTTGGGGCTCTAGCGCATTTCTTGGAACCATCTTGTAAGGCAGGCGTTCGTGATGAGATAGCCTGCTACTTCCTCAGGTTGTGATGTCCATCACGCCACAGCTTTCTCGATCCGTTTACAGTGGCTGCTGGTTTTTCAGAGGAGGGCGCGTGACCGAAATCGTAATGCAGCCTCCAGCACTGATCTTATTTTTTGCGGCGCTGATTTTGATGCCAGCGCTTTTGATGGCGCTCTGGAATCTGACCATTCCTGAGATTTTCGGCTTGCCGGAGATTGGCTACTGGCAGGCGCTTCGATTGGCGCTCATTTGCTCCCTCCTGTTTGGAGGTCCCTTCGTGAGTTATCACAGCTCCTGAGAGTGTATCCATTGACGAGCGTGTATGATCTTGGTTGCAGGGTGCGGCGCGGTATTCCTCACATTGAAATGGCCTTGTTAGATCCGTTTCAGCCGTCCTGTGCCGGACTCTTCCGATGGCGCAAAAGCCGATAGATAGGTTTATCCGTCCCCCTGCTGGTGTTCAAAAATGGACTTATACCCAGTCTTCGACCAATCCGGCGGCATAAGCACAGGTCGTAGATCAAATTCAGCCCACTTGGCACGCTCGCCCCGCACAATGGTTTCAGCATATTTGCCACTGGCGGTTAGGTTGGTGATTGGGATGGCGTGAGCCGCCGAGTACGCGCATAGCAGCAAAGGCCTTGGTTTTGCAGCGCGGTTCGGCGCGGATCCATGCACGCAGCGACAGTTGTGGGCCGTAATGGAGCCAGCAGTGCCGCCGAGGTATATGGCATCTTCAACGTTCAGGTCGGCTAAGTCTTCGTCATTTAGCGCACCAGTCCACACGCCATCGTGGTCATAGAGATTGTAGAGGGGGCCGCTGTGACTGCCGGGTATAACGCCCATGGGCGACATGTCCTCGGTGACATCATCGAGGTACACCCCCAAGGTCAGCACTTCATAATTGGTATGGGGCCAAAACTGGATGTCTTGATGCCACTTGACTTCTTCACCGCCACCGCTCCATTTGAAATTTAGCTTTGAGTGATGGAACTTAACGTTCGCGCCTAGCAGGTCCTCGGCAACGTCGACAAAGGGGCCTTGGCTGGCAAATTCCCAGTAGGTTTCGTGAAAGTCGGTGGGGGAATTGAGGCGGCGTATTCTGGGCTCATCGGCGCTGTGACTGGCTTCCAGATCGAAGCGCTTGTCCTTTCCGACGACACTGCGGCTGGCCTCGATAAATTCCGCAGTTATCCCCTGTAGTTTGCTCAGCCAAGGCTCGCCAATAAGGCCCTCAATGCCGATAAAGCCGTCGCGGAAATAGTCCTCGCGCTGAGCTTGGTTGAGCACCTTGGTCGGCCTGCTAAGTACTTTATCCACAACACTTCTCCATTGGGCTGCTTCATTGAGTCACTTGGGCACCAAAGCGTATTACTTAGTCCGATACGGATGGCTGAGTGAGTTTGCAGAATACGAAGCCAGCTGCGGCGCCAGCTATACCTTGGGCGAGGAGGCCAGAAATACTGCGCGTGGCAGCAATACCAGACAGCCCGAGAGTGACCTTCATAATTACGTGTATGGCGAGCAGTGCGATGCAGCCCGCCAACATGTAGCCAAACATGCGCAGCTGGGGTTTGTTGCGCACTATGCCGTAGGCCACGGGCAAACCAACTAGCAAACTCGCGGCAACCAGCGGTAGGTAGATGGTGAGCATATGGGTTGCATCATGCACTACAGCCTGCAGCCGCTGAGACAGCGTGACGTCAAAGCCGAGCCCGACGACAGAGGCGATATTGCCTTGGCTGATAAACACCACGCCGAGAAGATAGGCCAATATTGCCGCAGCCACAAAGGCGGTTAAAGTCTTTGTCATTTGCTAACCCTGCTCTGCTGAATTTTGTTCATCGCTTCTGTTTTTGCTGCTGTGCTCGCCTCTCCGTGCGCTTATGGCGACAGCATCGGGTGCTACTCGAATTACCTTGCCTTGGAGGCTGTCGGTGAGCAAATACAGTAGGCCGTCTGGACCGGTGCGCACATCACGGATGCGTTCTTCAATTTCACTAAACATAATTTGCTCGTCTACGACCTCGCCGTCCTCAAGCCTTAACATGCGTACATCCTCATCAACCAAGGTGCCTAGAAACAACGCGTTTCGCCATGTGGGGAAGCTATTGCCTGTATAGATGGTCAGACCCGAGGTGCCCACGCTACGAGACCAGTAAGTGACTGGTTCTGCCACACCCGGAGCGCTGCGCAGGGGCGAGACATAGGCGCCGGAGTAATTGATGCCCTTGGTTACTGCTGGCCATCCATAGTTCGTGTCGGGTGTGATGAGGTTCAATTCATCGCCGCCCATAGCGCCATGTTCATGGGCATAGATGCGCCCGCTGGCTGAATCTAGCGCTAAGCCTTGCGGGTTGCGATGACCGTAAGACCAAACCGCCGGATGCCCTTGGTCGCCATCGGCAAATGGGTTGTCCCTGGGGATGCTGCCATCGCTGTGGATGCGGACAATTTTACCAAGCAGATTAAACCTGTCTTGGGCGGCCTCGCGGTACTCGAAGCCGTCACCTGTGGTCATAAGGAGCGTGCCGTCGGATAGGAACTGCAGGCGTCCGCCATAGTGGACAGGCGTATCTTTCAGGGGCGAGGTGGTAAAAATTGGGGTTACCTCCTCGACGCTGTTGCCACGCAGAACGCCGCGCACGATGCGCGTGCCGTTTTGCTTCGATGTGCCGTAAGCGAAAGACAGATAGATTCTGCTGTTGGTCGCAAATTCCGGGTCGAGGACGATATCAAAATAGCCGCCCTGACTGGCAACATAGCTATCTGGTAGTCCTGCAAGTGGGCTTGAGACTTTGCCCTCGCGCGAAACTCTGCGCACTTCGCCGCTGCGCATGGCGACCAGATAGCTACCGTTAGGCAAAAATGTAATCGACCATGGGTGGTTTAGGCCTGTGGCAACAACCTGCAGGTTATAGTCAGTCTGCGCCGTCGCCCCTGGAAGCCAGAGGGTTAGGGCCAGAAGCAAGGCTGTTAGACGCATACGAGTACTCTTGTCTATTGAGAAGCGACCCCTGACTTAAGTCAGGAACCAAAACGGTAGCGTACTTTAAGGACTAACTGATCGTCTATGGGGTCGGTCCAAGCTTGGTCTAACAAATCACTGAAATTGTCTTGTCCGAGCGGGCGGGTGATGTCGGACGCCCTGACATAGACCAAGTACAGATCCGACAGCGGTGCAATTTCCCACCGATATCGTGCCTGCAAGACAATATCCGATAGACCAAATGAGTCAGAGGGTCCATCAGGCTTAGCTGTGCTGAGCAGTCTTCCGGGGTTATCTGGAATGAGGTAGAAAGCGTCCTCCTTGGCTTCGATACCAACCCACTGAACGGACAGCTTGAACTGCTGCCTGGCGCTTAAAAAGTATTCTGCGGTCAGATTGGGAACCAAGCCGTCGCCCACAAATGTGGTCATGTTGCGGTCTTCTTGATGCAGTAACCAGCCGTCGCGGTCAAAGTAAGAAAGGCCAGCCGCAAGATTCAAGCCGTCAAGTGGACGCCAGTTAGCTGAGGCCTGGTACTCGAAGCTGTCACCGCCAAGCTCTTCCTCAAAATAGGTTGCAGCTAAGGCAAAGCTCAATGGCTTACTGGTGTTGGATTCAAACTTTAATGCCGCCTTGGTGTTTTCTGCAGTTCGGAAGGTCCCGTTACCAAAACTGTTTAGGTCATCGTAACGTGGCAGATAGTGTTCCAGTCGAGCGGTGAGCGTGGTCAAGTTTTTGAACGTAGTGCGATTCGACATGGCTAAACCGCCGCGGGAAAGTAAGCTATCGCCGTTCTGCTGCAAGAAGCCGCGAATGTCGAACTGATTGTTGCGCGCCCAGCTTAGGCCTGAAGTTGTGCGGGTGTGGGCGGTGCGAATCTGGCGGTAGTTGTTGCGTGATTGGTAACCGAGATCATTGATGTCCACATGTTCGTCGAAGTACTCAATTCCCACTCGCTGCCTAACGCCTTGGCGGAACGTGTACTCGAAGTCTACAAAGCCCCCGTAGCCGACGTCGATACCGTCAAGGTCCGAGCGGAACACTTGGCCGTCCATTTTTAACTTGCCGCTCTTGGTCAACAGGTGCCAGTCCAAACCGGTTACGTAGGCATCGCGGTCGTAGTGCTTTACTGCGGTAGAGAGCAACCCAATGGCCCGGTAGCCGTTGCTGTTATTTTCGTAAAGCAAGCGAGCAACACCGTAGTCGCTGCCATCTTGAGTGACGTGCATCGCTTGGCCGTTGGCTACAGCATTAAACTTTACCTCGTCTTCAAAGGCAGTAAGCACACCGTAGCGTACTTTGCCGAGCTGGCCGGTTGCCTTTGCTGCGCCAAGCAACTGGGCTGGCAGGCCGCCTTCTCGAGCCGAAACGGTTTGTCCTGCTTGTAACACCGGTGTCTGTGGTCGGCCACCGATACGGCGCGTGTTGACCAGAGTAGTTGGCGGGCCCGTATTGCCTACACCGCTGCCACGGGTGTCTGCCCTAGGTGAGGCGACAAAAATATCTTGGCCCTCGACAAAAAACAGACGCTTTTCGGGAAAAAACGTCTCTGTAGCCGAGAGATTGACGACTACGTCATCGGATTCCACATTGCCGAAATCGGGATTCAGCGTGGCATTCAGCTGGAAATTGCTAGAAGGCCGCCAAAATAAATCGGCACCCACCTGATACCGGGTTTCGTCGTCGATATTGTCTTGGGTCACTGCGGCAAAGGGATAAATGTTGTATTGCTGTCGGGGCGCGACACCTTCCAGCGTCATAGGCTGTAGAACGGACAAAAACTTTGGCTGGGTGTCGGGTAGGGCAGGCCAACCCCAGCGCTCGTCGAGGTAGGCGACCTTGCGCGACATGTACACGCCCATGTTGCGTACATCGCTACCGCTTGGCATAGAAACCGCGCTCCATGGAATGAAGAATTCCGCAGACCAGCCCCGCTCAGTCTCTGTCGACGCCCCCCGCCATGGGCCGTCCCATTCATTGGAATAACGGTACTCTGGGAGAATGGTGCCGTCCATCAACGAATCACCGAGATTGATGCCGAACCAGAATCCGTACAAGCCCTCACCGGAGGTATCCAGCGTGAGGTTTACTGCGTCGCGATTAAGGCCGAAAAAAACGTCGCGGCCAGATAGGCGGCGTATCAGTGTGTCCTTGGGTTGGTCCATATCGGCACCAACGTACAAGCCCTTGTCGGTATAGAGAAATTTGATCTTGGTGGCATGAGGTACGTCGGCCAGAGTGTCGGGTTCTAGCACCACGAATTTCCCCACATCGGGCAGAGTCGCCCAGATGCCTTCGTTGAGACGACCGTCGATTTGGATGTTGGCGTCGGCCTCGGTGGTTTTGCGCAGGTTGATTGCGTCTCCAACGGCAACTGATCTTGCATCCTTGGCCAAGGTGACTGGCACACCCTTAGTGCCATTGAGGGGCACAATATTCCGGGTCGCAGGTGTTATAGCTGGCGCTGCGGCAGCGATCGCAGTATTTCGGCTAGGATAGGCTAAGGTGTTAGCCACGCTAGCTGGCTGACGCACCGGCTCCGCGCGCTGTGAGGTCAGAATCCATGCGCCGCTTACGCTGGCTCTTTTTGCAATGGCAACCGCCTCTTCGGCCGCTTGGCGACTGCCATAGTCGCGGGAGAGCACGCGGTATAGCTCGCCAGAATCTGTTGTGGTCCTTACCACTTGATGTCCCAACCCCAGTTCAGCGTTGGCGACACTGGCTGCCCGACGGGCATTGTCGAGGCTGCTATAGCTGCCGACGGCCACCTGAAAGACGGTTTCTGCGAGGGCTAGAATGCTGCTACCAAGCAACAGCAGAGCCCCAAATAGCTGGCTCAGATGCATCATGCTATGTCTTTTACCGCGGATTGAGGGCTTCATTTGTATTCTCCAAAAGATCTCCAAAAGGCAGCTAAGGGGCAGCCTCTGACAATGTGCACCAAAGCGCTTGAAACGCGCTTTGGGAAAACACGACGATGTTAACGGCAATTGGAGGCAGGCGATATTTCAAATACGCGTCTCTTGTCAGGCTTGTGAACTACCATAAAAGGCTAAGTTGACTTGCGCTTGATAGCGCCGCAACCAAGGGTTAAGTGTGCGCACCGGCCAGTCGGAAAAGAGCAGGCTCATAACGACTCGGCGCTCGCCACCAATCAAGGAGCGTACGCGGTGCAGTACATGATCGCCTTGAAATAAAACCAGCGAGTTGTTGAGGTTTGTTTTGCTGATCTTTGTCACCTCGCCATGGGGCTGCAGTTCAAGCTTCGAGGTTCGGTCGTTGGTGTTTTCAATAAGCGTCAATATACCAGCCCAGCGCGCACCGAGATAAATGCTGCCGTCCATATGCCAATCGGTACCGTCGCCGCTCTCGTCAGCGGCTGGTGGCTCGTCGTAGAACAACAGACTTAATCTATTGGTATCAACCTCCGGGACCAACGATAGAGTCTTGATGCCGGTAGCAGAGCGAAGTTTTTCGATAAATGGCTGGCTGGAAAAATAGTCCAGCCAGGGCGCTGCAGCACTTTGTTTTAACTCATGTCCACCCAGTGCTTGGCCTTTGCGCCAGTGGCTGTTCTCCCGCACCGCTGTGCTATGCAGCTCGTCAACGGCTGCCAGTAGGCCTTGATATACCTCGGCAGGCAGTACGTTCTCAATGATGTGGTAAGTCTGAGCGTTGGCACTCACCACGCCTTGTCGATTGACCTTGTTGTGTTTATGCAGAGCCAGTTCAGCTGCTATGACCCGGCGGAGATTTTTAACCATGCCCAATGCTAGCAAATCTGCTGGTCGTTGCGTTGAAAATGATAATCGTTATCATCTACAGGCCCGCTACCCGACGACCAAATGCGCTGCAAGGATCCGGTATGAGATATAGCGAAATGACTGCCAAAGAAACTGTGACGATTGCGAGGCTCAAAACGCGGCAATTGAAGATGCTGCTGGGTGTTATGTTCGCGTTTAGCGGCCCCGTATTGGTAGCAGCTCCTGTCCCTGTCCCTGTCCCTGTCCCCGTGCCCGTCCCTGTTCTTGCTAATCAGCCTGAGTCTGCTGCATCGATAACACTTAGTGACCAAGTTGAATTCGTAACGAAGCTCGCGCTTATTCAAGGCCACCTTTGGGTGGCCGCCCAGCTGGTTGAAGCGGATCAAATGACCCTAGCCGCAAAGCATGCAAAACATCCTGCTCAAGAGGTTTATCAAGAGCTACTGCCCTTTTTTGCTGCCACCGACGCGCCGGGCTTCGCCCAAGAGTTAGAGCATATGTCCGGGCAATTCGGTGTATCCACAGGCGGTGCATTTGAGCACGCCTACGAGCAGGTTATGGCGGCGATTGACAATATTGTGGCCAACCAACGGCTCAACAGCTTGGCCAATTTTAGGGTCGCAAAGAACCTTGTCGCCCAAGCGCTTGTAGAGTACCGGGCTGGACTGCAGTCCGGGGTCATCGTGGACCTACAGGAATACCAAGACGCCAGAGGGTTTGTGCAGATTGCAGAGAAATTTATCCAGCGTTGCGAGGCATCAATAGCGCGGGAGGCTCTACTAATGCAGGTTGCAGCAGCCAAGCAGCTCTGGCCGAGCCTCAACCCACAAGAGCCTGTAAACGCCGATGCGGAACTATTGGTCGCTATTGGCAACCGGCTAGAAGCCGAGTTACGTTCGACAAATTAATGTATGTCCTTTGTGCAAAGGACCGATCATTACTACTATTACTGCCGATGATCGGCTCTGCTGACTGCAGGCTTGTCTGCGGATTTTATTTTTGTACCCAGGGAGGGTTTTATTTTGTTAACACTACACTTTGCACCGAATTCTCGTGCTGGACGTATCGTCTGGCTGTTGGAAGAACTTGGCTTGCCCTACGACATCAACAAAATGGCTTTTCATCCCCAAGACCTTAAGTCCGACGCCCATCGTGCTCGCCACCCACTGGGCCGCGTACCCGTGCTGGACGACGGCGAAATTCGTATTTTCGAATCCGGCGCCATTGTGGAATATGTGTTGGCGCGGCACAAAAATGGTGGTCTACGCCCGGGACAGGACGACGCTATGTTTCCCGAGTACCTGCAGTGGTTCCACTACTGCGAGGGCATGGTGATGCCGCCGGTTAATACTATTGTGGTGCAGACCGTGCTGCTGCCACCGGATCGCCGTGACGAGACTGCCCTCGGTCAGGCCAAGCGCTTGCTCGGCAAGGCGTTGGAACCGGTAAACGAAGCATTGGCAGGTAGAGATTACTTGATTGGTGATTTCTCGGCTGCCGACGTTATGCTCGGACACGCGTGCTTTATGAGTAACAGACTTGGCTGCGTCAGTGACGCTATGCCCCACCTAAAGGCCTATGTGGAACGGGTCGAGAACCGTCCAGCCTTTAAAACCGCCATCGAGATGCAATAGATTGAGGGATTAACTTGCTAATCGAACAGTTCCTACCGCTATGGGCTTTCATTGTCCTGATGGTAGGGACGCCAGGGCCAGCAAACTTGCTGGTGATGAGCGCCGGGGCGCAGGTAGGCTTGCGTGCCAGCCTACCTTTCATACTTGGGCTTATTGGCGGCAAGCTGCTGCTCAATTTGGCCATGGTTTTTGGTCTCGGTGCCTTGCTCGGGCGATACCCGACTCTGGGCAGTATTTTTGCTTGGGTAAGTGCCGGGTATATGAGTTGGCTAGCCTTACGCGGCTGGTATGCCCAACCCAACAGTGACCATGCCACACCAGTTCTAGGCCTGCGCCAAGGATTGCTGGTGCATCCGCTGAACCCAAAGGCTTGGGTTATGACGACTTTGGCGTTTTCTCAATTCGGCACGGGTTTTAATGATGTCTTTCAGAGCTATGCCCTAATTCCATTGAGCTTCGCTGTTGCTCAGCTGCTATTGCACAGCGCTTGGTGTGTTGCCGGGGCTGTGCTGCGAACGAGCATAGGCAGCGGTGTTCTGCTCAATCGCAGCCTGATTTTGCTGACAATCGCTACTGTCACCCTGGCCCTGCTGTGGCCGTTTTAATTCCTGGAGGGAGTGATATCCAGCCTCATCAGAGCGTGGGGCTATTAAAGAAGCTTTGCGAGGCTAGTCTTGGCCCATCGACCAAGTCTTACTTACTTGACGGGCGTGTTCGAACTCGGAGAGTTCTTCATCAATCTTGGTAAGGGGGAGACTCTTCTTGATCTCTGGTATTTCTACCCGGAACTGTTCTGTTGGGGCTCGATTTGCTGCTGGCTTTTGCATGGTTGTTCCTAAAATCTTGTTTGCATCACTGATGCGATGGGCTCAGTAGACCGAAAAAATCCGCGAGGATAAAAGGAATAAATCAAAAGGAATACATTCCAATTAGGAAACATAGGACTTTTGCCTTTTTTCGAGGAGCGGGCTCGTAGTAAGACGTTTTAGTGGGACTATTGCTGGATGTTCTTGTATCAGGCCAAGGTTGCGGGAATGATCGAGCGATCGTGTTTTTTGGATAAGAAATGTCTAACGTTTTTGGTTCTTCAGTCCTCCGATGGATGTCGGCAGCGGTTTTATTCGTGGCGCTACAGGCCTGTAGCGACGGCGACAACAGCCTGGCGGACGCCGGGCTGGCAGAGAGTCAGCCAATGCCGTCACCAGCAGACTTAGTGCTGCGCGGCGGCATTGTTGCCAGCATGGATCCGCAAATTGTTGGAGCCACCGCCGTGGCTGTAGTCGGCCATACCATTGTCGCCGTAGGTACTGATGCCGAGGTAGATCATTACATTAATACCGACACTGAGGTCGTCGAGTTGGCAGGTCGGATGGTGGCTCCGGGGTTGATTGAGGGGCACGGTCATTTTATGAGTTTCGGCCGTGCTCAACAGATTATTAATCTCAACGATATAGATAACTGGGGCCAAGCCGTGGGTCGGGTCGCGATGGCCGTAGATCGGGCCCAGCCGGGTGAGTGGATTTTTGGTCGCGGCTGGCACCAAGAAAAGTGGGACCAAGTGCCGTTGGATGCGGTTGAAGGTGTGCCGCTTAATCGCACGCTTTCACAGGTTTCGCCGAATAATCCGGTTTTGCTTGGGCACGCTAGCGGCCATGCCGCTTTTGTAAACGACGCCGCGCTTGCCGCGGCAGGCATTGATGATAAGACAGCCGATCCCGCTGGAGGAACTATTGTGCGGGATCAGACCGGTAGGGCTACTGGGCTGTTGCGCGAAACCGCCCAGCGTCTTGTTGCCAAACGAGGGGCCGAGTATCAGGCGCAACGCTCTGAGGCGGAAGTAACTGCTGAGTTACGCCAGCGTGTATTGCTGGCAGGGGAAGAAGCGCTAGCTCACGGCATTACTTCCTTCCACGATGCTGGAGAAGACTTTGCGACCATCGATTTTCTTAAGACCATGGAGGCGGCTGACGAATTACCCGTTCGCCTGAACGTAATGGTGAGGGTAGACACGAACGAAGAGTTGGCGGAAAAGCTGGCGGCTTATCGCGAGACTGCACAGGACAATGACTTTCTCACGGTGCGCTCGATTAAGCGTCAAGTTGACGGTGCCCTTGGCGCCCACGGTGCTTGGTTACTGGCGCCCTATGTCGATATGCCTCAATCCTATGGCCTGGTGCTCGATTCCTTGGCCAAGGTTGAGGAAACGGCAAGACTGGCCCTAAAGTACGGTTATCAGCTCAATACCCATGCCATAGGCGATCGTGCTAACCGGGAAGTGCTGAACCTCTATCAGCGCGTCTTTACTGAGTTGGAGCAAGAGGGCCAAGCATTGCGCTGGCGCATTGAGCACGCCCAACATATCGACCCAGAAGATGTTTCCCGATTCGCCGAGCTAGGAGTTATCGCCGCCTTTCAGGGCATTCACAGTGCTTCTGACGGGCCTTGGCTGGCGACACGACTGGGTATGGAGCGGACTGCTCGAACCTCCTATCCTTGGCGCGATTTACTCGACAGTGGGGCGCTGTTGGCGAACGGTACTGATGTGCCAGTGGAGCCCATTGATGCCATGGCCTCCCTATATGCAACGGTATCGCGACGCATGTCGACTGGTGAGCTTTTTAATCCAGAGCAGGCTTTGACGCGCGCAGAGGCGCTAGCTAGCTATACGATCAATAACGCCTACGCAGCCTTTGAAGAGGACCTGAAAGGGTCGGTTACGCCAGGTAAGTGGGCGGATTTGGTGGTCTTATCTGACGATTTTTTCGCAGTACCAGAGCAGCAGATACCCGATATTCAGATCGATCTCACCATTGTGGGCGGTGAAGTCCGCTACCGTAGGCAATGATTAAGCCAACGTTTTTTATTGACCGCTCGCCCATTGGGTTACGCCGAATCGGCAAGGTAGGCATTGAGGCGTTGGTATTTGTCTGTGCCGCCGAAATAGTCGATCTCCTGCATGTCGAAGCGCGCAAGGGATTGGCGCAAGTCGGCTAGGGCCGAAGGAAAGTTGGCAATGTCCCGCAGTGGGGCAAAGCGCACATTGATGGTGAACAGCAAATAATCTGCATGAAAGCGACACAGCGTCTCGCGCTCCGAGCGTAGAAACCAGTTGGCGGGATCGCCTCCGATAACCCCTTCTGGGCGCAAGTGCATGCGTTGCCGATTGCCGTGGACAAACCAGTTGCTGCGTTCGAAAGGCTGCATCAATGGCGCTTGGGCAATGAAATGCTGTATCTGGGCACCGATTTTGCTCTGCAGGGATTCCACCGGCTTATGGATCTCAGCCATTGGCAAGCCAATCTTCTCCTGCACGTTCCAGTAACTGGGCGAGCATACGCTAGCAGCTACAAGCCGCTGCTGGCCATCGCTTTGCATAATGCACAGATCATCTGCAACCTGCAGCGACAGAGCTGAGATCAGATCAGGCAGGGTGTCTTGGTCTGCCCGAGCTGGACGGTACCAGTCGTGATTTTGCATCTGCTCGGCAAGGGCCTGTTGGGCAACAAGCGAATTTGGCAGGACCTGTACCACTTGGCGGTATTGCCGTCGCAGCAGCGCGTATTTGTGCACCCTGAGCTCTGGGGTCGGGGCGCCTTGAAACCAATGCTTAAGGTCAATTGGCCGCATTCCGAGTCGGTACTTGGTGGTACCGCCCTGCCAGGGTGGGCGCTGCCAAGGGAATTGACCAATAGACTGCCGGCGACGTTGTTGCTCTTTGTTTTTCATTGTGCGAGGTGCAGTTTTATGCTCAGAATTGGCCATAAGCAGATCCTAACAGAGTTCAATTCCGGAGCGGATGCGGGCGGCGTCATCCAAAAGTAGACGTGCTACTATCTCTGGTGTGTAAAAGTGCAATATCTGCGTAAGGAGTGAAAGATGCCTGAAGGAGTAGGATACGGTGGGTCTACCGTCGCTGGGCGAACTGCTCAGGATGCACAGCGTGCAAACGCTGATCAGCGTAACGAGGCAAGCCGACAAGAGCAGCAACCGCGGCAAGAGAGCCGAGCCCAAACAGGTGGGGTTGAGGTGCAAATTAGCAATCGTGCTCGTGAGGCCGCTGGGCCTGCTGGCCCTCAGCCGCAAGAACAGAGCGATACCTACGCTGATCCGCGCGGGCGGCGCAGCTAGCATTGAGCGTCAGTAGGGCGAAGCAGTTCTCGCGCCCTACGGTTGTCACGCACCCTAGCTTGGTTGGAGAATGAACCAAATGGGCGATGACCAAACTCGCTCTTGAATCTTACGCGGCAAGTCTGCTCTGAGGGCAACGCCGGCGCGTAGGGCCTGCGGTGGGTTAAAAAATTAGCCGTCGCCGGGGTGG
>PCCE01000065.1 GCA_002731575.1 Gammaproteobacteria bacterium | reverse complement strand
GTAGCCTCTAAGGTGCCGCCAGTAATTACGCCTGTCGTGGTAATATTGCTAGAACCGTTGTCAATCGCGCCAAAGCCGCTTGTGATGCTGCCAGAGTTAAGTGCGCCAGTTGTGACTATGTCAGAACTGCCAGCCGCTGGTGCTTTGGCACTGATTGTGCTTATGTTTGATGCCACTGTATTGATGTTCGATGAGTTGTCGGCAACCGTTGTCACGTTGCTGGCTATTGCTTGAACCGCGTTCAAATCTGATACGAAATCACTCGTAGCCAGTGTGTTTAGGTCGCTAACAAAATCTGAGGTCGCCAACAGATTTAGGTCAGTGACAATATCTGACGTGGCAAGTGTGTTGATGTCGCTGACAATGTCACTGGTCGCCAATGTGTTTAAGTCGCTGACAATATCGCTGGTTGCCAGAACATTGATGTCAGACACGATATCACTGGTGGCCAAGGTGTTTAGGTCTGACACAATATCGCTGGTGGCCAGCGTGTTCATATCAGCTATGACATCAGTGGTGGCGAGCAGGGCCATATCAGCTATGACATCTGTTGTTGCAAGCAGCGCCATGTCAGCCCGAACATCAGATGGAGCCAGTAAGTTTATATTTGTTATTGCCCCGGCAACGCTTGTTACATTACTTGCTATTCCAGCTACCGTAGTAACGTTCGATGCAATCGCAGCAACACCTGATATAGCATCTGTTGCAGTAGTGCCATCTTCAATGTCTGCGAGAGCTGCAATATCAGCGGTAATTGCTGACAAGGATGAAACATCCGCAATGGTTGGGCCAGCCTCAGGATTGCCGCTAGTTGCATTGAATCCTAGCACCGTGCCTTTCCGCGTATCCTTGGCCGGCAGTGTCATATCCACGTCAGCCGCGTCATTGACCGGCGCAGTCAGCGCTCTACCGTCACGCTCCTCGCGGTCACCCACAACCATTGTCAATGTGTCGAGGTCGGCTTCCAGGCTGGTAGCAGTTATGTTACCGCCGGCTGTATAGACCGAGGTCCGGGCAACCGGGACATCAGAGAGAATAGTGACAATAGCATTATTCGCCGGAACATTGCCGCCAGTAAACTTAGCAACCCCGGTGCCATCAGTATTGAGGCCGGCAGCCGCTGAGCTGTTTACAATGTCATAGTGCGAGCCGGCAGTTTTCAGTGTGCCATCGACATAGACCTTTACGTCAGTGGTGGCGTTTACCTGGAAAGAAAAGCTGAAACTATCATTGCTGCCGTTTGCTGTCGCAACCGCTCGCCGTGCCTGGTCGTTTACACTAAACGTAGCCATATCCTCTACCTTCCTTCTGCTATATGTACACTTTTAACACGCATTTGTCACTGTTCTCCAAAGCTCAACCTCGCATTGAGGCTTGGGTCAGTCTTTTTCAAGACAGCCCTAGCACTGGCCCTTCTGTCAGTCAGGATGCCCGATAGCTCTTCAAACCGCTCTTCGTCAAACTGCATCGTAAAATACTCAGTAGAGCTGACAGCGCTTTTAAGTGCCGGCAACAACGCTTCCTCAGGCTTATATCCAGGGTCACCTAGCACCCTGCCATTAGCGTCCACTTCGTTTACATACCTTACATAATTGTTGAATTGCTCTGAGTTGAGCTTGACGCCCTCGACCCTATCCCGGTGGAATGGAAACGTACCCATGCCAATCTCAGACAAACGAATAAGCTCTTGGTCTAAGTCACTGTATTCGCCTGTTTGTATGCGGATTGGATTGAAGTATTCATCAATCCGGCCCTCGCCCTGCACCTTAGGCTCTCCCCAAAAATTAAGACCGAGCGGTAAATCAGCGGAAAAGTTAGCATTTCTGGCCTTGGCCTTTTGCAGGGATGTATAGAAACCCTGCATGAATACGGGTGCCTCAGTGTATAGACTGTTGGTGATTGGGTCCACGCCTGGCGGCAGCTTTGTGCTGTTAGCCATCGGGTCTTGCATCCGCTCCATCATTGCGCCAAAGCTAGTCTGGGTGATGAGCTGGTACTCGCCGCCGCTCAAAAACTCTGTCGCATAAGACGGCAGACCAAACAAAGCACGGTCTGTATTGCCCAGAACATTAGTGCCAACATTGCCGATTTGCGTCCCTGCAAACTTACTCATGCGCTCAAAGAAATCTTCTTGCGTCTGGAAGCTCCCACCGGCCGCTGATGTCAGCTCGGATACGCCCTGCAAGAAAGGCAAGCTGGTAGCGTATTGAGCAACAGATAAAACATATGATTTGCTCAAAGCCGCTATGACATTGGGGTCATCCTCATAGCGCAGATATTCAGCCATATCCGCGCCCATGGCTAATGTGGCTGATAAGGGGTCGAACCGGCTGAAGGATGCAAAGCGATAGCTGCCATCCTCCTGCTTGAGGCCGATAGAGTAGGGGGGAACCTTGGCTGAGCCGCTGATGTTGAGCCGCGTTGAGAACTCTTTGCCAAGCCGGCCTGTCACAATGATGTCATCGCCATAGTCGCCGTTAGCCAAATGATACATGGCCATAGCAGTGCCATTGCCTAATGCGAGCTTGGCAAGCGCGTCATCCAGCTCCTTGCCGCTGATGTCACCCTTGATGGCCTTGTACAAAGGCGACCAGTTTAGCGTCCTGTCGAACACCTCATTGATGATGTTTGTCGGCGTATTGTAGAACGGCACCACTGTTTTCATGCCAGGCACAGATTGGATTAGTGGCCCAACCCGACCAAAGAAACCGTCAGGCTTTCCCTGGAAGGTCATCTTGCGAGCTTCCTCGGTCATCATGTCGTTGACATCTTTGGGCGGCTTGGTCATCACCTGGACATATTTGGACTCAGACAACGCCTTTGCCTCATCGCGTGACAAGCCTGACTTTCTTGCTGTCTGATAGGATATCTGCATGGCCCGGTGCGCTTCCCGGTACAGTACCCGGCGCATCGTTATAACCTTGAAATACTCATCTTCGGTTGCCAGCATCCGGCCTGGTATCCGAGATGCAACGCCGAATGAATCTACCGCTGCCTTGAAGAAATCACCTTGATTGATTGAGCTTGCTATATCAGCCAGGTTGTCTGTACTGCCTACGGCCCGGCGGTTTTTAAGGTCAATCTTGGTAACCTGGTCGGCGCTTTCACCAGTGACCATAGTTTTGCCCATAAGAATAAGGGCATCCTTTTGCGCCATCATAAGGCCGTAAGCCTCAGCCGCTGCCTCACCCATATAGCGCTGGTCGCCTATCTCACCGCGTCTGCCGCCCAGCGTCCTGATATTGCCAATCACGCCAGCTAACCCTCGCTCAGCAAGTGTCTGTACCTGGAACACCGCATTGCCGGCCATGTTGACGACATGGGTCACCGGGCTTGAAAGGAGGGCGTTGATGTAGGCTTCCATAGCAAAGTCATAGGCCTGTTGGCCCCACCCAGCTTCTGCATACTTTGCTTTGGCTGCTGGGTTTTGCAGCCTCAGATATGTCTCCAAGTGATAGTCAATAAGACCATCATCCATGCCCTGCACAAACTCATCTAGCTGAGCTGAGTAGTTGCTGAGGTTCATACCTTCCAGCTTGGAGATGTTCGACACTACCGACAGCCCTCGGCCAAACTCACTGACATTGCCGGCCACCGAGGCGCTGAGGTTGGATTGCACTGTGGCCAGGATGCGGAGCTTTTTGAAAGCCTCAGCTTTTGCCACCTCATCTGTCATAGCCAGCGCTTGCCTGGCCCCAAACTGCATATCTCTGCCAAGCTGTATGACTGCAACCAGGCCGGCCAGAACCTCATCTGAATTTTTGAGCTGACCCTTTTGCCTGTTGAGAAACTTATAGACGACCTCATCAAAGCCAGTTTGTTCAGCGACAGCCATCATGGCGTCCATGCTTCGCTGCTCACGCCGCATCTCATTGAACAGCGACTTGTTGTTTTCTTTGATGTTAGTCAGCAGCTTTTCAATGTCAAAGTCGCCAGGCTCCATGTTGAAGATTTCGCCAATGCGCTGGACGTTGAGGCCTTGCTGAAAGCCAGCTTTCTCCAGCGTTTGATTGAGTGCCATGAAATCGTCATTGGGCATGGCCTTTATGACCATGTCGCCACCTGGCAGCTTGCTTACCTCATCATCCGGCAAACGGCTCCCATAGCTGCGCTCCTCAGCGCCCTTGGCAACCTTGGCCAGTGATTCAGCGGCTACTTTAAGAATCTTGGCCATCAGGCACCTCCATCATTTCTTGAGCAGCGCCAGTATCAAGCAAGGTCAAGCCGCCAAGAGACAGCAACGGTATTGAGCCTTGCATGAACTTTTTGAACACCTCATCCTTCGATTGGTTCAGTGCTTGAGCGGTTACATCAACACGCTCATCAATTAGTTCCACGATGGTTTTGGGGGCAGACCCCAAGCCGGTTTTTTCACCGTTAGCGAACCAGGACAATGACTGTGCCTCGGCTGGCTGGACACCTAGTTTTTCAGCTACCTTTTTGTATATGTCACTGAAAACGGCATATTCTGTTTGTACATCTTTGCCGTCTATTTTTTGCGAACCTAGTGTATCAGCAATCATTGTTGCTACATTTAATGTCGATGGGTCTTTTTTATAGTTGTCCTGATTTTGCTTGCGAACTTCAGGTGCGCTCATTGTTTTAGTTTGCTTGCCACCAATAAAACCAAGAGGAACAGAACCTGGCTCAATCTCATTCATGGCGCTAAATACCGCGCGAATAGCGTGAGTGTCGGCTGTAACTCCAGAGAGGTTGCCGGAAACATTTTCAACAAACGTTGCTGGCTTTGGATTGGTGTCAAAATTAAACCCTTCAGCCGCTGCCGCGTCTATCAATTTTAGATGCAAACCTCCAGGGTTTATCATCATAGGATATCCCTTTTCGTTTACACCTCCGCTACCAACGCCGATAATATCGGTCGGACGCAGCCCAGCTTTTTGCTTTGCTGTGACCAAACTAGCGCTTCTCAAATTTGGCTCTGTTTCAGTCTTTGGGCTTGTGGCCGCATAGTTCTCTGCAAACTTACGGAGCTGCGCTCTGGCTCTATCTTCTGGGATGCCAAGCGACACAGCTTTGTCGATGATAGGCCCAGTGTGATAGAAAAACTGTACGTTGGTCCCAACAAAGGGTTGCGCTCTTTTAGCCAGAACATCTGCTATCTGGTCTGACATTTCTATTACTTTGGCGGCCCGATTAAACTTCGGCAAAGTCTTGCCTTCTGGCGCTCTTGGAACCGGCACTTCTTTTTGTTCTGGAATATTTTTTTGATAGTCTAGCTCAAAAAGTGGCTGGTCTGTCCGGGGCTTCAGCCTCTTAGCCACCGGCAGCTCCATTTGCTGCGCTCGCAAATCAAGAACCTTTTTCAGTTCTTCAGTTGAAGGCCTGACACTGCGCCCAGCTACCGATAGCGCTTTGTCGATGGCCGGCATCGGGTCAGCCCCGGCCGCTAGTGTCACCCCGGTATCAGCAGCTCGCTCAGCAATCCGCTCATCAGCCGCCTTGCCAGCAGCAACCACGCCCTCTTTGATAGCGCCACGACTGGTTGCAGCTATTGTACCCGCACCCGGTACGCTAAAGAATGAGCTGCCCTCAGCGACATCAAGCATCATCTTTTTATCTTCATCATCGAAATCGCTATTGTTCACAAAGTCTCTGTAAAGCCCCAGGAATCGCTCTGAGCCAACTGCCTCAGATATCTTGGTCATGGTATCTGTTGCCGCCTCTATGCGGCCCTGGTCGCCAGGAAACATAGCGCTGGCAAGACCACCAGCTAGAGCTGCTAGGTCGCCGGGTATGCCGACAGCTCCAGAAGCCAAGCCAGCAGCTGCGCTGCCAACAGCCTTGGGCAAATCAGCGAGGCCTTCCATGACGGTGTTCTCTGTTCTAGGGGCATCTGCGCCGGGGTAGAAAGCCTGGCCGGTGATGCGCTCAGTCGGCAGACCAGGCTGAGACCTATAGTCGTGGGATTCGCGCCGGGCTTGCATGATATCGGTCATTGTGCATCCCTCGCTGCTTTGAGGCCATCAATAATTCTGGAATATTGAGGTACGCTAGTTGCCTTCATTTGTGGCGGTATCTGTCTAAAATTGTTTTCAGCTCTCAGAGATTTGAGGTTTTCAAAAATGTTAATAGCTCTATCAAAATCGTCAGTCTCCAAGGGCGGGAAGTTATTGGGGTCAGCGCCTTGAAGAAGCGAGTTATAGTTTGCAATTAAATCCTTGCCAGTTTTTACAAGTCGCTTTTTAACTATGTCAGAAAACTCTTGGTCGTTCTCCCTGAGAAGCTGCTCAGCAATCGCTTGAGTGTTTATGTTGACTTGCTCTTTTTTAGCTTCGTCCAATCTGCGTTGTAGTTCGCCTTTTAGGTTGGCAAATAGTTGTGCTTTTTTGTAATTGTCATTATCTGATGCAAGCTCTTGTACATCTACCGGAACCTTGAGTTCACCCCGCATAAAGTTGACTGCTGCTTGGAACTCATCACTTTCGTTACTTTCGGCTTTAGCAACAAAGGTTTTGCGGTCCTTGTTGCTGAGCTGGTCAAACGCTAGGGCGACATCGCCAAAAGAAAGGTTGTATCCTTTTTTTGTCAGCGCCTCGACAACGTCAGGGTCGGACGTGGTGCGCCGTCTACCACCCTCTGCAAACTTTTGCCGTAGCTCAGCGGCCTTGGGCGGGTCCGTCCTGTCAATGATTGTAACGGCTTCATCAAATGCTTCTGCATCACCGTCTGACATAGCCGTTATAGCTAGACCTAGTTGCTGTTGTTCTTTTTCTTTTGCGTCCTCTTCCTTTGCTTCTTCTTCTGCCTCTATGTCTTTTAGCCTTGCAGTTCTCTCAGTCCTGAGAGCGGCAGCGATATCGGTATCACTTACCCCCTGGTCGCGCAGTATCTTGACCGCATTTTTCATGCCGTCAGAAAATCCTATGTTGGAGCCAGTTTGTATGAGCTTGATGTCCTCAGCCGGGTTTTCGCCTTGGAAAACGCCATCAGTCAAAATTTTCTCAGCCGCCTGTTTTTCGATGGTATCCATGTTTTTGATGAAGGTCTCAAGGGAGGTGCCGCCTAAAAAAGTTACTGCCCTGGCGAGCTGTTCTTTACGCAAGTCTTGTAATTTTCCGATACCGTCTGGCTGTTTTAATAGCTGAGCAATCTCATTTGAGCTGAAGATATCAGAATGGCTGGTTCTGAAACTGGCCTCAGCTTTCTCATTATTCTTTTTCACATAAGCATCGAGATATGTGTTCCATTTGCCATTGGCGGCTATGGACATTTGGGCGCGGAACTTGCGTGATAAAACCGGCGCTCTTTCATCCAGAACCGAGGCATAGCCAGCCGTAGCCGTATCCAAGGCAAGGGCAAATGATTGCGGCGAGTCATCTGGCACACCTAGACCATCAAGAATTGATTGCCTGGTTTCGGCTGGCATTTCATCATCTTGCAGCAACGTATCAAAAATACCGACAATCTGCGTATGCGCTTTCGATGCTTGGGCTGCAACCTCATCGCTGGCTATCGACAGTGCCGCCTTGCGAGCTGCCCTGCCAAAAACGGTGGTCTGGTCGCCTGGCAACTCCAGCTCCTCACCACGCTGAGCTGCGTCCTGAATTTGCTGCTCAGTCGGTGCCTGAGCTGCGCCATACTCAGCGCCCTCAATCTGGGCCTTCTGCTCAGCCTGTTGCAGGAAATAGTTGGACATCCGCTGCAATGACTGCGCTATGCCTGACTTGGCCCTGGCCTCAGCCTCTTGCGCCGAAAACCTCACTTCGGGGATGCGGAGCGCTACATTCGGGCGTCTGACTCTTACTTGCTCTGCCATCAGTCAGTTGCCCCGCCCTTGAAATTTTCTAGTGGATATATTTCGTTAGCCGATGTAGCTCCTTTTCCAATTGTTATGAAGGCCTGGGTCCGGGCTGCTTTCATCACATTAGAACCGGCAGTCCTCAGCATCCCGGCCTGGTACTTGCTCATCTTCTTGGCTATGTCAGCATTCGACCTGGATATCTGGAAATCACTGACGCCCTCGCGGATGTTTAGGCCCGCAATCAAATCGGTGGTTGTACCGGATGCCATGGGGTCCATGTTGCCGGCAGAAGCTCTAGCCGCGTTTGCAGCCAGCACCTTTTCCAGGTTGTTCAGTATCTGGTTGCCTTGCTGCTTGTACTTCAATGCCTCTGTTCTGCCTTGCAGCTCTGCTTGCTTGGCCTGGGCATTTAGAGCGTACTGCTCAGCTTTGCCGGCATCCAACTGCGCCTTTGCAGTGAGTGCAGTGGTTATGGCGGCTAATACAACTAACTCTGGTCCTGCCATTTTATTGTCCTATACTCACCTTGTAGTCCATCGCCAGGACGGTAAAGAACACCGGCTGGCTTTGGCTGATTGTTATCTGTGCATCCCGGTCATATCCCAGGAAGCCTTGCGTTTTCTTGATGCCGGTAAAAGTCGGAACAGCGCCGGAGCCAGACAGTGGCAATGTCTGGAGAGATATCTCACGCCCATTCAGCGTTAGGTTTTGGGAACGATGCAAAATGGGCGTCACCTCTAGGATGCGCCGGCGCTGCCCTTGAACCGTGCCGCTGCTAAGGCGCGGCTCAAATGGCTGTGTCTTGACTGTCACATTGTAATTGATGCCGACCTCGGCGTAGGAGGTCGGAACACCGCCCATGGTTACTTGCCCTGAGCTGACAGTCGCATCGGTGTCAACGATGTCATCTCTAATGATTTTAACCGTCTTGCCTTCAAGGTGCGATAAGCTCCCGGCAGTGGTGCTTCCGGGTAGTGCCTGGTCCGGGGATGATGGGCTGTTGTAATACTGAATAGCAGCATCAGTTGTCCTATCATCGTCAAACACTTCCAGATAATATTTGGTTGAGCTGCTAATAGTTCGTTTGACCACGACATAGATATCCTCCTGGTCAACGCCAACATCGACAAAGTCACCATCTGTCGTGAAGGAGGAGGGCGCTACAATCTGTTGTGGCCGGTTCAGCATGAAAGCAGCAATGGTGCCGGTAAAGCCGGCGCTGTCGGCTCTGTAGCCCGTTGAGCTGCTACCATTGACTATCAAGAGCAAATCACCCTCGGTGGTGTCAGTGGCTGGTCTTAGAGCCATACGATGAGGGTCCACAATCATATGGCTGCTAAGCAGTGAAATATTGTTGGCCACATAGCTAAGCTCAACATCTGAGAACAGCATCTCGCGCAAGGCCTTGCCCTGGCGCTGAATAAACAGAGTGCCACCCTCAGCAGCCTGGGGCCGGATGCCGAACTTAGAGCCGCGCCTTGTGGCTGACTTGACGGTGATGTTTGATGGGGTGATGGGGTCCAGGTCTGCTTGCGGGACAAAGAACTCAGCCCCGCTGGTGAATATCTGAAGGTCACGACCAGAGCGCAGCGCATTGATTGCGTTAACGCTATCGGTTGAGAGCGTCACGATAATGGCATCATCATCCAGCGCTTCAGCCGGTTTGAAGTTGAAAAAGTCGCTTACCTTGCTGGCAAAGAGCGTATTGGGGAAAGTAGCGCTACCGCCAAAATACAAGCGCCCTTCATGGAATGAACAGGTACGCGGCCAGCCCCTGGTGTTCGACCAGGCATCTTCATGTCCAGATTCAACCTCCCAGTTGAGTGTTGGGGGGCTGGTTGAATTAGTGTTCTCAAGCCCATCAGTATTGAAGAACGGCACCTCGGTCACGGCCTCAACGACAGTCGCGCTGATAAATCTTGTAATCCTGGCGCGGCCAAAATCATTTAGAGCATTGATGTATTGGTCCACCATCGCATCGCCAAACTGGCTATTGGATGATGTTATCTTGATGGTCCCGTCAACCGCGCTGGGCGTTATGGTTGATAGGGGGTTGGTTGTGGACAGGCTTGTTGCCAGCTTCGGAATCGTCAGGCTTAGAGCCGAGGCTGTCCAGGTGGTATTGTTGGCCCCGCGCACAATCTTGAAAGGCGCAAAGTTCTCATGCGTCATTATCAGCGTGTCGGCTGACTGCGTGAAATACAGCTTGCTCATATCAAAGTTGCTAACCTCATAGAGGGTGCCAACCGAATAATCCAGATAGTCGTTGCCAGTGCTGTTGATATTGGTAAGCAGTGTCGCATTGGCAAAGAACCGAAACCTGATTGTCGAGGTGGTGTTCTGAGCTGAGGCAAGAATCATAAAGTTCTGTGTCGTGCTGAACTCAAAGGGTATCAGTACCGTGCCATTGGCCGCATTGTCGGAAGTGATGTCGAGCAGGAACTTGAGGCCGGGACGCCGGCTGAACCCGCCTTGCGGCTCAAATATCACATTGTCAGCCACGTCAACCGAGCTGTAATATTGCTGCAAGTCTATACGGCCCCGGAGCAGGGGGTCCAGCTCACCAACAGTAAAGCTCGACTGATATTGCTGTATCCGGCTCATCTAACATCCACAAGCAGATAGTCACCAACAACCGAGGGGGTCTGACCGCCGGCATCAATGTTTGCTGCCTGACGGAAATATCCACCTCTAAGACTCTCAGCGGCGGTGCCAAGGGCAACCGAGCGCCAATATTCTGATTTTGTAGTCTGGTCAGTGATTACCTCAGCCAGGTGCCAAGCCATCTGGTAGGCCAGGAGCTGCACAAAGTAGGAAGGCATCAAGCCCTCGCTGACTGCTTTCTGGTAATCAATGTGAATCTCTGTTGCGTCAGTAATCAGTACGGCCCCGCCGGTGCTTGACTGCGCTATCTCCCAAACCTTGAACAGGGCAGCGCCAGCCAGCGAGCTGGTTCTCACCGCTCTTGGAACGCCGGTGACCATGTCGTTTGGCAATATATACTGATGTTCGTATTCGTTTGCCGGGCTGACTGTGTCCCGGTTCAAAGCCGCCTTGGCTATGGTGAACGACCAGGGGTACATCCCAAAGGTCTGCATTTTGACCTCGGTGAACAGGGTGCTACAAGCCTGAGCTGCCGGTGTTCCATCGCTAAATGACGTGATGGCCTCTGCACCCAGGAGGAGCAAGGCCTTGTTACAAACGCTAACCTCGGTGTCACCAACCGCCATCTCAACCTCCAGAAGGGAAGGGGCCGGCGAACCGGCCCCGTTCTATTAGTCGCTATCGGTTTGCGCGATAGTTGTTCCGTCAGAAACGTCCACTACACCAGACGCATTTGATACAACCGTGTGTATCGATGACGCCAATGTGCCGCCGGTAGAGGTTACCGAAATGATAACATCGCCGACTGATACATCGTCAGACACGTCATTGAAGTATGCAGCAGTGTTAACTGTCGCAACTGTGTCTGTCGTTGTGTAGGTAAACAACTGAGGGGCGGTGCCTTTTTTAGACTGACCGCCGATTGGGTTCCAACCCGCTCTTGCAAATGCCATTTGTCAGTCCTCCTATGACTCGTCCATTACGACATCAACGATGCCATCGACATCAATCGCCACACTGCCCATTGACAACATCGCGGTCACTAGGAACGATGTCTTTTCTGGGATGTAGTTGACTTCTGTCTTTGGCGCGATGCCTACAGCCACACCAATCGCAGAGCGGTGGAACGCAAAGCCGGTGCGGTCACTGCTTGAAAGTGGCAAGCCACCCTCATCACGGTCACCAACAATGTGGAACTGGAAGCCCATCATGGTGTTGATGTTGCCTTGAACCAGCGCTTGCAGTGTCTGAAAATCGCTAGAAATGGCTCGCTCATCACCAAGCAATCCAGCCAGATTGTTGGCGTGGATGACAAAGTGCCGGTCTGTTGGCGGTACGTTTTTCGCGTCCAATGCTTTCTTGGCAGCGATAATCTTGCCGACATTCAGATTGGATGCAGCGGCTGAACCACTGGTGACCACGGTCTTGGCGACTGTTGAGCCAGCAGATGCAGCATTGAGAGCATCAATGATAATCTGGTCCTCACGGCGGCCAATGGCGTTACCCACCACTTGTGCTAGTTCCTGACGCTCGTCAAAGTTGACCTTCGCCTGGTTAAACACATCAGAATATTCTGCGGCCACAAAATCAGTAAGGCTGCAAGAAACCTGAGAAAAACTAGCGTTTATAGGCACGACATCAGTGGCGGGAGTGCGTACTGACGCCTGACCCTTGCCCACCTTCGGGAACTTGACGGTATCTCCGACAACCCCGGTTCGCGTCCGAGCAGCATTTCGCAGAACAGCAGCAGACTGATATGCCTGATGAACCTCTGCATCAAATAGCTGAACAAACGCTGGAGATAGATTTGTTGACATGATTGTCACTCCTCGTTTGAAACACACAAAACTCATCGCCTTGCGGGTTGTCGGGGAGTCCCCGGCCCTGGCTACGCGAAACGTCACGCACGGTGGATTTCTCCACGCCAGACCGGCCCTGTCGGGTTATCAGTCAAATCGGAGGATATACCACAAGCTGTAGCTTGTAAACACTGCAATGGCTACATCTGGATTATGTATGGCGGGAGGGGGAAAAATGTTTCAAAAAAAACCCCCTCCCATTAACGCGGACCCCTTTGGATTAGAACCGCGCTAATTAGGTTCCGTAGCGTTTATTGAACTCCATCTCGACAGACCGCGTATAGGCCTGGTCGCTGCCATATTTGGGGTCAGCCATCATGCTGGACATCCGGGCTTTAAAGTCTGTCTCGCCTTCGCCGGCCTCAGCCACGTCAGCAATCGGGATGCGAGACAAGTCGCCAGTCATCTGGCGCACCTTCTGCATCAAGCGTTGCCCAATAGCGGTGCCACCCCAGATGTTTATCTCCTCCCGCTCAGCGTCAGAAATGATGCCTTTGCGGGTCAGGCCATCGGCCCAATCTATATTTGACTTGATAATCGCATCCGCATTGTTGCCAAGCGCCTTATGCTCGGCCTCGGTATCAACCTCCATCTGAGCGCCATTCTCCATGGCCAGCTCGGATATACTGCCGGCAAGCTCGGAGAACGCCGCCTGGTTGATGCCATACTTGGCAGCCCAGCCGACATAGGTCTGAACCAGCGGGTCTTGCATATCATAGCCGGCCTCAGTTAGAACCTCGGTATCATACTTGCCATCATCCGGCGCTTTGTGGTCGCCATGGTGAAATTTCTTTTCTAGCTCTTTATTGCTTTTGACCAGCCCCTCTAGGTCCGGGCCGTCCTTTTCAGACCAGTGTTTCTCCGGGAACCAATCCGGCTTCTCATAGATGACTTCTTCCTCCTCGCCCTCAGGCTGCTCTTCGTCCTGGGCGAGGTGCGAGATTGGTTCCTGTTCATCTGCTTGCGCTTGCTCCTCAGCTAAAGCCGCTTGGGCCATCAATCCATCAGGAGCCGGCGCTTCTGCCGGTTGTTCCTCAGGCTGCTGGTTATCGTCTTGGCTCATTTGCTCTCTTCATCCTTTGCTCGATTTCTCTGATGATTGAGTTCTGACCTTCGCGCGCGTAGCCAAAAGACGGCTCAGCGCCCGGCACCCAAGCCGGTTGGTCAATGGTGATAGACCTGAGATGTTCCAGGACTTTCTGCCCCGCCTCAGTGTCAAAGCAGCGCTTAAACTGGATATCAATGTCACGCTGCAAATCTGTATTGTAGATGCGAATAGGCTCTGCATCTGCATCCAGGCCATCCCATCCGGGAGCGTTGATGCTACGAATCTTCTCTGCCTGGCTCATTCAGCGGCCTCTTGTCCGGGCATCATGCCCTGTTGTTGCATTGCCATCTGAGCTGCTTCCATGAGCTGCTGCTGTATCTGTTGGCGCTCCTGCGGTGTTGTTCTGAGCTGGGCCGGGATGCCGAGCTGGTCAGCAATGTAATCCCCCACCTTATCCATTCTGAGCAGTGTCTGGCCCTGGGGGCCAAGGCTCTGACTGATTTGCATGAACTGCACGACCTCGTTGAGCTTCTCAGCATTGTTCGCCATGGCCAGTGGGCTGATAGGCACAACCTGGACCTGGACGCCGTTTACCTTGAGCGGCAAGTCAATCATGCCCATCTCATCCATCAGCTCCAATGTGCGGCGCACAATCGGGAACATTGTCTCAGATATCAGCCGGCCAAAGGCACTGCCAAGGTTCTGTGACAGCTCAGATAGCTTGGCGTTTATTTCTGTGGCTGACCGGGCGCTCATGTTTTCCGGCGTCAGGCTCTCATCAAGCAGCGCCTTCTTGATATTGACGCGGAGGTCATTGGCCACAATCTGGCTCAAATTAGCATCCCCAGACCGTGGCAGAGGCGCGAGGGAGGGGCCGCGCGGTCCACCATTTGAGCTGACGCCGATAACAGCTCCAGGCACGATGCTGATGGTCTGAGGATTCAACACGCCATCATCGACAGCGGTGAACACGCCGCCTATCGAAATGCTGGCATTTTTCAGTGTCAGCTCGACCACCTTGTTCAGCGTCTTGATATCGGGCAAGGCGTATAGAACCGGCCCTCTACCATAGCGCTCATTCGATGCTTTCATGTAGCGGCTAACAACAAACGGGAAGCTCTTTAGGTCTCTGTGTACCAGCTTGTAATCGCCATCGACAGTGACCAGGCAATATGAAATCTGCTCATCCTCGGTATAGGTCGCTTCGAGCAGCTCAATCTGTTTTGTCGGGTCATCCTGACAGGCCAGCACCATATCCTCAGGAATCTCAGCATCTGGCCATTCTCGCTGGATGACGCGGAACGGGCGCTTAAATTTACGGTAGACGGTATCGACAGTGTTGTTTGGCCCCTCATCGAATGTCACCTGGTAGGACGGAATAGCGGTATAGCGAATAGGCGTGATGTCATCGCCAGGCTGTATCAGCATGACCGCCGTACCGACAGCCAAATCAAGCAGGAACTCCCCCATAGCCAAGTCAAATCCTGACTGCGCCATGATGCCGAACATCCGCTCGGTGTAGAAATCCAGCGCTTGCTGCGCCGCGATTTTGTCAGCCTCAGGTATTTCGTTGCCCGGTTGCAACCTACACCACGCCCTTTGCGGAGGAAAAAGGGAGGATTGGATGCGGTTAGCAAACCGGGCAGTCGAGTGTATCGCGGTGGAGTCGAACACTCGTTTCATTTTGTTTTGGCCAGGGACATTGCCCTCATAGTAACCATCATAGAGGTTACGCATCGGCAGGGCGTACTCGTATGCCTCTTCATAAATCGAGCGCCAATGCTCTTTGTGCGTTTGAGCTTTCTTGTAGCGCCGTTTGATTTCTTCTGTGCTTAGACCAGCCATGTCACGCTTTCTTGTTGCGGTTCGCAAAATTTCTGGCAGCTTCCACACTGCCAAAGCCCCAGGCTTTCAAGGCCATTGCCTTTCGGGTAGGCCGGCCCTTGTCGTCTTTCATCGGCCCTTTCATCCCAGCAAAGCGAGCAGCAAAACTGACCCGGCGAGGGCTAGTGCCAGAGCTGAGAGGACGTTTGAGGTTCGCACCCTCGGTTTTCTTGAAGTGCTTTCTGCCGGCCTCATTCAGTCCCCCCTCAGGATTTTGAAAGCGCTTAGCTACCATAGCCTTTAGTCATCGCCTTCTTCTTGCCCACCTTCTTCATCGCCGCTTTTCTCAGCTTGGTCGTCTTGCTGTTCATCTTGCTGGCTAGTGGCCTCTTGGCTCCTCTGGCTCCGTACACTGTCACCCTCCCTGTGTTTGGGGTTTCTCAAATATGTTCGCATGGCTACCCTCTAGGATTCCTGCCAGCTCCTAAGCTCGTATTCAAAACATCGCGGTTTTCGCCCGAACCGACCACACCTGGGGCCATGAGCTGACGCATCCCGCCCGTTCTTCTGGCGCGAGAGCGAGATGCAATCCGGCGGTTGGCGCGTCTTTCATCCTCAGCAGCTCGCCGCTCTTGATTGGCTAAGGCCTCGCTCACCGAGGGGTCAGGCGGCGGTGGTGGTTTTGGCCGAGAAAAAATAGCACCCATCAGAAAATCCTCGCATACATCCAATAGTCAGAGCCGTCCGGCCCGTAATGTTTCAACAAGCCTTCTCTTTCAAAATAACAGCGCTGCGCCCAGCGGTCAGCTTGTACATTTAGGGTATGAACCGTGAATTGTACCCTCTTTGTCTTTGTTTGCTGGGCTGCATACTCAAAAAACCCCAGAGCGCCTCGGTGCAGGGCAATGGTTTTTCTGTCGATGTTCTTCGATGGTATCAGCCAGGCCTCGGCTGTTCCGGGCCACAATCTGAAAAAGCCGAACATGGCATAGATGACGCCATCGCAAACCGCTGAAAAGGCAAAGCCGGCCCTGGCAAAGCTGTCGATATAATCCCGATAGCCGGCAAAGTCCTCCAGATTGTGGCGGTCAAACTCATTCAGCTCACAGACGTAGAGATGCGAGGGCTGCCAGCGCACAATCTTGTTGCGCGGTGTATTCATCCGCATGACGACATTCAGCTCCTCAGGAGAAAACATCGAAATCCAGAACCTTGGCCTGGACCGGCCTGACAGAGCGATTAGGTGACTTGGTCATAATCTTATGCTCGGAGCCTAGCAAACAATAGCCAGCCGCATCCCCAACGTGGGAGTGTTCGTTCTTGTTGGGCGTGTCCCGGAACCTTTCCTGGCCGGCACCCATGGCTATGCGCTTGAAGTGATAGCCACCATTGAGAGACTTCCTCAGCCGCATACATTTGCGGTCAATCATAAAGCCGGGCTTGCCGTCAATCAGCCGGCCCATCGGTATGGCCAAGGCCTCGCGCCGGGTCCGAAACTCATTGGTCGCTGTTGGCCTGGCTATGATACCATGGGTTTTGAGGTGGTCAAAGGCCGTGGTTTCAAATATCTGGTCACGCTGAGAGCCGGCAGGGTCACCCCACACCATTGTCTCAAAGCCGGGGAACCTTGATGCCAGTTCGCTTTTTAGCATTGAGCAGAAGCGTTCCAGGCCCATATCGAATGTCACCAGCTCATGCAGGACATGCCATCGACCAGTGGGCATCTTCTGAGCAAAGATAGCTGCCGGCGTCAAACCAAAGTCGAGGCCGATTTGTATCGGGACATTTGGCTCCGGCATCAAATCATCAGCCATCATGGCATCATTGTATTCGGGCCAGACAGGCCGGCCTTCTTGCACAAACGTATATTTGCCCTCGGCATAGCACCTTATCCAATCCAGGTTCTTGCCGCCCAGGAGCTGGTCATAGTAGCCATTAGGCAGATTCTTGAGGTTCTCGGCCTGGGCGTTTGTTTTCCACCACCGGCCAGCCTGATGCGTATAGCCCTGAGCTTCGGGCATATCGTCCGGCAAATCCTCAATATCAACCTCAATAACACCGCCGGGTTGCCGGAAAAACTCCCAGCCATATCTGCCGCTAGGCCGCTCTTTTTCAGCCAGCTTGTAGTAGTAATGGTCATCATCCATGGGGTTGGTGTCCAGAATAACGCCCCGCCAGGTAGGACCGCCATCAGCCTTGGTCGGAAAACGCCCGACCCGGTGGGTCAATCCATCGATGACCGCCTTCGGCAGCTCCCGGCACTCATTGACCCATGCCCCCGTCAGCTCCAATGACAACAGCTTTCTGACATCCTTGGGGTCGTCCAACGCCAGGAATATCACCTCCATATCGATGCCGGCAGCCCCATCTCTAGGCGGCAGTTTGATATGATGCGTGATAGGCGGTGAGTACTTGACCGGCCCCCACACGTGTTCGGGCAACAGCTCCAGCCAGGTCTTGAGCGTGGTGGTCCGTAGCATCGGGTGCGTATTCCTGACAATCGCAAACCGGCTATACTTAATCCCGTCACGCGGGGAGGGGCGCTGCTGAACCGCCCGTCTGAATATCTCGGCACAGCAAGCATAGCTCTTACCGCTGCCCACCGGCCCCATCAAGCCCCGAACAAACGCCTTGCTGCGAAAGAAGCTGGCAACAGTCGGCGAGGTACTGAAATCCAGCTTGAGGCCGCTAACCTGGTTACTTTGTGTCATCAGGCATCACCATCTCAATACCAACCACACTAGGCTTATCAGCCTCTTTCTCCGTATCCAACAACCCGGCACTCTTGGCCAACATTCCCATCAGCCGCACCTTGTCAATCATCTCAACCTCTATCTGGTCCCCGTTC
>PCCE01000064.1 GCA_002731575.1 Gammaproteobacteria bacterium | reverse complement strand
TACAGAAACATTTTCCATTAGGTCATAAGAGACCTCGCCGAATACCGCAAACTGTTCCTCGTTACGATGGTTATCATTGCGGAACTGCGTTGCAGCATTAACCAATCCGCGAGCATTCGCATCCGCCCCGTCTAAGCCGGACTTGAGATTAATATCTATCGGCGTAAATCCCGCCTCCATGGGTGCTAAATAGTTAAAGTTACCAATGTGCAGAATTTCGGAATCTTCATAGAAGACGCCGCCAACAAATCGTAGGGCATTATCTGGATCAGTAGACACGCGGAATTCGTGCGTCATTCGCGTATTTTCGTTTTCCGCATTGTAATTGTTGGCAGGGTTGCCACATTCGATCACTGCAGTGTTGCCACTTATCGTTGGATCGAAACTGTAAGCTGTTACGTCAGTCAGGCCGTGATAGAACGAGCCGGCGATATATTCACACTGATAGCCTGAAATAGAGGCACCAATGTTCGTATAACCGGTGTAGTCCATTCGCTGAGACACTTCGCGGTCAAGGTACGCGCCAGTGTAGAGCAGATCCAAAGCGCCAGCGCGACCCTCTATGGTCCAAGCGAACTGACTGAACTCGTCTTCGAGGGAGTCTTCCGTAAAGCGAGCAACTTTCAGGTCACCCAAGGCTTCATCGTAGTCGAATACGCCCTGAGTCTTTAGTGTCTGCTGCGTAAACTGGACTAGCGCTGACCAATCGTCGTTGATCAGGTACTTTGCACCGAGGCGTACACCCTGATACGAAGCATCATTGAAGTCCTTCTCAACCAGACCGGAACTTGAAGCAGTCGCATAGGTTACTGGGATAGTCACGCCGTCTTCACCGACTACTGTGCCGTTGGCGAATACGTGGCCGGCGGCGAAGGTAACGCCCTCTCTGCTAGGGAAGGTCGGATTCAACGCTGGGTTGGCAGTAAATGTACCTTCAACATTGTCAATGTAACCGCCTTTATTATCGCTATAAACCGCAGCGCGAACTGCTAGCTTGCCTTCGATAACTGGAATGTTGATCATCGCTTCAACTTTATCGCTCGGCTCGCCTGAGGCAGTAGTAGATACATCAGCCGACACACTGGCAGCAAATTCGTCGATGGCAGGCTTGTTAGTAATCAAACGCACTGTTCCTGCCTGAGAGCTGGCACCGTAGAGCGTACCCTGTGGCCCTGGAAGCACCTCAATACGTTCCATATCCGTAATGTATACGTCTAGGTTTCGACCTCCGGCAGTTACCGGTTGCTCATCCAAGTACAGTGCAACATTGGGTGCAGAGCCCTGCGACTCGGCAACGGTGATATTGATGGCGTCCACCGCTGCGCCGCGAATGTAGATTTCGTTCTGCCCAGGCCCACGACCGCCCGCGTTTACGCTTGGAAGATACTTTATGTAATCTTCAAAGCTCGTAATGTTTTGCTCTTTAAGCGTATTTTCGGTCATCGCTTGAACGGCAATTGGAATATCCTGCATGCTTGCCGATCTCTTCGAGGCCGTTACCACAACCTCTTCAATCACACCCTGTTCGGCAGCGGCATGGCCCGCCGTCATAGAGACAATCGCAGCAACCACCGCTTGGTTCATCTTGCTTCGTTGGAAATTCACATGCTCTCCTTTTGCTGATGGCGCGGTTATGCGCACCATTTCTCAGTACCGGAGAGGACGCCTTGCGCGATTCTTTTGGCGCTAATATTTTGCAAACGAATGAAAATATCCCACGGCTCTCCGCGTGTTCGGTAAAAGTTTACATCATTGTGAGAATAAATGGTCCAATCTTCTGTAAAAAATGCTCATTGCCGCAAAAGGTCCGGCACACGTCTATCTTTTCATAACTATCTTTTATTTCGACTACTAAACATTCACACTGCCCGCTGGGAGCTTTATGCTTCGTTTGCGTCAGATTGAGTCTTTTTTCTCTCGTGACCCGAACAGTATTTGATGGCATATACGGCACGCGTTACTGGCTAACCGCACCCTTTACCCTGCGATATCAACGAAGATGGAAGAACAACGATCATGAGCCAAGAAGTCGACGTCCTAATCACCATTCGCAAGATCATTCGAGCAACCGATCTGTACTCACGCCAGCTGAGTAAAAAATCGGGACTCACCGCGCCTCAGTTGCTTGTACTACAGGCCATTCAGGAAATGGGCGCTGTGGCTATTTCGCGACTTTCTACTCATGTCAGTTTGAGCCAAGCCACGGTGACCAGCATTCTCGACCGGCTTGAGAGCCGTGGCCTTGTCGCCCGGCACCGCAGCACGATGGATAAGCGCGTTGTGCATGCCACTCTGACGCCACAGGGCGAGGCAATGATATTGCAGGCCCCCAAGCCCTTGCAGGATGTGTTCAGCGCGGCCTTTCAGAAGCTCGAGGAGTGGGAAAAATCTATGATCGTCGCGTCGCTGCAGCGCGTCGCGTCCATGATGAACGCCGAGCATATCGACGCCTCGCCCATGCTCCATGTTGGCATTGCCGACGAGCCAGCAGCCAACACCGACGGCACGGTTAGCAATCCTGTGGCTAGCGCCTAGGCATGCTGGCTGGGCGCTCACCGCAAGCCTGTCGTGACCGCTACAGAACCCTCTCTTAGTCTTTTTCACCCTGCCGTTGTGCTCGTTTTAGCCTTGGCTGGCGGCGCAGTTTTGGGCTACTTGGCTTCCCGGGGTGCTTGCTTCTTCGACGCAGCCATAGAAGCACAAGGCGAAACCGGCGCTGCAGCGCGCTCAACAGACCGGTTGAGCCGAGGCTTCCTTGGCGGTTCATATGCCAGCCGCCAGCATGTCGTCACCGCCTGCCTCGGTGCACTACTGTGCTGTTGGCTTGCCTTGGCCTTCGGGCTGTCGCCACACTTTCTGCTGGCACTGGTTTTGTGCTGGACTCTGCTCTGCGCATCCTTAATCGATCTCAAGCATTTTATTCTGCCGGACAGCCTCACGTTACCGCTGCTGTGGGCTGGGCTACTGATCAATGTGGCAGGCTACTTCGCGACGCTGCAAGATGCGGTTATTGGCGCGGCAGCAGGTTACCTCACGCTGTGGAGCGTATACTGGATGTTCAAGCTTCTGCGCAACAAGGAAGGGCTGGGGCATGGTGACTTCAAGCTCACCGCAGCGCTGGGCGCATGGCTCGGGTGGCAGGCCCTGCCCACAGTTATTCTGCTGGCGGCATTTGGCGGCATTGCTGCGGGTTTGATCTTAATCGCCGGGCGCCGCATGCAGGCAAGCCAACCGATGCCTTTTGGCCCTTTCCTCGCTATCGCCGGATTCATCGTGCTAAGCACCCCCCACCGGTTGTTCTAATAAGGCTCGCCGCCAATACGACAGCCGAAGTCCCTGTCCAACTTGCAAGCTTGAGCAATGAGCTTTAAATCAAAAGTAGACACTTATTGGCTTTGTGGCTGTTGTCTGCCACCAATGATCGCGCGTGTACAGACTGAGTACTGACAAGGGGCGCAGGTTGTTATCAAGGGAAGAACGGCGGCGGCAGATTTTAGAGACAGCAGGTCAGTTGTTCTTGACACAGGGTTTCAACGCCACGTCGATGCAGGATATTGCCAAGCAAGCAGAAATCTCTCGGGCCAGCTTGTACACCTATTTCGTTAACAAAGACGAAGTATTTGTCGGTGCGCTATTCGCGTTTTTTGACAATATTCTGCTGGCGGCAGAAGCGGCCCTTACGCAACTCCCAGACACCGCTTCGCTGCAAGAAAAGCTATACGCCATCTTGAATATCAGACAAACGATGTGGTTTGCGCTGGAAACCCAGCAGTCGCCCCATGCGATGGAGTTACTCGAACTTCAGCAGCTAGCGCTCCGCGATGCTGAGAGCTACCCGTTTGAACGGTTACTGGTGGAGGTTATCGACGATGCTCTTGCTACTGGCCAGATTGCTGCACCGCCTTCGCTCAGCAAAGAATCTATCGCCGATGTGCTGAACTTGAGCGCCACTGCCATCGTTTTTGTCGAAGGTAGCCGCGAGCAAAAGTCTGCACGCTCGAATACGCTACTGAGACTTTTCGTTGGGGGCTTACAAACCGAGGGCGCGCTTCAAGGCCAAAGAAGCCATTAACTCTTAAAGGTAACCGTCTCGTGCAGCGGCGCGCGCTCGGTATGCGCTTTGTTCACCTGCATAGCGGTGTCTTCATAGCCGAAGCTGAGACCAAAGAGCACTTTCACCTCTGGCCCGAGGCCAAACGCCTCGCGCACTAAATCCGGATGATGCCCCATGGTGCCCTGTGCACAGGACGCCAATCCATTGGCGGTCATCGCAAGCATCAGTGTTTGCGCATACATGCCAACATCCCAAGCACTGCCAAGACCAAAACCCTCGTCCATGCATAGAAAGGCCACATGGGGGGCGTCAAACAGCTCAAAGTTACGCAAGCTGGCTGCGGCGCGTGCTGGCTTGTCTGACCAGTCAATATCCATGGCCCGATACAGTACCGCTGCACATTCGCGGCGACGGTCCTTGTACTCTGCGCCTATTTCCCGCTTTGGCTCCTTATGGTCTTGGCTGGGAGCAACCTTGGCGCGGACCCGCTCCATCATCTGCTCGCGCAGGCCATCGCGCAGAGCACCAGATGCCACAAAGGTCTGCCATGGCTGCATGTTGGTGCCCGAGGGCGACCAGCGCGCAATATCAAAAACTCTTTCCAACACCTGCTGTGGTACCGGCCGGTCTAAAAAACCTCGGACAGAGCGACGTCCTCGCACGGCCTCCTCAAGTGACATTTGCGACATATTGTTCTAACCATACGATTTACTAGTGGGCTTGCTTAGGGTTTGGCAACCTCGCAAGCGACCTTGTAAGGGTAACATTGTTTCGTCTCTCAACTTATTCCTCAGGAAGCCGTTTATGCCAGATCCGACAGCCCGTTACGCTGCGCCCATTCGCTGGGGCATTCTTGGCACAGGTGTTATCGCAGCAGAGTTCGCCAAGGCGCTTGCTCTGGTCAACAATGGAGTGCTGCTTGGTGTCGGCTCGCGCAACCAAGCCAGCGCTGACCAATTCGCCCAAACCTACGGCGCGGCGCATGCCTATGGCAACTATGCCGGGTTGGTCAACGACCCTGACATTGACGTGATCTACATAGCCACCCCACATACTGCGCATTTTGCGAACACGCTGTTGTGTCTCAAAGCTGGCAAGGCGGTGCTATGCGAAAAACCCTTTGCGCTGAACACCGCCCAAGTGACACAGATGGTGGCTCGGGCACGCCAAGCCGAGGTCTTCTTGATGGAAGCAATGTGGATGCGCTTCATCCCACTAATCGCAGAACTGCAGAAGCGCATCGATGCCGGTGTCATTGGCGAGGTGCGCATGATTCAGGCTGACTTTGGCTTCCGCGCCCCTTTCGACCCGCGCAGTAGGCTGTTCGATCCGAAGCTGGCCGGCGGTGCGCTGCTGGATATTGGCATTTACCCGCTGGCGTTTGCGGCCCTGTTGCTAGGCGAGCCAGAGGACATCGCGAGCCTTGCAAGCTTGGGTACTACCGGAGTCGACGAGCAATCCGGCTATCTGCTACGGCATAAAGGCGGTGCGCTGAGCGTGCTCGCATCTGCCCTACGCACTCAGACCTCTATGAGCGCTTGGGTATACGGTACGCGCGGCAGAATTCACTTGCCCAAGCAATTCTGGCGCGGCCAAGAACTGATCATTTATCGCACGGACAATCGCACAAAACAGGAGCCAGAACGGGTTCATAAGCCCTACCCGGGCAATGGCTATCAATTTGAAGCCCAAGAAGTCATCGACTGTTTGCTTGCAGGCAAGACCGAGAGCGTGACCATGCCGCTGGATGAAAGCATTGCACTAATGCGCACCATGGACCGTATTCGAGGACAGTGGAACCTCTCCTTTCCTGCCGAGCAGATCACAGATTTGAACTAGGACCAAAGGTTAGTCATCTAAAGTTTCACACCCAAAGGAATTTTTTGCACATCTGCCACAGGTCACAGGACTGTAAACTGCATCCACACAGACGCCGCGCGTAAAACTCTGAATTTGCATTGACCAAAAAATGCGCCAGCGCGATGCCCGTACGCTTCCGCCATCGACAAAACCCTTTCTACACTGAGCACGCAAGGCAGAAATGAGCGTTGCGAAGTAAGCAATTTCAAGGCGAAAGCTAAGCATTCTAAATAACTGCTAAGTAACTGTTTTAAATATTTTTTTAGAGCAGAAAAAATCGTTGACTGGGGCCAAAATCGGCGGATGATGCGCCCTCTTTTCACGCCAACAACAACTTCGCTGTGGGGTGTGAGGAAACCAAAAATTGCCAATTTACGCCTTACATTTGTTGACGGGGTATGCCAATGAGCCCAAGAGAACCAGAGCTAAACACGGACGTGTCCTACATTGCCGATCAGTACGGGACGCCGCCAGTGCGCAGCAGTCGAGCCAGTCAGTTGGCGGTGGAATTGGCGACGGAAAAAAAGCGCCTCATTGATGAACTGCGCGAGCTTCAGGCTGAAAACGATGATCTAAAGTCCACCACTCCGGTAGGCACCATTGACTGGTACATCAAGTGGGTGGCGACTTTTTTATCTGTTAGCGGTATTTTTTTGATGTCTGCTGGTCTTGGCCTGCAGGGTCAAATCGCTTATGTGATCAGCGCCTTAGGCTGGATAATTGTTGGCGTGCAGTGGGGCGACCGCGCCATCATGATCGGCAGTTCGATCAGCGCAACTGCGGTAATGATGGACTTGGTCAGAACACTGACTGCTAGCTGACCCTAATCCATTGGCATCAGCTGTTGTTTGTATAGTGCGGTTTCTACCAGCAGGTCGCTGGCGTATTCGTTCAGGCGATGAATCTTGCCGTCTTTGAAGCGAAGAATAAGCGCATAGCTGTTGTTGTAGCGACCGTTGATGCCTTCGGCATCGCCCTCAGCCATCAAGGCCACGTTGTCGGCATCGCCAAAGGCATGGATGAACTCAATTTTCTTAAAACCCTGAGGCACTAAGGGGCCGAAAACTTGATTCATAAAGACTGAGCGGAAGGTCTCCTTTGTGTAGACCACATTAGAGATCTGCGCCCTGCCCATGAAAACGAACTCAAAGTCATCATGCAGCAATGCATCTGCTTCAGCAGGCGGGGTATCTAGGGCAAAAAACGTTTTCGCGGCGGCAATTTGTTGGGTGACGATGGAATTTTTATGATGGTCTGCCAGAGCGATTTGACTGAGCAGCATTAGTAGGGTGCTAACCAATAGATGTTTCATTTTTCTTGATCTCTTTTTATTCATCTGAGTCGGTGGCTTTAAAAGCACTCACGACCTTATCAAACCATGTCCTTTGGCGCACTTGGCGCACTAGTAACTGGCCCGAGCGTTCTAAGGTTAGCGAGCGTGACGATAACCAGGGGTTTGCAACGCTTTTTTTTAGTGCAAATTAGCGCCAGAGCTTGCTTTAACGCACCGATTTAAGGCAAAACCAGAGCGTCATTGCTGACGCATAATTGTCTACCTAACGATAAGTAAGTGCTGACACCGCGACCGTGCGACTCCCACAGCGGCCTGGAATAGTGCGCCTTCACACTGCACAAAATTGGCATGAAATAAGCACGCTGAACATTCGAGGTCGTAGGGGAACGCAGAAGTCTCCGCGTTTAACTCTGGGTGCTCGACCTTTTCCATATCCCGGTGATATTCGAGCATCCTGAGTACTCCTTGCCGCTGGGCAGCCCTCGTACAACCTTTCCATAGCGTTAATCGGCCAGCGTCGATACGTAACCTTGGAGGTGAATCAGTACTTAACTTCGCGCCAAGGCAGCGCTACCCCTGACCCTACCTGACTCAATCGAGCCAACAAAAATAATAATCAGTAGATTTAACATGGCTATTATGGTGACAAACACTTGGACACCGAATTCCTCAGGCGCCACGCCACAACTCACCGAAAACCTGCGGCTCAGCCGCGACGCAATGCACACGGACGGGCAGCAGGTAGACACGCTTCGGCTGATGCCCGGCGGCGGTGGGGTACCGGGCGAAATGGCATTGGCCATGGAGTTCGAGGACATGGCGGCCTATGCCAAAGCCGTTTCCGCTGGAGTAACTCCCGCCGTGGCGGAAGCTCAGGCGAGCATGCAGTACCCTAACTCGGCCCCAGTGCGGGCCACCACATGGTCAGAAATACCGGGGCTTGAAATCCCTTATGGCGATTTGCCCCAAGGAGTTGTCTTAACGTCTTACAGCAAAATAGCACCTGGCAAAGCCGCCGAGGCCATTGCCAGAGTCAGCAAGAGCAAGGAAATCATGACCAAGCTCGGCGGTTCAATTCGCGTCATGGTGGCCAATCTCAGCAACCCTGCGGGCATTATTTTGTACGGCATGTACCACGAATCTGCTGAAGCGATGGCTGCCTTCGGCGATGCCATGAACGGCGATGCTGACTGGCAAGCCCACTGGGCAGACACCAGCAGTTTTGGCGTAAACGAAATCATTCGTCAATCGGGCTGGGAAATCCTCGACTGAAACCAGCGATATCACATCGCGATGGGCGCGAAATCAGCAATCCAGTATCAACCGGATCCATTCGCGCCCGCGTATCGATAACTGTCGATTTGTGCATTGCACCGCCGAGGGTTTGATCGCAACATAGCGCGGCGGCGCTGGCCCGTTCGCCCAGACCAAACATTAAACAACGCCGAGAAATTTTGAAAAAAGTAATTATCGACTGCGACCCCGGTATCGACGACGCCATGGCTATCTTGCTCGCCCATCGCTGCAAGGACCTAGAGATACTCGGCATTACCACCGTCCACGGTAATGCGGACATCGAAAATACCACGGCCAATACCCTGCATCTGAGGAATGTCTTCAACATTGATGCACCAGTACATCAGGGTGCAGGCCTGCCTCTGAATGGGGTTGAGTTAGCCTATCCGACCTTTGTGCATGGCGATGATGGGATGGGTGATACCGGCGACGTCCAGAGCGATGCTAGTGCCGACAGCACTGAGGCGGAGCAGTTTATTGTCGACACCATTAGGGCCAACCCTCACGAAGTTACCATTATTACGCTGGGACGCCTAACCAACTTGGCCCGAGCACTTACCATCGCACCCGAACTGGCAACCTTGACCAAGGAGGTAGTCATCATGGGTGGGGCTTTTGGTGAAAATCAGTTCCGTGGCAACGTATCTCCCTGCGCTGAGGCCAACATCTATGGCGACCCTGACGCCGCCGACGCAGTATGCCTAGCCGGCTGGCAAAAAACCTTCGTCGGCTTAGATGTCACCATGCTTGTCGTTGTCGACCCACAACGACAAGCAAAATTTCGTCAAAGCGACGATACCGCCTGCCAGTTTATTGGCCGAATCTCCGAGTTTTACAATAACTTTTATACCTCTATCGGCTACACCGAGGGCTTTCCAATGCACGACGCATCTGCGGTCGCTTACGTCATCGCGCCAGAGCTATTTCGCGTGCAGACAGGGCCTGTAAGAGTTGCTACCAACGGTATCGCAAAGGGAGAAACCATTCTGAACAGAGAGCCCGCTCGGGAGTATGTAGAGGACCACTGGGCAGATATTCCAGCGGCCAATGTCTGCATAGGTGTTGAGGCAGCAGGGGTATTAGATGTCTACGAGCACACTATCTTAGGACCCTGATCAATCTAGCGCCCACTTACTTTGTGTGCATGATCAAATTACTCCAATAGGGCGTGTTCCCACAACTTGTTGCGTTTTTTCCGCTTATCCCCTTTCAAATGCTTGCTTTTAGCCTGCACTGCCATATTTTTCTGCCGCCGCCGTAAGAGGCTCAGCAGCGCAAACAGAGCACACAGGATGTCCCCATTGCGGTGTCTGCGTTTGATCAGGAGTGCCTGAATGATGCGGGTCTCGACGCTGTGCTAGGCGTCTATCTGACGGCGCGCACGCTCCTGAACCAGTAAACGTCGCTCAGCAATTTTTTCTGGCCCGGGGCTGCGGTGACGGCGACAGATATCTACCTCGTAGGTCATCGCATCACCAAGGGCCAAGTCATAGGCATGATCAATTTGGCGTTTATACTCATTCATGACCTCAGGCACACAGGACAACATGTCTTGAGCCAAGGTATGGCAGGTGGGCAACAACTCCTGCTGGGGTACGATGCGATTCACCAGCCCCCAGTCATAGGCCTGTTCCGCGGACAAAAAATTCCCTGTCAGCGACAGCTCCTTGGCGCGGGCCAAACCCACCGCCCGTGACAGACGAGCGCCGAGTCCCCAGCCAGCTATCAGCCCAACACGGGCATGGGTGTCGGCAAAACGCGCCTCTGGAGTAACTACCAGCAAATCGCAGGACAGCGAAATTTCAAAGCCACCGGTAATAGCCACGCCGTTAATCGCACCGATTATCGGCTTGTTGACCGCACGCAGCAGGGACGGTGGGTCCATGGGCTGGGCGGCCCGCTTGTCGGCCAAAGGCTTACCCATTTCTTTTAGATCCAAACCCGCACAGAAGGCTTTACCGGCACCAGTGAGGATAACCACGCCAATATCAGGGTCAGTGCGCACATCTTCCAGCGCCGCCTGCAATGCCCAGCGCAGCTCTAGCGACAGCGCGTTCATCTGCTCAGGCCGGTTCAGGGTAAGCGTTGCAACACCGTCTTTTTTCTCAACCAAAAGTACGTCTTGAGTCATGGCCAAAAGCCCTCCTTAATTTGCTAATCGCTTTGTTTATCGTTCGTTCACACCGCCGTGTCCCCACAGCGGACACTATCCTGCTAGGTAAGGCGGCGCCGCAAGAGGTCTAGCCTTCAGGTCGACGCCCACAGGCGGCGGTGCGCAGCATCTAGATCTGCGGCCACGCGGAACGGCGCATCAATGCGTAAACAGTGCCGTTGCTCGGGTTCGTACTGGGGCCAAAAGGGTAGGCTGCTAGCCTGCTGGGCGTTTGGATCGCCACTGCGCGCCATGGCAATAACCATACTCGACCAGTCTCGGCCTACCTGCTGCACCAGAGGGTCTGCAATATCGTGAAAGGTATAGGCATTGGACGACGGTTTGGCCACGGTATTGAAGGTAAACGCCATTTCGCAGGCGTGGGGCACTCCCACGTGCTCGCCGTCCGTTTTATTCACGGGTAAATCAAAGCGATAGAGCCAACCGCCAGCGCCCTTGGTCGCCGACAACTCCGCGGCGGTAGCACAAATACGACGAAACATATCAGTCCAAACCATCTCATGAACCTTGCCAGGTGAAGCATCAGGGTAGGCCGCCGCAAGCGCGTTTAAATAGGCGTCAGGTTGCTTGCCGCAAAGCATGTCGGTGGCGAGGTAGCGATTGAGCCAGTCATAGTGCTCCTGCGCCTCGTTCTTGCCTCTCGTATAGAGCGTGCCCTCTGTCGCCACAGTGCCCGCCAACAAAGGCACACCTGCCTTGCCGCGCTCGACAATGGCTTGAAATGTGTCCCGTGTTACAACCGTGCCGTCGACGCAGATACTGCCGCCAGCTTTGATCTGCACAATGTCGCGGGCAGACATTTTCAATACTTCGGCAAGCAGGTCATCGCGCCCACAACCCAGGCGCTCGGCAAGCTCCTGGCTGCGGTCCGTTGGGGGGCGATATACCGCAGTCGCGCTGCAGGCAATGGCCTTGTGATAGAGCCCATCAGCGGCGGGAGCGGCCAGCAAACTCAGCACCGATGAACCTCCCGAGGACTGACCAAAAATCGTCACATTAGAGGGGTCACCGCCATAGTCTTCGATGTTTTCGCGAATCCAGTTCAGCGCCAGTATTTGGTCGCGTAACCCGTTGGAAGCGGAGCCAGCGTATTCGTTACCGAAGTAAGACCAGTCAAAAAAGCCGAACATGCCAAGCCTGGAATTCACTGTGACAACAACAACGTCGCCCTGCTCGGCTAACACGCCGCCGTCATACTCATTGGCAGATCCGTTAACAAAGCCACCGCCGTGCAGCCAGACCAACACCGGGCGGGGCAAAGCATTGGCTGCTGGCGTTACAATATTGAGAAACAAACAATCTTCATCTGTCGCGCCACCTACAGGCAAACCAAGGGTGCTTTGCTGTTTTTCTTGCATCGCTCGATTTGGGTAATCTATTGCGGCGAATTCCCCCTGCCAACCTTCAGCCATCAACGATGCTTTAAAACGGCGCGCACCCGTTGGCGGCTGGCCGTAGCGCAGCCCAAGAAAAGTGTTTACGCCGCCTTGGGCGAATCCGCGAACCTTGCCGAGCCGAGTTGATACAAGAGCCAAGCCGTCACCTTTTTGGTAGTTAATTTTGGTGGCTGCACGATCATGCACCCATTTACGCCCCGCCAAAAAATGATTAACGGTGCATTAATTTTTCTCGTCAATTTAATCCGAACAAGAAGTCACCCATTATTGCCGCTGAACCAGCAATTTATTTGTCTTTTCTGTTCCCAAGACCGTAAAGTGGGGGACTTTTTGCAACCCAATTGTTACAGAAGCAGAAAATGCCTTATCCAGTCTTGTCTTATGATGGAGTGAGGAAAACCCTTTTGGTGCTGTTGTCGCCGCCGCTGACGAGAGCGGCAACACGACGCTGACTGTAACGACAGCCCGCTGGCAGTTGGTAACGACCGCTTAGAATGCCCTAGGCATCAGGCAGAGCATTCAACCGCGCCAAGGTGGCGTTTCTATGCGCCAAGGTCCATGCGCCCATGGCTCGGGTGTTTTGTTCCGCATCCCACGCACGACCACGCAGGTAGTGTATGACTGCGCGCAGACTTGCCGCTGAGCCACAACGCTCTAGTGCCATGCACGCCAGCCGCGCGGGATAACCGTTTTCATCCTTAAGACTGTGCAGTAGCGCCGCCTCTGCATTGGCCAGCATCTGAGGGTCTTGCTCTGGTTCATGCCGCTGAGCATGGGTGACCCAGTTCAACAGCACTATGGTGCTAAGATAACGCATCTGCTCTAGCATGGCCAAGCGCAGGTCTGACTGGCTATCGGCGACCCATTCGGGCACCTGCCGACAGATAAACTGGGTAAGCCGCCCAACGGCGTCGACGTCTAGCCTGCCGAGGGCAGCCAAGGCATCTAGAGTTACTCGGATAACACTGGCTTCCTCATCGAACAGTAGTTGGTTGATCTGCCCAAGATAGGCCTGTGCCACATCAGCGCCAGCATCGCCCAAGGCATATACCGCGTTCATGCGTATCCATGGGTCCTCATGGCCAAGCAACTGCCCGAGGCGCTGAGCAGCCGGCTGGCCAATGCAGCCAAGCGCTATGGCGCTGTCTTCTGGGGTGAACTGACCCTCAAGAAAAAAACGATCCAGATGGTGCTGAGACTGGCTTGGCAACACTTTGCCTGCCGCGTTGTGATGCCGACTTTGTCCCGCTGTGGTCAGCAACAAGTCAACTAGCGGCTCTACAGCCTTGGTACCCAGTGCCGCTAGCGCATACAAAGCCGTCAGCCGCTGTTGTTGGCTAATGCTGCGCAAGCCGTCCATCAGTGACTTTACCTCTACGTGGTCTGCTGCTGCCTGCTGGCCCGCCGAGAAACGCGGCTCGCCACGCATCCAGCGCCAAAGTGCAGCCCAAGCGGCTGGCAATTCATGATGGGTATGCAAGCCCACGGGGGGCTGCCACTGCGACTCCCGGTTATCCCAAGTAGCCGTAGTGGGCACCTCGGTGCGCAACGCGACCAATTTCACCATATAGCGGCCAAGGTGGCTGTTGTTCGGCGACCCGGCATGGGCCAAATCAAAATGTGCAATGACAACGGTGCCAGCGGGAATTGTTTGCATCACTGCCTGCTGCGCACTGATGTCGTGCAGGGTGGCGTACAGATGCGAACCAGCCAAAAATCGCGTCGGCCCCATGTGCAGGGGTGTGTCGTGAGGAAAATAAAATACGTTGGCGGCTCGAGGCGTATGCCAACGGGTGCGGCCGCAGGAGGCGTGTGAATCTTGATGCCAAGCCGATGCAGAGATCGAGCCTGCTGCCATGGTCGGCTGGGTATCGAAGGCAGTACATTGCTGCTTCTGCCCTTGCTCAGGGAGAGGCTCACTATTGTGCGGAAACCGATGGGGCAAAAATACGAAGTCATGACCGAGCAGGCTGACGAGCGCCCCCTGTACCGCTGGACTGTCGCAAACCTGATTAAGCGCTGGCACACGTGGCACGATATTATCACCGGGATGCGGCAACTCCTGCTCCAGTGTATACGCCACCTGCGCGCTGACCTCAGCATGAAAAGCTTCCGACAATCCAGCATCGATCATGATGAAACCGTCCGCAATAAACCGTCGCACCTGCTCATCGTTGAGCAATCTCAAGGACTGTTCTGGTCTTTTCTGCTGCATTGCTTTTGCCTCAAGTACCTGCGTTAACCGATCATTTTTCTAGCACGAAGGAATACACCTTTGCTGCGCGCGCACTAAAGCGCAGCTTAATTGCATTGGCTTCCACTGCCCCCGCCTGAAGGGCTAAAGCATCAGTAGCGGTTTCACCGAGCTGCTGGAGAGCAAGCACAGCATCCGTTGAAGCATCGAGGACCTCAACCAGCAACATGCCACCAGCGTCAATATCGGCAGTCACCTTAATCGCTTCACCCGCATAGGCCAGCACAACTGTCTTCAGCGTACCTATCTCGTTAGCATCGGTTGGCTGGTAACCCGCAAAGCCATCAGGCCGCAGGGTTGCCAGCGCCAGACAACCATTGCGCCAACCAAAGTGCAAATAGTCGCTACCACCGTAGTACAGTCGAATTTCGTCGTCTAATACCACTGGTCCGGCACAGGCATAAACACAGCCGTAGTCGTAATCAAGCTCTACATCGCTGCAGCCAATCAGCGCATTGCCAGCGTCAATGCGCTGCCAAGATACCGAGTCAGCGCTGAACGTCAGCTCGGTCCAAACCCGGTCAGAAATTTGATCATGAATGGCGAGTAGCCCCAGATACACACCCGCGTACTCAAACACTGCCATGCTATAGGGCTGCAGTTCCCAGTCTTCGAGCTCAATCACCACCTCAGACTGCGACCAGTTGATAAAGTCGCTGCTCTCAATCCGCGACACCAGACGCTTCCAGCTATGACGGGTTTTGCTTTCCTCGCCTTCAATATGCCGGTCTGTTTTACGCCAGTCCCGAGTAAAGGCCACGTATCTATTCAAATCCGGTACCCAGAGCGCGTTGTTATGCGTATCGCCAGCCAAATCACAGTTAATCTTTTGCTGCGGCGACCATTGCAGGCCATCGGCGGAACAGCGCACATGCAATCCCTGGTAAATCGCCTTGTAGCGCTGCTCTGCTGAAGTGGCTGCCGGGTCGTCGAGCACGCCTGCCCCATGGGGACCGCGCATCACCAAATTGTTAGCCGTCGAGCCGGCATATTCCACCAACCCCAAATCCGGCTTATGCCATGTTATGCCGTCGCTAGACTCGGCATAACACACTGCCATTTCTTGTTTTGGGTAGCCTTCGTAGGGAATCTGCTGGCGTTCTTGGAGGGTTTTATTCTTGGCAGAGGGTGCCTCGATAAACGGGCTATACCAGCACCGATACAAACCCTTGTCAGGGTCGAAGACAATGTTACCGTAGCAATTATCCAAGCGTTGTTCCCAAGGTCGATCTTCCTCGAACAGCGGGTTGGCCGGATGCTTAGCCACTGTTCCCAAATGCAGAGACATGTTGGTTGTCGCCCCAACATAGTCTGCGTGCAAGAGCAAAATTCTGTCCTGTACTGGTCGAACCATATTTCCCACCCGCGCAACAGTGCATTAATCTAGAGTCTAAAACGTGGTCAATTGCAGTGAAATAAAGGCTGTAGAGATCGGCGTAAGTGCGCAAAAAACATCCCCCACAATTAGGCACTACTGGCACTTGCCCCATCGCACTTGCCAGCACCATCCACAACAACAGGGCCTTGCAACATGCAGCTAACAGCGCGGGAAAAATCTACCGGCGAACTGACCAGCGCATCCTTAGATCTCGCCCAACAGACGCTAAGTCAGCAGGGTTTCGTCGTGCTAGAGGCGGTGCTTCCCGCTCATTGGGTTGTCAACATGCGCGAAACTTTTACCGCTGAACTGCAAAATCACTACGCCAGCAAACCGCAAACGCTGGTTAGGCAGCGGCATCACGGCGGCTTTCGGCCACCCTTGACCATGCCCTTTCTCGACCCACAAATTATTGCGAACCCGTTAGTTTTTCAGGTGCTAGAACAACTGCTAGAGCAGAGCTTTTTTGGCTGTCTGCCCTACGGCTGCAATACGACTTTTCCGGGCAGCCAAGAGCAAAACGTACACCGGGACTGTGGCCATTTATTCCCCGAACTAACAAGCGCGGCACCACCGGTGCTTGCGGTTGTTAACCTGCTTTTAGACGACTTCACTGCAGCTAATGGCGCCACAGAAATTTGGCCCGGCTCCCATCTGCTCGTAGACGCAGACCAAGAAGAGACACGCACTTTGCGGATACCGCCAGCACGCTGGCGAGACCACCCATCAACACTGTTACTGGCACCCGCAGGTTCTATCGTCATTCGTGACATGCGCACTTGGCACCGTGGCGGTGCTAACAGCACTGCTAGCCTGCGCACAATGCTCGCCCTAGTCTATTACCGGCAGTACTTTATGCCAGACAACTTAGTTGCCTTGACCGAGCCAATCAGCGAAAACGACTGGCGACAGTTATCGGAACGGGTGCGTTGGACCTACCGGCTAACACGAACATAAGCAAAGTAATGCCCTAGGGCAGAACTGTGCCTAAAAAGAAGGAGCTATATGTCTATTGTTCTTGGTATCGACGCGGGCACCCAAAGTATCAAGGTGGTCGTCTACGACGCTGATTCTGGCAGCAGTCTCGCCAGTGCCAGCACTCCGCTAAAACTGCACCAGACAGACAGCGGGATAGCCGAGCAACGAGCCGAATGGTGGCTAAAGGGCCTGGGCACCGCACTGGCGCAAATTGCGCCGCAACTGCGTCGGCAGGTGAGTGCCATCGGTGTCTCAGGTCAGCAGCATGGCTTCGTGCCACTGGATGCCACTGGCGCACCATTGCTTGCAGTAAAGCTTTGGTGCGATACCTCCACCACCGCCGAATGCGACTGGCTGACCGAGCAACTGGGCGGGCCGGGCGCCTGTCTGGCAGCCACCGGCAATTTAATCTTGCCGGGCTACACGGCATCCAAAGTGCTGTGGTTTCGCAACGCTTATCCCGACCTTTATGCGCGTATGCACAGCATCCTGTTGCCCCACGACTATCTGAATTTCTACCTCACCGGCATACGCTGCATGGAAGCCGGTGACGCCTCGGGCACCGGTTTCTTTGATATTCGACGCCGCCAATGGTCCGAACCAGTACTGCATGCCATTGATCCCAACCGGGATTTGCGCGAGGTGCTCCCTGAAGTGGCCGTTGAGGCGGGTATCGCAGGCAGCCTGCGCGCGCCGGTGGCCGCAGAACTGGGCTTACCCAATGGCATACCGGTGACCCGCGGCGGCGGCGACAACATGATGGCCGCCATTGGCACCGGCAATGTGCTACCCGGTAGGGTCACTATGAGTCTGGGCACATCGGGCACGATCTATAGCTACGCTGACCGCCCCATTGTCGATGATCTCGGTGATGAAAGTCAGGGCCAAATCGCCGCATTCTGCTCGTCTACTGGCGGCTGGCTGCCCTTGCTCTGCACTATGAACTGTACCAATGCGACAGAGCTTGCTCGGGGCCTGTTTGCTGAAGATCTGAACGCCTTCGAGCAACACTTACAAGCCTCGCCGCGAGGTGCTAGGGGGGTTCTCACGGTGCCCTATTTCAATGGCGAACGGACACCGAACCTACCTCAGGGTAAGGCATGTATCCTCGGCTTAGACAGCCAGAACATGCAGCCAGAACATATTCTGCGCGCTGCGGTGGAGGGCGTAACACTAAGTCTGCACGCGGGTCTCGACCGCCTTGCCGGGCTGGGTATCGAAACTGAGGAAATTGTGCTTACCGGCGGCGGCGCCAAAAGTCCTACTTGGCGTCAAATAGTCGCCGATGTCTGCAACGCACCGGTCACCATTCTGCAGGACAGCGAAGCTGCAGCCCTTGGCGCTGCACTGCAGGCACTGGCGGTTACCAGTGGTGCAGACCTTGCGGAACTCACTCGCACTCACTTACGGCGCGAGCCGTCGCTATGCTGCGAACCTGAGGCGGCAGCCGTGGGCGAATACGCGGAACTGCTGGAAGCCTATGACCGGGCGGCAGCGCAAGTCTGCGCGCTGTACGGTTAAGC
>PCCE01000063.1 GCA_002731575.1 Gammaproteobacteria bacterium | reverse complement strand
CTCCGCACCCTTGTTGCTGCGGGGTGGAGCAGTCTGGTAGCTCGTCGGGCTCATAACCCGAAGGTCGTGGGTTCAAATCCTACCCCCGCTACCACAACAGGAACGGCTCATAACACCAATGTCTTAGTTGAGTAATGGTGCTAGGCGAAGGGTAGGAAGAAGGGCAGTAGGAAGGACGATCATTCGAACGCGTGAAGCGGGTGATCTTAAAGTCCAAGCCCGCTCGGTCTGAAAAGCCGAGAGAGTCGCGCAGGTAACGTGGGCTTTAGGCCCTTTTTTTGTGTCTGATTTTTCTGTTTGCTGGTCAGCTCTACGACCGCAGGCAGAGCGCAGAATGGCAAGTTATAAAGTATTTGAATAGCGCACTTGAATAATAAAGAGCTACAGATTGAGGAACTGATAACGCCCACGGTAGAGGCTCTGGACGCCCAAGTATGGGGTGTTGAGTATCTCAGTCAGGGTAAGTACAGCGTGCTCAGGATTTACGTTGAACGCGAAGACGGTGTCAGTGTTGATCTATGTGCGGATGTCAGTCGCCATGTAAGCGATTTGCTCGATGTAGAAGAAATTTTGCCCGAGGCCTACACCTTAGAAGTGTCGTCGCCGGGAATGGATAGGTTGCTGTTCAAGAGCGCTCATTATGAGAGCCATGTCGGTGAGCGCGTAGATGTGAGACTCAACTATCCGTTTGAAGGGAGAAAGAAAATCATTGGTCTGCTAGCAGGCTTGGAAGATAACTCGGTAGTTGTGCAGGTAGACGGTGATGAATATCTCCTGCCATTGGAAAATGTTCAGAAAGCACGAATTGTGCCGGTATTTGATTGAGGAAGGTTTAACGCATGAGTAAAGAAATGCTCTCGGTAATCGAATCTGTTTCCCACGAAAAAGGTGTGCCTAAAGATGTGATCTTTGGCGCTATGGAAGCAGCCTTGGCCGTTGCCACGAAGAAAAAGTATGGCGAAGAGGCCGAATTCAGAGTCGCGATTGATCGTGAATCCGGGGAATACGAAACCTTTCGTACATGGGCGGTAGTGGATTTTGACAACCTCGAAGAAGAGGAGGAGCCCAATCCCGGTGCCCAGTACAGTATTGCTGAGGCGCGTGAAATTAAAGCCGATGCGGAACTGGGCGATGTCCTAGAAGAACAGGTCGAGTCAGTGGAGTTTGGGCGTATCGCGGCGCAGACCGCCAAGCAGGTGATCGTACAAAAAGTACGTGAAGCCGAGCGCGCTCAAATTGTTGATATGTATCAGTCGCGGATGAATGAACTGATTGGCGGCACGGTGAAAAAGCTAGGCCGCGATAGCGTTATCGTTGACCTAGGCAACAACGCCGAAGCGATTTTGACAAGAGAGCATCTTATTCCGCGAGAAGTGTTCCGCGTCGGCGATCGGCTGCGCGCCATGCTGGTGGAGATTCGCCCAGATAATCGCGGACCGCAGCTGATTTTGTCGCGCACAGCACCCGCAATGCTTATCGAACTGTTCAAAGTAGAAGTGCCAGAAATTGCTGAAGACGTTATCCAGATTCGTGGCGCGGCTCGAGATCCGGGATCTCGGGCAAAGATTGCAGTGCAAACGAATGACGGACGCATCGACCCGGTGGGTGCCTGCGTCGGTATGCGCGGTTCGCGGGTGCAGGCGGTATCTGGTGAACTTGCAGGCGAACGTATCGACATTGTGCTTTGGGACGATAACCCAGCGCAGCTGACGATTAACGCCATGGCGCCAGCAGAGGTTGCCTCCATTGTTCTCGACGAAGAAACCCACAGCATGGATATCGCGGTTACCGAAGAAAACTTGGCACAGGCCATTGGCCGTGGTGGCCAGAATGTACGCCTCGCCAGTGACCTATGCGGTTGGTCGTTGAACATCATGACCGAAGAAGAAGCGGCGCAAAAACTCGAAGAAGAATCCAGTAAGTTTGTTGGCGAGTTCATCGAGTATTTGGCAGTGGATGAAGACGTTGCAGAAGTGCTGGTGGAGGAAGGCTTCACCACGCTGGAAGAAATCGCCTATGTACCGATGGAAGAAATGCTCGCCATCGAAGGCTTCGATGAAGAGATTGTCACCGAGCTGCGTAATCGCGCCAAAGACGCACTGCTCACGAAGGCCATAGCCAGCGAAGAGGCACTAGGCGACGTTAAGCCAGCAGATGACCTGCTGGAAATGCGCAGCATGACGCGGGAACTGGCCTATCAGTTAGCCAGCAACGAAGTGGTGTGTATGGAAGATCTGGCAGAGCTAGCGGTGCCAGAGCTTTTGGATATTGCTCCAGATATTGGTGAAGAAGAAGCGGCGCGATTGATCATGATCGCGCGGGAACCTTGGTTTGCCGAAGCAGAAGCCGCGGATGCTGAGTCAGCATGAACGGTGCGAAGTGTGGTAGCAGATTGTGAATTAGATTAATAAAGACGCGCTAGGCAGGAATCGCCTGCCTAGTAGGAGTGATTGATGACTGAAGTAACGGTTAAACAACTTGCAGATTCGGTAGGCGCCCCGGTAGATCGCCTGCTCAAGCAGATGCAGCAAGCAGGCCTGTCGCATAAGGGCGAAGACGAAGCGGTGAGCGAGCAGGAAAAGCAAACCTTGCTGACCTATCTAAAGGGCGGACAGGGAGAAGCAGCAAAGCCTGCGGAAAAGATTACTCTCAAGCGCAAAAGCACCGGCACGTTAAAGTCCGGGCAAGGCCGTACTGGCCGAAATGTCACTGTAGAGGTGCGGCGCAAGAGAACTTACGTGAAGCGCTCCGAAGTCGAGCCAGAAGCCGCAGCAGAGCAGAATGAGCCTGTTGTTTCGCAAAGTGAGCTGGAAGCTCAGCGAATCCAAGAAGAAGAAAAGGCCCGGGTCGAGGCCGAAGAAAATGCGCGTAGTGCTGAAGCAGAGCGCAAGGCCGAAGCGGAACGGCGTGCAGAGGAAGAGAAGCAAAAAGAAGCAGAGCTTAAACAGCAGCAAGACCAGCAGCGGGCGGCGGCAGAGCAGCAGTCAAAACAAGCACCTACCGCACCGGTGTCCGCAGCGGACCTTCAAGCCAAGGAGCAGTCAGAGCAACGTGGCGGCAAACGTTCGCGTGGCCGCGAACGTTCGTCTACAGGTGCGGCAGACAAAGGTCGTAGGCGCGAGTTAAGTCTGAAGTCAGAGCGGCGCAACAAACGTCGGCCAACACAGCGAGAAGCTGCACTGCATGTTGATCAGCAAGGTGGTGAATTTAAGCCGGAAGAATTTATTTCGCGCGAAGTTGAAGTCAGTGAAGTAATTACTGTTGGTCAGTTGGCCTCAGGCATGGCGGTAAAGGCGGGCGAAGTCATTAAAACCCTGATGGGCTTAGGCGTAATGGCGACGATCAACCAGGCTATCGACCAAGATACTGCCACCCTAGTGGTGGAAGAAATGGGTCACCGTATAAAAATTGTTAGCGAAGACGTGCTCGAAGAGCAGCTAGAAGCCTCTCTGGTCATTGAAGGCGAAACCTCGTCACGAGCGCCTGTTGTTACAGTTATGGGTCATGTCGATCATGGTAAGACGTCGCTGCTTGACCATATCCGTCAGGCCCGGGTCACCTCTGGTGAGGCAGGTGGCATTACCCAGCATATTGGGGCTTACAGTGTGACAACTGCCAATGGCCAGATCACCTTTATTGATACCCCGGGCCACGCCGCATTTACCTCAATGCGCGCGCGTGGTGCAAAGGTCACCGATATTGTCATATTGGTGGTTGCAGCAGACGATGGCGTTATGCCGCAGACCGAGGAAGCTATTCAGCACGCCAAGGCTGCAGAGGTTCCGGTTATCGTGGCCATCAATAAGATGGACTTAGAAGGCGCCGATCCTGACCGAGTGACCAATGAGTTGGCAGCAAAAGATCTGGTACCAGAAGCTTGGGGCGGTGACGTGCAGTTTAAGCAGGTATCGGCCATGACTGGCGCTGGCATGGACGAGTTATTGGAAGCGATTTCGCTGCAAGCGGAACTGCTTGAATTGTCGGCCATTGATGAGGCCCCTGCGCAGGGTGTGGTGGTAGAGTCACGCTTGGACCGAGGGCGTGGGCCAGTGGCTACAGTACTGGTGCAAAACGGTCGCTTGAAGCAGGGCGATATTGTTATCGCTGGTGAATTTTACGGGCGTGCACGAGCCATGCTCGACGACACCGGGGCAAATACCAAGGAAGCCGGGCCTTCCATGCCAGTGGAACTGTTAGGCCTTAATGGCACGCCGGGCGCCGGCGACGATTTTGCCGTAGCGGCAGATGAGCGTTCTGCTCGCGAGTTGGCAGAATTTCGGCGTGGCAAGATGCAAGAGCGCATTCAGGCCACCCAGCAAGCGGCCAAACTCGACAACATGTTCGCCAATATGATCGAAGGCGAGAAGCGTATTTTGAAACTGGTGGTGAAAACTGATGTGCGCGGCAGTCTTGAAGCGATTGTTCAAGCCATGTCGGAAATCGGCAACGACGAAGTTTCTGTACAGGTGCTTGGCTCTGGTGTGGGCGGCATTTCAGAATCCGACGCGACCATGGCGGCTACCTATGGCGCGACGGTATTTGGTTTCAATGTGCGTGCAGATAAGACCGCGAAAACTCTGCTGGAACGCGAGGGTGTTGAGCTGCGCTACTACAGCGTAATCTACGAATTGATTGATGACGTGAAGGATGCCCTCTCAGGCATGCTGTCGCCGGAAATCCGCGAAGAAATTGTTGGTACAGCAGAAGTACGCGATGTGTTCCGTTCGCCACGCTTTGGGCAAATTGCTGGCTGCATGGTTATCGACGGCACGGTCTATCGCAACAAGTCGATTCGCGTATTGCGTGACAACGTAGTGATTTATGCAGGCGAGTTAGAATCGTTGCGACGCTTCAAAGACGATGTAAGCGACGTCAGAAATGGCACCGAATGCGGTATCGGCGTGCGCAACTACAACGATGTGCGTGCCGGCGACAAAATCGAAGTCTACGATACGAAGGAAATTGCCCGCACGCTGTAAGGCAGTGCGCTGGTAAAATCTTATGTCGCGAGACCTACGCGTTGCAGACTTTGTTCGTGATGAAGTGTCACGTATTCTGCAGCGCGACATGCGAGACCCTCGGGTTGGCAGTTTTGTCAGCGTCAATGATGTGCGCGTGAGTAAGGATCTTTCCTACGCTGAGATCTATGTCTCCTCGTTGCAGGCAAACGACACCAAGGCACAGCAGGAGCTGATCGAAGTGTTGAATCGTGCTGCCGGTTTTTTCCGCACCGAACTGGCGAAACGGCACACCATGCGAACTACTCCGAAACCTAGATTCCACTATGACGAGTTAGTAGAGCGCGGGCCCCAGTTAGAAAAACTGATTGGGCAGGCGGTATCTCAAGACCAAGCTCGTGCAGAACAAACGCCGGATGATGCCCCGTCACTGTTTTCTTCATCCGCGACGAAAGAAAATTAAGGCATGGCCAGAAAAAGAAAAGGTCGGCCCGTTAACGGTGTACTGGTGTTAGATAAGCCACCGGGAATTTCATCCAATGACGCCGTGCAGCAGGCGAAGCGGCTGTTCGGTGCCCAGAAGGTAGGTCATACCGGCAGCCTAGACCCTCTGGCCACAGGGGTGTTGCCCCTGTGTTTTGGTGAGGCCACCAAGTTCTCACAGTACTTGCTCGATGCAGACAAGAAGTACTGGACTAGGATCAAGCTGGGGGTGACAACGCAGACCGGTGACGCCGATGGTGAGGTCATCACGGAGCAGGATGCTTCGGCTATTTCCCAGCCTCAGGTGGTAGATGCCCTGAAAAAATTTGTTGGTGAAATACAGCAGATTCCGTCGATGTACTCGGCCCTGAAACACCAGGGTCAGCCGCTGTACAAATTGGCGCGTCAAGGCATTGAAGTTGAGCGTGCGCCAAGGACGGTAACCGTATACAGTGCCGAACTTTTTAGAATACAGGGCACAGAGATTGAATTGGCCGTGCACTGTAGCAAGGGCACCTATATTCGAAGTCTGGCAGAAGACCTCGGCGCCGCCTTAGGCTGCGGCGGACATGTTAACGGGCTCCGACGTCTGGCCGCAGGGCCCTATGAAGAAGCGCAGGCAACGACATTTGAGCGCCTAGGCGCGATAACTGAAGCGTCAGATTTGGACGCTCTGCTGCTGCCAGTTGCCAGTGCAGTTTGCACTTGGCCAGTCGTGCGCCTGCATGAAGACACGGCCCATTACGTGATGCAGGGTCAGCCAGTGCAGGTTGCTCACGCTCCAACTCAGGGCTGGGTACAAATTTTTGCAACAGCCGAGGACGAACGCTTTCTCGGTGTAGGAGAAATTTTGACAGATGGCCGTGTCGCACCCAGAAGATTGGTTGCTAACAGCTAGTCAGGATATTTGCGTCAAGACTGTCAATACGCGCGGTTTTGATGCTTTAAGTAATAGCGTATTTAGGAGAAAAAAATGGCATTAACCGCCACAACTAAAGCAGAAATCGTTAAAGAGTATCAACTCGAAGACGGCGACACCGGTTCTCCGGAGGTCCAGGTAGCATTGTTGACACACAACATTAACACCCTGCAAGACCACTTTAAGGAGCACCACAAAGACCACCACTCTCGTCGTGGTCTGATTCGTATGGTGAACCAACGGCGTAAGCTGCTGGATTACCTGAAGAAAAAAGACGTAGCTCGCTACAGTGATGTAATCAAGCGACTCGGGTTGCGTCGATAGGAAAGTTTTGGTCCGCCTCTGTTTTAGGGGCAGACATGCCGCAACAACGCGTTGGTTCGTAGTTGAGGCCGTGAGTTAGGCCGATGGATGCGCCGCTAAAGAAAGAATGCAGCGCGAGAGTTGGCAGCCCGATGCTTTGAGCAAGTGCGGGTGTAATACGATACGCACGGCCATTGCGGGTGGCTGCACAGCGAAAAATTTGTGCGGCACAAAACGAAAGTGAAAAGCAAAGAAAGTAAAACGTAGAAGAAAGCAGATCCAATTGAAGAAATCAGTTTGAACCCCATATATAAAGAATTTCAATATGGCGACGACACCGTTGTCATGGAAACCAACAAGGTAGCTAAGCAGGCGACCGGGTCGGTGACTGTAACCATCGGCAATACTGTCGTCCTGACCACTGTCGTCGGCGCCAAAAGCCCACGTCCCGGGCAGGATTTTTTCCCGCTCACAGTTAACTACCAAGAAAAAACCTACGCGGCAGGCAAAATCCCAGGCGGGTTCTTCCGTCGTGAAGGGCGCCCTAGCGAAAAAGAAACGCTGACTTGCCGACTCATCGACCGTCCGATTCGACCACTCTTTCCCAAGGGTTTTATGAACGAAGTTCAGGTCGTATGCACGGTGATCTCAGCGGATAAAGATCAAGATCCAGATATAGCGGCTATGATAGGCACCTCTGCGGCCTTAGCTATCTCCGGTATTCCATTTAAGGGCCCACTGGGTGCGGCTCGCATTGGCTACATCGACGGTAACTACATTCTTAATCCGGGCTACGAGACCTTAAAGGGTTCAATGCTCAACATGATGGTAGCGGGTACCGAGTCGGCTGTTTTGATGGTGGAATCTGAAGCCAACGAAATGACTGAAGACGAGATGCTTGGCGCAGTATTGTTCGGCCATCAGGAAATGCAGGCCATTATTACAGCGGTCGCCGCGCTAGCAGCCGAAGCTGGCAAGGAAGCTTGGGATTGGCAGGCAGCGGAGAAAGACGAGACTTTGCAGTCCGCAGTATCTGCGGCCATCGAAGCGGATCTGGGCGAGGCTTATCGTATCTCCGACAAAATGGATCGTCAGGCCGCAGTTTCGGCGCTGCGACAAAAAGCCGTTGCAGAACTGTCTGGCGAAGGCGCGGACTTTGCCGCAGACGATGTATCCGACACTTTTGCCCGAGTGGAGAAAAATCTAGTACGTAAGCGCGTACTGAACGGTGAGCCTCGTATCGACGGTCGAGATTTGCGCACCGTGCGTCCTATCGAAGTGGAAGTCGGCATACTGCCGAAAGCACATGGTTCTGCATTGTTCACCCGAGGCGAAACTCAGGCCTTGGTGGTTGCTACCTTGGGTACACTGCGCGATGCGGCGCTGATTGACGCGCTGGAAGGTTCTTACAAAGACACCTTTATGTTGCACTACAACTTTCCTCCCTACAGTGTGGGCGAGGCAGGCTTCATGAGTGGGCCAAAGCGGCGCGAAATTGGTCACGGTAAATTAGCGCGTCGTGGTGTTACAGCAGCTCTGCCGAATGCTGAAGATTTCCCGTACACCATTCGTGTGGTGTCAGAAATTACCGAATCTAACGGATCCAGCTCCATGGCCAGCGTCTGCGGTACGTCTTTGGCGCTGATGGATGCGGGTGTTCCGGTAACGGCTCCGGTTGCCGGCGTAGCCATGGGTTTGGTCAAAGAAGGCAATCGCTATGCGGTACTGACCGACATTCTGGGTGATGAAGATCACCTAGGCGACATGGACTTTAAGGTGGCTGGTACCGATAACGGTATTACTGCGCTGCAAATGGACATTAAGATCGAAGGCATCACCGAAGAAATTATGGAAGCAGCGCTGGCGCAAGCTAACGAAGCACGAATTCATATCTTGGGCGAAATGAACAAGGTCATTAGCGAGTCCCGCGAAGAGCTTTCTGCTAACGCGCCTGCCATGGTGACGCTGAATGTGCATCCGGACAAAATCCGCGACATTATCGGTAAGGGTGGGGCAACCATTCGCTCGATTGTTGAGGAGACTGGTGCAGAAGTGGACATCAATGATGATGGCAGCGTGCGCATTTATGCAGAAGATGCCTCGGCCAAGGATGCAGCCGTTGCGCGTATTCAAGAGATTACCGCTGAGGCCGAGGTTGGCCGCATTTATAAGGGCGCGGTAGCGCGTATTGTAGACTTCGGCGCTTTCGTATCGATTCTGCCCGGCAAAGACGGCCTACTACACATTTCCCAAATCGCTGAAGAGCGCGTGGAAAACGTCAGTGACTATCTTAGCGAGGGTCAGGAAATCGAAGTGGTTGTGCTCGATGTGGATCAGCGCGGTCGTATCAAGCTCTCAATCAAAGAGCTAGAAAACTATCGCGATCAGAACGAAGCGGGCTAATTTCTGCTTAGTTTTCTTTAAAGAACGGATCTGGGTATTACCCGGATCAGTGCGTAAAACAGCCCTGAGCTTAAAAAAGCCGGCCTAAGCCGGCTTTTTTGTGGCCGGTTTACAGACTTTAGCTTGGCGGTATAACGCGGTTCGCAATCAAATCGTCAACTACGCTGGGGTCGGCCAATGTGGATGTGTCCCCCAAATTATCCAACTCGTCTG
>PCCE01000062.1 GCA_002731575.1 Gammaproteobacteria bacterium | reverse complement strand
TAAAGCAGTGATCCAGCCCAGTGCCCGTATCGAGGCAGGTTAATCCAATGGTTCTAGCACTTGTTTTTCTGGAGATAAGTGGGCTCAGCAGAAGGTTGATGGCCTCCCGTGATCTTCTGAAACTAAATTAATGTGCCAAGCGTCCGCCTACAGATACTGATTTACAGCTAAAGGCCCCAGGGCACCTTGAAACAATCCCACCCTTGGTTCAGTTAAGCGGTGGTTAAAACGGTAGAGGTTTTAATGCCCTTGACGGCTACAGAAGTCCTTGAAATGCTTGAGATCTCTTGGATTCTAGGCGCTTACAGTGCCGTGCTTACCCAAGGCTGTGAACGTGTGTTCCGGCACCATTTGCGTGACGCAGCAGTGCAGAGAAGACATCCAAACTGGGCCATAGATACGATGACAGGGCTTGGTCTGAGGTATCTTATGGAGTGCTGTCCAAGGTCAAAGGTGAGTAAGGCGGTGTGATGGCGGCCTACCCTGTTGCTAATGCGTTGGAGAGGAGGCATGGCTGGATGAGAAATTTTGAACGTTTAGTCGTAGGTGCGGTGTTGTCACTGGTCAGTACGATTGGTTGGACTGATTTATGGCAGTGCAAGCAACTAAGAGACGTGTTGCTCGGCCCACCCTACTACATAGATCAAGAGGAGACCGACCTTGCTTTTGCAATTGAAGTAGGAAGCTCTGAGATTAAGGTGGTGTCCGGTGACTCCCAGGTCTTTGTATGCGGGACGGACAATTGTCGCCAGCCGCTTTCCGCTAAAGACTTTCTGATTAAGGGAGAGAACCGCGGCTCAACTTTTATATTGAGTGCTGTTGGAAGTGACTTGGGCTTTAGGGCGACTTACTCCGTCACCTCTAAACCAAGCGTTGGCGAGACTATGATCCAGATGGGAGTTTGCTCTCCATCTACAGAGGGTTAAAAAGTGCAAACAAGAATATCATCACAGATTTGCTTTTGTCACTGATGAGTGCTGTTGGTTGACTAGGAAGCAGAAAAATTGTGCCTTATGCCTGCAAGGCCATGAGGTGCTCTTTAGGTGTAAATACGCCTCGTTTGATTGGCAGTTTCTTTGTGAATCTTGCCTTCTCGCAGTAAAGGGTCGGCAGGCGGATTCCTATGTGTACGGTGGAACGTGGAAACAGAAGAAGTAGCATTTCAGGCTACTTCTTCCCCAGAAAATATGAGCTAGTTGCCCCTTACTCCACCAAACCAAGATAAACTTCTTTAATAATTTGCCCGTTAGCTACCGTGTATAGCCCCACCTCGTTCATTTGACTGCGCTGACCTTCCATGGTGACGTCCATCGAAAATCGCACCACAAAGTGGTCGTCGCTATGCCCTGCAAAGGGTCCTTCCACTTCAAGATTGTGCACTTCGGCAACCCTCTCCCACCAAGCATGTTTTTTGTAAATGATCGCGATACCCTCACCTGTTTGGGGTTCCTCCGGCGAATAGCTGTGAGACTCTTTGGCCAGCATCTGTAAAGATGCTGGCCAACCTGCGCACCAGCGCAATGTCTGCCATCGCCTCTCAGCCAATCTGCCCTTTTTAGCAGTGATGCAATTTGCTGCAGATCACGCCATTCTTAGCGCTTTGCTGGAAGCGGAGCGAAGATGAGTTTTAATAAGTTAATCTGGGGCGTCAAAGCCAGTTTCAGAAGCTACGTCGAGGCAGCCGGCGGTTCGATCACCTTGAGCGATGGAGCCACTCAGACCGAGGATGGCACCTTTATTTTTATGGCCGAAGCCGGTGGTGATCTGGCAATAGCAGCCGATGGTAGTGCGACAGGTAGCGCCCGTTTTCAGGGTACGGTGACCTTTGAGGCCCATGGCGGCATGCTCAAGTCCACTTTGACCGAACTGGGTATAGAGGCCACAGAGGATGGGCTTATGCTCACTGTCCTCGACGGGCCAATGAATAAGGGCCGCTGTGCAGTTGCCGAGCTTGGCTCTGTTGATGTCAGTACGGGTCAGGGCATGTTGATAAGCACGCAAATTACTGTGGACGGTATGTACCAAATTGCAGACAACTACCCGGCGGGTACTGAACTGGATCCGCTCCTGCTTGTTTAGGTCTACAGGCCTTCACCAACCCACGACCGTAAACAGACTAATAAATCGTCGCAAGAGAGAAGCGTATGAAAACGAATCCTGACCTTTGGCCCGAAGATCAAGGTCTCCGTCGTAACAGCATTGGCATTGAATTTCGCGGCAACGAATTCTTAGGCCATATGGTGGCTCCGGCGCAGTCTGCTGGTCCGCGCCCGCTGGTGCTGGTTATCCATAACTATCAGGGTCTTAAAGGCTTTGACGTCGATGTCGCCGAGTACCTCGCGCGATTGGGCTATGTTGGCTTTGCTATTGATATGTATGGCAACGATGTGCCAGCAGACGAGCGTGACTTTCCTGCGGATGCGGCCCAAATCATGCCATTTCAAAAACAGTGTTTTGAGGCCATGGTAAAACTCGATCACGACCACGAACTGCTACGCAGTCTGTTCGACTGTTGGATTCAAACAGGCTTAGCCCAGGATTGGGTCGATGCGTCGGCTGCTCCATCGGCCATTGGGTATTGTTTCGGCGGCATGGTAGTTATAGAAGGGGTACGCGGCGGTTTGAACTTAGCCGGTGTGGTGTCCTTCCACGGTCTTCTGCAAACCGGCGAAGACCCCAGTGCCAGCAATTTCGATGCTGAGCGGCCTGCGCTGAAGCCTTGTGCCAATAATTACAACACGGACTCGGTGATTGTTATTGAGAACGGCGCCGAAGATCACCTCGTAAAGCCAGAAAATCGGCAACGCTTTTTTGCAGAAATGGATGCGGCCAATGTGGATTGGAGCTTTCACGATCACGCCAAGACCCCCCACGGGTTTGCTCTGCCACCACGACTCGGCCCGCCGGGTAAGCTGCACGAAGCAGCGGATCGGCGCTCAACACAAAATATGCTTAGCCTGTTCCGTGAGCTGTACCCAAACATCAAACAGCAGGCGGTGTCGCCCAACGCTGCAGGCACCACTATCCCTTAGTCACGCACTCCCTAAGGCATAACTATTCAATCCCCATCGGTTGCCGATAGTTGGGCATATTTCCCTAATTGTGGGGGAAGTGCTTAATTGGGCGCAGCCAAACTCCAGCAAGTCCTGTAGCTGTGGCCCTATAGATTGGTATCTTATTAGTGGGGTTGGCGAGGCGAAGGCTAGGATGTTTGCAGGAAAAAATAAAATGTTCTGGCATCAGCGGCAAGTGGCGGCGGTTTATCGACTGTGCAGCCAGTGTATCTGCGGGGCCACACTGCTGGGTGCCTCAACACTTGCTGCTCAGGAACAAAAGTGGCCTGCGGCTTGGTTTCAGCCTATGCAAACTGCTGCTGAACTTGGCATTGAGCAATTTACCCAAAGCCCGTTTCTGGACGACAAAAACCTTCCCAGTGTGGCTGAACGTCTGCCTGATAATCCGCCAGTAGTCGTGCCTTTGGCTGGTCTCGGCCAATACGGCGGCACTGCGCGCATTACGCCCAACGAATGGCTCACCTTTCCCAACATGGAAGCCCCGCTGACTATGGCGGCAGATATGCAAACCATTTTGCCGAATCTGGCCCAAAGCTGGGAGGTCAGCGCGGACGGCCGACGCATTACCCTCACCTTGCGCAAGGGCATTAAATGGTCTGATGGGGCACCGCTCAGCAGCGACGATTTTTTGTTTACCTTCAACAATATTTGGCTAAACACGGAGTATTCACCAGTACCCAGCCGCAACGTAGAAGGCGGCAGGGCGGTCAAAGTCGATGACCTAACCTTTTACTACGAATTCGACGAGCCTCGGCCTCTTATGGTCAACTTGCTCGCTAACTACGGCGACTTCTTTGTCGACCCCGTACACTACTACAAAGATTTCCATCCGGCCTTTACTGACCGAGAGACGCTAAAGCAACGTATTGCAGACATGGGCCTGCTGACTTGGATGGCTTTCTATCACGCGGCCAAGCGTCAGTTAATTGAGGAAAGTGCCCAAGTGCCCACCCTTGCAGCGCATCGGGTGGTAAGTCGCACGCCAACGCGGGTGCTGCTAGAGCGCAACCCCTACTACTTCAAGGTAGATCCCGCGGGTCAGCAGTTGCCTTACATCGACAGTATCGACTCCCAGCAGGTAGACAACAAAGAAGTCATTGCCGCCATGTCTTCAACTGGCCAGCTAGATTTCTCTGCTTACGAGCTGAAAACCCAAGACATCCCGCTGCTGAAACTTGGTGAGCGCAATGGCGACATCCGCGTACTGGTTTGGAACCGGCTGCATTCCAGCGACGTGGTCATTCAGCCGAACTACAACTACGACGACGCCAAGCTCAGTGCGTTGTTCTGGCAGCGGAGTTTTCGGCAGGCTCTGTCCATTGCCATTAACCGGGATGAAATGAATCAGATCATTTACTTTGGCCGGGGCACCCCGCGTCAGGTAACCGCCCACCCTAGTAGCAGTATGTATGACCCAGCCTTTGCCGAGGCCTTTACCCAATACGACCCGGTACGCGCACGGCAATTGCTCGATGAGCTTGGCCTGCATGATGTGGACGGCGACGGTTTGCGCGAATTCGCCGATGGCCAGTCCTTGGTAATTACCTTGGAGTTTATGGATTGGGAAACCCCCAAGGCCATCTCTTTGGAACTGGTTGCGCTTTATTGGCGTGAAATCGGCATTGATTTGCGGCTAAAAATTGTCGATGCCAGTCTGCAAAGTGAGCGCGCGCTGAGCAACAAAATGCAGATGACGGTGTGGCATGCGGATCAGGTCACTGACATTTTGCTGCCCATCAATCCTACTTGGTGGGCGCCTATTTCCAGCAGTCGCTCGAATACGCTGTGGAATGCTTGGGCACGCTGGCATTTGACCGCTGGCCGTTTGGGTAAGGAGCCGCCTGCCAATATGCGCCAACTGCAGCAGTGGGCTACCGAGATGTCTGCCACCGTAAACAAGCAGCGTCGCATCGAACTGGGGAAAAAGCTGCTGGCCAGTAATGCAGAGAACCTGTGGACCATTGGCACCGTGGGATTGGCGCCGCAACCGGTGGTTATTTCGCAGCACTTACGCGGTGTGCCCGAGCGGGCAATTTGGGGCTGGGACAACCGCTGGACCATGGCCTATCATCCAGCCACTTGGTACTTCGCATCAGATCAAGCAATGTCTGCTCAAAGCGTCGCCAAGCAAGGCACCAGCCATCAGCCTCGTAGCTCTGAAGCGGTTACCTCTGACGCTGTTGTTAACCAAACTATCCTGTCTCAATCTCTGGTGAGACACGGCGAATGAAAACCTATATTGCCAAGCGTTTGCTGGGTGCCATCCCCACTCTCATCTTTATCTCGATGATCGTGTTCGTGGTGATTCAGCTACCGCCGGGAGATATTGTCACCTCCCCCCTAGATCGTATGCAGTCGCAGGGTGTGGAGCTGTCTTCCGAGGCCATCCAAAACCTGCGTGCTCAATACAATTTAGATCAACCTCTGCCGCTACAGTACCTGAGCTGGATTACTAATTTCGTTACCGGCGACATGGGTTATTCCTATTTGTTCAACCGCCCGGTAAACGAATTGGTGGGCGAGCGCATTGGCTATACCTTACTCATTACCCTGTCAGCTTTGCTGTTTACTTGGGCAGTGGCCATTCCTGCGGGTGTCTATTCGGCAGTGCGCCAGTACTCGCTCGGCGACTACGCCCTCACCACCGTCATGCTGGTGGGTTTGGCGACGCCGAGTTTTTTGCTGGCGCTAATCGTCATGTACTTCGGCTACGAGTGGTTTGGTATCAGTATCGGCGGGCTGTTTTCACCGGAGTATCGTGACGCCCCCTGGTCGTTGGCCCGGGCGGGTGATTTTCTCAGTCACCTGTGGATTCCCATGGTGGTAGTGGGCTTGGGCGGTACGGCTTCCACCATGCGTATTCTGCGCGCGAATTTGCTCGATGAGCTAAATAAGCCCTATGTGATCACCGCCCGGGCCAAGGGTGTGAAGCCCCTCAAACTGTTAGTCAAATACCCGCTGCGCATCGCGATTAATCCGTTTATTAGTACCATCGGTTTTCTGCTACCTACTCTTATTTCCGGCGAGGCCATTGTCTCAATAGTACTCAACCTACCAACGACTGGGCCTGCCTTGGTGCAGGCGCTGATCAACCAAGACATGTATTTGGCTGGCAGTTTTTTGATGCTGCTGACCATTCTTACCATTGTGGGCATGCTCATATCCGATTTGCTGCTCGCATGGGCTGACCCGAGAATTCGCTATGAGTGAGGTCAGCGCCCAGTTGCAAGCGCGCACTCTGTCGCCGCGCCAGTTGGTATGGCTGCGGTTCAAGCGGCACCGGCTGGCCATGGCCAGCGGCTACTTCTTGCTTTTCATCTACACCGTCGCGGCGTTTTGCGAGTTCGTCAGTCCCTACGGCACCGCTTGGCGTAACGTGCAGGCCATCAATGCACCACCCATGCGTGTGCGTTTTGTAGATGCCCAAGGTCAGTTCCACCTGCGGCCTTTTGTTTATGGCTACGACATGCAGGTAGACGATGAAACCTGGGTGCGCGAGTACACCGAAAATTCGCAAAAGCGTTATCCCATTTACTTTGTTGCCCGTGGTGAGAGCTATCAGTTGTGGAACCTTTTTGCTGCCGAGCGGCATCTGTTCACTACTGGTGAGCAAGGCTATATCCATTTATTTGGTACCGACCAGCTAGGCCGGGATCTGTTTTCGCGTGTGCTTTATGGCGCCAGGGTTTCGCTTTCCATTGGTATTCTTGGAGTGCTGCTGACGCTGTTTTTGGGGGTCTTGCTTGGCGGGTTGGCCGGCTATGTTGGTGGCCTACTCGACCGCGCCGTGCAGCGCGCTATTGAGGTGCTGCAGTCGCTGCCGGCCCTACCCCTGTGGATGGCACTGTCTGCGGCGCTGCCGGTGAGCTGGTCATCGCTTGGTGTCTACTTTGGTATCACCATTATTTTGTCACTCTTAGGCTGGCCTGCCTTGGCACGGCAGGTGCGCGGTAAATTCTTGTCCCTGCGCGAAGAAGACTTTGTTGTGTCGGCGCGAATGCTCGGGGCGAGCAAAATGCGTGTGATTTTCAAGCACATGTTGCCAAGCTTTAACTCCCACCTAATAGCTACCGCAACCCTAGCCGTGCCGGGCATGATTCTCGGCGAAACCGCCCTGAGCTTCCTCGGCATCGGGCTGCGGCCGCCGGTGGTGAGCTGGGGAGTGCTCATGCAGCAGGCGCAAAACTATCAGGCCATTGTGTTGACCCCATGGTTACTTATCCCCGGCCTTTTTGTGGTGCTTACGGTGATGGCATTCAACTTGCTCGGTGACGGCGTACGCGACGCCGTCGACCCCTACAGTACCGGCGGTCAATCCTAATGTCAGAACTTAAGTCTCAGGATGCTATCGAGTCTGACAACATTCTTCAGGTGCGCAATCTTGCCGTTGAATTTCACACCGAAACTGGCCGCACCAAGGCGTTGCAGGGAGTCAGCTTCGATGTGCCCAGAGGACAAGTAACAGCCATAATCGGTGAGAGCGGGTCGGGTAAGTCAGTGACCGCCAGCGCCATCATGAGGCTGATTCAGCCCCCCGGCAGGGTGACGGCAGGTAGTATAGATTTTGCACCTTCGGGTAGTGAGCCATACGATGTACTGGCCCTGGTAGACAAGGATTCACGCCTAGAGCAGCTACGCGGTGACCATATCAGTATGGTTTTTCAGGAACCAATGACAGCCCTAGCGCCGGTATATACCGTAGGTAACCAAGTGGCTGAAGCCATTCTCTGTCATCGTGAAGTGTCGAAAAAGGTTGCTTGGGACGAGGCTGCCAATATGCTCCAGCGAGTCGGCATTGATGACCTACAGCGGCGCATGCAGCAGTACCCGTTTGAGTTTTCTGGCGGCATGCGGCAGCGCGTGGTCATTGCCATGGCCTTAGTTTGCCAACCCGATCTGCTGATTTGCGACGAACCGACCACTGCCCTAGACGTCACTATACAGGCGGAAATACTAACCCTGATTCGTCAGCTCAAAGGCGAGTTAAATAACTCCGTGCTCTTTATCACGCATGACATTGGTGTGGTTGCCCAGCTGGCGGACCATGTGGTTGTCATGCAAGGGGGGCGCGTGCTGGAAGCTGGCACAGTGCGTCAAGTGCTGAAACAACCAATGCACCCCTATAGCAAGGGGCTGATGGCAGCCATTCCAGGGCTGGCGCCAAAGGGCCAGCGGCTAGCTACTGTGGCTAGTGTGGTGGGAGCCACGGACATCACCACCGCCTACCCGCTAACGCGACTGGCCGACGGTCGACAGATTAGCTTGTCGCCGAGCCAGCTAAAGGCGTTTGGTCATGAATGAAGTTTTGCTGGAAGTGAGCAATCTGCGCAAAACCTTTGGCGACAGTGTGGCCGTCGACAACGTCAGCTTTAACCTCAGGTCGGCAGAAATTCTCGGCGTCGTCGGCGAAAGCGGTTCCGGTAAGACCACCTTGGCGCGCTGCATAATGCGGGCTATTGAGACGGATTCAGGGACGGTGCGCTATCGCAGCGAGCAAGGTTGGCATGAGCTGCTGCAAATGACCGAGCGCGAGCTGTTGCCCCTGCGTCGGCAGATTCAGATGGTTTTCCAAGACCCCTTCGCCTCGCTCAACCCGCGCATGACAGTCGAAGAAATTCTCGAAGAACCGCTAATCATTCACCGGCTCGGCGACAAAGCCAGTAGACGCCAAGCAGTGACTGAAGTACTAGCGAGCGTCCACCTCGATTCAGATGTACTGAGTCGCTTCCCCCACGCGTTTTCCGGCGGTCAGCGTCAGCGTATCAGTATCGCCCGGGCGCTTATCCTGCAGCCGCGACTACTGGTCTGCGATGAGTCAGTGTCGGCGCTCGATGTCTCGGTGCAGGCGCAGATTATTAATTTGCTCGAAGACCTGCAGCAGTCCTTGGGTCTGACCTATTTATTTGTTGCCCACGACCTGAGCCTAGTGCGGCATATCTGTGATCGGGTGCTTGTGATGTATAAGGGTCAGGTGGTGGAGGAGGGCGCAGTTGATACCGTTTTCGACAACCCCAAACACGACTACACCAAGCTGCTGCTCTCGGCTATTCCCTCTGCGGATCCAGACCAGCGCCTAGCCCCCATGGACCGGCGCCTGCTAAACATCTAAGCGCTCAGACGATTTCGTTAAGTGCTCGAATTGGGAAAATTTCGCCGCTGATCCGAGCGCTGCCCTGAGAGGCTAGAAATAGGCTCAGGTCGGCGACATTTTGCGGGTCCGGCGGATATTGCAGCGGAGGTACCGGCGAACCGTCTTCTTGTGTTTTAGGTGGCAGCCACTGGGCCACTCCCTCAGTGGCAGTCAGCCCCGGGGCGATGCAGTTGACGTTGATATTATGTGGTCCCCAACATACCGCCATGGACTTAGTCAGGTTTATGACGCCAGCCTTGGCGGCCCCGTAGTGCACAAATGCCGGAGAATTTTTTACCCCAGCGACAGACGAAATATTGATGATACGTCCGCCACCTTGCTCGATCATGCGCTGGCCTGCTGCCGCACTGCAGTAAAAGACACTGCTCAAATTCAGGTCGATGGCTGCTCGCCACTGCTCGGGTCTGAGCTTTTCAGGCGGCTTTACGAACATGGCACCGCCAGCATTGTTGATCATGACGTCGATGCGTCCGAACTCGGCCTCAGTGCCAGCCATGAGCGCCTCTACCTGATCCGCGTCGGTGACATCGCAAGTCAGCGGCAGACAAGTGTGCCCGTCACTAAGTATCTGCGTGGCTAGTGCTTCCAGCTTTTCAGCGTTGCGCCCGGCGACCACCACCCGCGCACCTGCAGCGGCAAAGGTGTGGGCGATTTTGCTACCAATGCCACCGGCTCCGCCGGTAATGATGACGACGCTGTCTTTGATGTCGCTGTGCATAATGTTTTCTCTGCTCTCTAAGTTGGGTTGTTTAGGGTCGGGTTCTTTAGGGCTAGCTGGCTTAGCATTTAGCGGAACTCGCCGCCCACTTGGGTAATGAATTTTTCCATCAGGTCTTGTTTTAGCTGATCTGCGCCAATCAGCGTGCCCAACGTAAAGTCTGGGATTATCAGTTCTTTGACGCCGGCCTCTTGCAGTGCTGCCACTACGTCGACCACCTCACTGACATTGCCAATAATGGTGGGCATAGCAATGTCTGCAGCGCGCATACGCTGCAGGTACTTTTCGTTATCGCTGAGAAATAGCAGGGCTACTGCCGAACGCTCAATTTCATCGGGGTCTCGGCCAATGTCTTCGCAGTGCTGATCTAGAACTGCCATCTTTTGCTTAAGAATGGTGACATCGCCCCATACATTCCATTCGTCAGCGTATTGGGCGGTAATGCGTAGAGTGCGTTTTTCACCGCCGCCGCCAATCATCAGCGGCAGCTTGGCCTGCTTCGGCTTAGGTTCTAATGGCGCTCTTTGCATCTGGTAGTGGTCACCATCGAAATAAAAATAGTCGTTGCCGAACAGCCCTTTGAGTACCTGACATGCTTCCTCCAGTCGGTCTAGCCGCGAACCAGTGGTGCCGTAATCCAGTCCATAGGCTTCGTGTTCGTTTTGCTGCCAGCCTGCACCAAGGCCCAGTACCACACGGCCGTCGGATAGGTTGTCTAAGGTGGCGACCATGTTCGCCAGCACTGCTGGGTGGCGATAGGTGTTGCCCGCAACCAAGGTGCCCAATCGCACTCGGGGCACATCGCGGGCCAAGGCGGCCAGGGTAATCCAGCTCTCGTGCACAGGTATGAGTTCGTCTTCGTCGGGTAGGAAGTGGTCGGCCAGCCAAATACCATCCCAGCCCGTTGCCTCGGCGTGTTGGGCAAGGGTTTTGGTTGCTTCATAGTCGCTGCGTGGGTTTGGCCAAAATCCGAATCTCATAGAATGTCTCTGTTGTTGTCAGTGTTGTTGTCAGTGTTGTTGTCAGTGTTGTTGGCAGGCTTGTTGTATGGTTTTTGTGTAATGCACGTTAGCGGCTACCAGACTGCAGGGTGACATAGTGTCGGTAGCGCCCGTTGGGCTGGGCCATCAGTTCTTCATGGGAACCGGTTTCCATCATTTCACCGTCCTCAAGAAAATAAATGCGGTCGGCATGGGATATGGTCGACAGCCGATGGGCGATGATCACTACCAGCTTGTGCTGCGCTGCTGCGTGTAACGCGTCAATCAGATAGGACTCGGTTTCTGGGTCCAGCGCCGAGGTTGGCTCATCCAGAATCAATATGCGCGATTCCTTAAGTAAGCCCCGGGCGATGGCGATACGCTGTTTTTGACCCACAGATAGCTTGCTGGTGACAGTGCCCAGATTGGTTTGGTAAGCATCAGGCAGCGCGGCTATAAAGTCGTGGGCGCCTGCGGTTTTGGCTACCGCTTCTACTTGGGCCTGGGACGCGCCTGCATTGCCGTAGCGAATGTTGTCCGCAATGGAATCTGAGAACAGTTGGGTTTCTTGAAACACATAGGCAATCTGCTCACGCAGGCTTGGCATGGAAATGTTCTTTGTATCCACGTCGTCAATTGAGACCGTGCCTGAGGTGGCCTGCAAATAACCGGGTATTAGGTAGGCTAAGCTGGTTTTACCCGCGCCAGTAGGGCCAACGAGGGCAATGATTTCGCCGATGTTGGCCTGCAGGTTGATGTTCTTGAGTGCCTGTCGACCATCGGGATAGGTCAGCGCCACGCTATCCATCCGCACACCTTGTTCGATGGTCGGAATATGTGTGCCCTGCTGAAATGTCTCGGTAGGTATATCCAGCAGATTAAAGACCCGCGCCAAGCCTGCGATAAAAACTTGCAGTTCGGTATAGAGAAAGCCGAAGGAGAAAAACACCGCGCTGAGTACGAAGAAGTAATAGAACAGTACAAAGTAGTCACCAGCACTAAAGGTGCCATCAATCACGTAGCCTGCAATCACCAGAAAGAAAATAATCTGGCCGGTTAAGAAGGCTATGGAACCGGCATGTCCGAACAGCAGCTTTACGAGTGTCTCGGCCCGAAAGCGGCGAAACGATTCGTCACTTGCGGCAGCAAACCGCTCGCTTTCGCGCTTGTTGCCACCCAGGCTTTGCACCGCCAACACATTGGCCATGCCTTCTTCGATGTTGCTGGTGGTTTGTGAGCCGGAAATACGGCTGGCCTGACTGCGGCGACGCGCCAGTCGCGCAAAGGGGATGACGAAAAGGAAGGTCAGCGGACCAACTAAAATACCCACCGCGATCACTTCGGGCGCACTGCCGAAGCTTTCGAACATGATGTAGATGGTCAGCGCGATCATCAGCATGCCGCCATACAGTCCAATGGCCAACGCTTCGTAGATGCCGGTGGCGCTGGTGGTGTCATAAATCACGCGATAAACGCTGTCGCCAATACGCCGCTCATCTAGGGTAGTCATGGGCAGCGCCTTAATATGCTCTGCCAGTTCAGAGCGCAGCAGATGGTTTAGCGACTGGGATAGCCGTAGATGGATATTGAATTCCAAAATACCCAACAAGCCGCCCATGGCGCTGCCAGCACTGTTCGCCGCATTTTCGGTTTGGGTCGCGGTGTCGTGTCCCTGCGCCAGCTCTGCCGACGCGGCTCCTAGGGAGCCGGCAGCGGCACCGGTATAGCGCCCGGTGGCATTTCTGCCGGTGCCTCGATTGGGAGTCATGCCGAGAAAAATCACCATGACGATGCCAGCCATGAGCATGTAGAACATAATCTCTTGGGAGGTTTTGGCCGACAAAAACAGCATGATGCCGGACATATAGTCAGGAAAACCTGCGCCGTCTGCGGCAATGGGTTCGCCAAGAATCACATGATCGACAACAATTTTCAGTGGCCAAGGCAGCAGCAGAATGCGGAAGGTATGCTCGAAGGTCATGAGGCCAAGCTTGGCGGCAATCCGCGCTTTAAAAAAACTTAGGTAGGCCATCAGCCGCCCGAATACCTGAATGGTTTGGCTGAAGGAAATTTCCTGCTCTTGCTCGGCTTGATTTTCTGCTAGAGCGTGCATTTGTGAATTCATTCCTGTTTTGGCTCGCTGGTAATGCGTTTGGCGAGCTGGGCTTCGGTCTCGACAAAGCTACGGTAGCGGCCTCCCTGCAGCTGCATGAGTTCATCGTGGGTGCCTTGCTCGATCAGTCGGCCCTCGTCGATGTAAAGAATGTTGTCCGCCTCGGCAATGGTAGAGATGCGGTGGGTTATCAAAAATACCACCCGCTGTTCTGCCCAATCCGCAAGCCGCTGTAAGACCCGATGCTCGGTGGCCGCGTCCAACGCCGCAGTGGGTTCGTCTAAAACAAGAATCGGCGCGCCCTTTACCAAGGCTCGGGCAATGGAGAGGCGCTGGCGTTGGCCCGTGGATAGTTTGCCGCCGCGGTCACTGAGCACGGTATCCAAACCGTCGGGTAAGCCCGCAACGTATTCCTCCACGCAGGCCACCTCTACGGCCTTGAGTACTTGCTCGTCGCTGGCGTCAGGCACCACATAGCGAATGTTGTCACGCAGTGAAATGCCGAATAATACGTTTTCCTGCAGTGCTACCGAGACGTTGGTACGCAAGGCATCGAGGTCAATATCGCGCAGATCTACGCCATCAATGGACACGCTGCCAGAGTCCGGGTCGAAGAGTCGAGACAGCAAACTCATCAGGCTGCTCTTGCCGGAGCCGGTGGGTCCAACGATGGCGGTGACGGTACCCGGTGTCACAGCAAAGCTGACATCGCGTAACACCGGACGTTCCGGTTCGTAAGCGAAGCTCACTTTGTCGAAGCGAATTTCCTGCTGCAAAGGCGGCATGGGCTTGGCGTCGGTGCGGGTTTGTACGTCGGGTTCGATATCGAGAATGTCGAATACTCGGTGCAGGCCCATGGCCATGTCTTGGGCACGGGTCCAGCGTTCGACCAAGTCACGGATGGAAACACTGGAGGCACCCAAATATTCTTGGGCCGACTGATACGCAGACAAGTTCCAGCGTAGGAAGCTCAAACCGACCAAGCCAACTAGCACGCTGGCATAGGTTTCGCGCTCGCCGAAGGCCCATATGGCAGTGAGGTACTGGCCATAAAGCAGTGCGCCAGCGGCGATGGTAAAGGTGATGATGCCGATAATCGCCATTAGCGTGCGGACTCGGTAGGCGGCGTTAAAGGCGCGCAGCGAATCTTGCTCGAAGCGCTCCTGTTCTCTTGCCTCGGCACCAAAGGCCTTAATTAGGCGCGTGCTGGCAAAGGTTTCCTGCACCCGAGAGGTAAAGTCCGAATTGGCCTGCCGGTTTGCTAAAGAATTGCTGCGCATGCGCGGGGAAAACCAACGCCCCCATGCCAGTGCCCCAAGCACGATGGCCAGCGCCATCAGTCCAAGAATCGGATCAAGAGCAAAGAGGAAGACAATACCGGTGAAATAGGTGATGAGAATTTGCAGGGCTTGGGTAATTTCTCCCACCACGGCAGTAACTTGGGCGCTGTCCTGATAAAGCCGATAAACCGAATCGCCAACCCGATGATTGCTGTGATAGCGCAGTGATAGCCGGTGCCAGCGTTCCAGCAGGGCGATGCGCAGGTCCTGATTTACCCGCTGCATAATGTAAATGTAGTAGTAGGGTAGCGCGAGGCTTAGGGGCAGTTGGGCGATCCAGCCAACGAACAAGAATACCGCATAGAGCCATTTCAGATCATGTCGTTGGGCATCAGATAGCGGCGCCAGATCAACATTCGCGTTTGCAGTGCCCTCAATCGCGGCACTGCTGCCCTGTTCCAGAGTGTTAGAGGCGGCTCCGGCCAACTCTGGTTGGGAGATAAGGTCGGCGATGAAGGGTGTGAGTGGTTTAGCCTGCAAAATAGATTGGCTGACCACATCCACCGAGAACAGCGATATCAGCAGCAGCAAAAGGGTAGAGACCCAAACGCCGACAAAGTAGTAGATCAGATGGCTGCCAAGGCGGATACGGAGTCGCAGCTTGCCCGCATCGATACGGTACTGGAGCAACCAGATCCCCGCGCTCACCAAGCACATAACGGCAATAAAGATGTTGTCCATTACGCCGTCCACGGCAAATACCGCAAACAAAAAAGCGCAGGCACCTAGCATGAACAGGGCGGTAGAAAATCCTACATAGAGACTTTGCCTGACATAAAGCAGGCTCCAACACAGCCCTGCCATGCAGGCGGTTACCACCAACAGGAAGTCGTAAACCCAGCTCGTGTTGAGCGGCACTACGCCCAATAGCGGGCCCAGCGCTGCAGTTAGAGTGGCCAGTGGTGGAATGTGTTTAACGCTCCACTCTTTCTCCGTTGGCGTGGGTTCGGCAGCGACGCCGTCATTTGCTGCTGAGTCAGCAGCCATGCTTTGGGGGAGTTCTTGGCTGTCTTCGCCAAGGCGAACTTCGCGCCAGTAGCCGATAATGTAGGGACGAATAAAGGGCCAAGTGCGGACAAAAATCATGGCCACCGCCAAAAACCCTTGGGCCTGCTCCTGCTCGCTGCTTTGTTCGTCGGGTGCGGGGCCTCGTCCTAGAAAGGGTAAGGCATTTGCCCGCTTTGAATTACTCATGACCGCCCTCTGACCCCGGCCGTGCAGATTAGAGAGCGCCACTGCGGTGGGTCAACGCAGGATCTTTCCATTTCCCCCATAAATTTTTGCTCTGATGACCTGTGGAGTTTGCAGCTGTCGAGACAAAATTGGGGGAAATCTGTGCTCATGGCATTGCGTTCGCTCAATCACTTTCCCTACGCTGGGGCAAATCGTTGTAAGGGGAGAGAAATGGTCGCAATAACCGCTGACTACGCAGAGCGCGTATATGCCGGGGTACTGGGCAAGGTCATTGGTGTTTATCTTGGTCGGCCCTTCGAGGGTTGGTCCTACGAAAGAATTCAACAGCAGTTGGGCGACATTGAGTATTACGTTCACGACAAGCTCGATGTGCCGCTAATTGTTACCGACGATGATATTGCGGGTACCTTTACCTTTATCCGTGCGTTAGAAGATCACGCCACTAATCCCAACATTACGGCGCAAGAAATTGGCCAGAGCTGGCTCAATTACCTGATTAAGGAACGCAGCGTGCTGTGGTGGGGTGGCATGGGTAACTCCACTGAGCATACCGCCTACCTGCGCTTGGCCAGCGGTATTGACGCCCCCATGAGCGGTTCCATGGAAATGAATGGTCAGGTGGTAGCGGAACAAATTGGTGCCCAAATTTTTATCGACGGTTGGGCCATGGTCGCGCCGGGTGACCCCGATCAGGCAGTAAAATTCGCCGAGGCTGCGGCTCGTGTGAGCCACGACGGTGAAGCGGTATATGGTGCCATGGTGCTTACCGCCATGGAGTCCATGGCTTTTGTTGAAAAAGACATTCAGAAGCTCATCGACATTGGGTTGAGCTACATTCCGGCAGATTCTGTTATTGCGACCATGATCGCCGATTTGCGTGCCTGGTATGAACAGGAAAACGACTGGCGCGTCACCCGTGAAATGCTTGCGGCCAACTACGGCTACGATAAGTACGGCGGCAACTGCCATATGGTGCCCAACCATGGGCTGATCATTCACTCACTCTTGCACGGCGAGGGTGACTTTTCTGAAACCCTAAAAATCGTCAACACCTGTGGTTGGGATACTGATTGCAACTCCGGCAACGTGGGCTGCCTGATGGGTATTTTGGTTGGCGTGGAAGGCATCGACGCAAGCCGCGAGCGCGGTATCGACTGGCGTGGTCCGGTGGCTGATCGTTTGTACAGCCCAACTGCCGATGGCGATCGCTGCATTAGCGACTGTGTGCGTGAGGCTTCGCATATTATCAACATGGGACACACCCTTGCTGGCGAGGGTGCCTATGCGCCAAATAATGGTGCCCAGTTTCACTTCAGTTTTGCAGGCTCGGTGCAGGGGTTTCAGGTGCTGGCTGGAGAGGGCGAATTGAGTAATCCCCAAGGTGGATCTCTGCATATTAATGGCAAGGCAGGGGCGCGTGTCGGTACGCCGGTCTTTGCACCCTCGAAAGAGGTTGCCGATCATTTTGAAAAAGCCCACTACAAGCTGATGGCCTCGCCGCGAATTTTTCCGGGTCAGACGGTATTCGCCCAGGTTAGTGATCCGGCGGCAACTTTATACCTGGGTTATTACGGTGAAGACGACGAAGCTTGCTATGTGGATCTTGACGGCTCTGGCAGCGTAGTGCCCGCGCTGTCCGGACCGATCTTTGAAATCGGTGTGCGGCTGCAGGCGGATACTACTTTGGAGCTAGATCATATCGGCTGGTACGGCAATCCGGACACCCTATTCGAGCGGCCCAAGCATAAGGGCGTCATGTGGCGCCGAGCGTGGGTTGATGGAGTAGACCACCTTTTTGGTTGGTCGGAAATGTTTCGCTTGGTGCAAAACGAAGGCCTAGGTCTTATTTCCCAGGGCACCCGGGAATGGCAGGACTACAGTGTAACCGCCGACGTTACACCGCACTTGGTTGCCCGAGCGGGTGTTGCCGCCCGGGTACAGGGCTTGACCCGCTTTTACGCTCTGCTGGTGACTAATCAGCAAAAAGTACAGTTGGTACGCAGCGTGCACGAGCAAACTGTGCTGGCCGAGGCCGACTTTGCGTGGTCCTTTGGTGAAACCCTGAACATGACGCTCACCGTGCAGGGCAATGCGCTGGTTGGTGAGATCAATGGTGCGGTGGTTCTTGAGGCAAGCGATACCAGCCTCGATGCAGGTGCTATTGGTTTGGTTGTAGAACAAGGACGGACCGCGACACATCAGATACAAGTCCGGCCCTGTGGTTGATCAGTCACCCAGTACCCAACCGGCGATTGGCAACAGCAAAAAGAGGACGAGCGCGATCTGATGGATAGTTTGTTTTCCATGGCCGGTAAGGTTTGCGTCGTTACCGGTGGCTCTACCGGGTTGGGCAGCTATATGGCCCAGGGGTTTTTGCAGGCAGGAGCAGCACGGGTTTATATCACCGCTCGATCGACCGAAACTCTCGCCGCAACTGCCGCAGAGCTGTCTGCTGATGCAGGGGGTGAGTGCATTGGTATCGCCGGGGATCTAGCAACTCTAGAGGGCGTGCAGGCATTGGCTGCAACCTTGGCTGAGAAGGAGACCCATATCGACGTGCTGGTGAATAATGCCGGTCTCGGTACCGGTGGGCCTTTCGCAGACCTCAGCGCCTATGACTGGGACCGCACTATGGACTTAAACCTGCGCTCACCGTTGTTCCTTACCCAAGCCCTACTGGAGTTATTAAAGCGTCGGGCAACAGTGGCCGATCCGTCTCGTGTTATTTTTATCAGCTCTGTGGCTGCCAGTGAGATCTATGCCCATGTAATGGCTTATTCCACGAGCAAAAAAGCTGTAGAACACCTGACTCCGCAACTGGCGCTGGCGCTGGCCGACGACCAAGTAACGGTGAACGCCATAGCGCCCGGCCGCTTCTATTCGGAGATGACCCGAGGTGCTTGGCAAGACCCAGAGAAGGAATCTTTCAAAGCCGAGCTGCAGCGTATTCCAGCCCACCGCTACGGAGGTCGGGAAGATATCGCGGGGGTCGCGGTTATGTTGTGCAGCCGGGCTGGCGCCTATTTTACTGGCGAGGTACTTAACTTAGACGGCGGTCACCGGCTGCGCCGCTAGTCGTTTGCGAGCACTGTGGCGGCGACAGCATGGGTGCGCTGGGCCAGGGCCGAGATGCGATTATGCTGTTCGCCGCGGACGGCGCTTTTAATTTCATCGTTGAATACACCTATCCACTTGTGCGGCAGAGCCTTGGCACCCAACACCAAGCCGATCACCGAGCCAGCGCTGGCCGTTGTACAGTCAGCGTCCCAGCCGCCAAGCACGGTGGTGACAATAGTTTGCTCAAAGTCGCCCTTACCATGCATAAGACCCATAACCACGAGTAGGGCATTGTTGATGGTGTGGACATCGGCGTAATGGCCATAGTGTTCATTGATCTGGTGCCAAGTCTGCTGCCAGTGGTCATGTTCGTCACACCACAACAGGGTATGGCGGATCGCTGCCGCCAGACGGCAGTTTGCGGGAATTTCCGAAAGCCCTATTTCGATCAGCTTCTTGCGATCGCTGGTGGCATAGCTGGCCGCCAGTAGTGCGGCCATAAACATGGCCCCATAAATGCCGTTTTTGCTGTGCGAGATGCAGGCATCGCGAAAGGCCAGTTCTGCGGCCAGTTCGGGGCGCCCGGGCGTTACATAGTCCCAAACGTCGGCGCGAATTTGCGCGCCAATCCATTCCCGAAACGGGTTGTCCTCTCGCGCCGACGCAGGCGGCGCAATGCCGTTTATCAAGTTGCGATAAGCGATGCGTTCGGCGGTATAGAGCAGGTTGTACGGCAGTCGGTCGAGCCATGTTAGGCCGACCTGCAGCGGCGTGAATTCAATACCGAACCGTTCCAGCACTGCTAAGCCGACGATAGTGTAGTCCATGTCGTCGTCGCGGGGCATGTGGGTGATCTTGCCTCGGGCGCAGTCCATGCCGCTGAAGATGTATTGGCTTTCATGGCTTGCTGGGAATCCCTTGCCTGCGGGAATGTAGTCGCTCAGAGGCAGCGCGTTGTAGTGTTCAAGGTAGCTGGCAATGGTATCTTTCGGCCACTTTTCTACCGGTTTGCCCAGTGCACAGCCCGCAGCCCGACCCAGCCAAGCACCGTAAATTCGGTCATTCAAGTCGAGGTCTGCTGGCAGCTCTAATTGTCTGGGTCCCTCAGGCCGGGCGGCTTGAATGGCTGCAAGATCCTCCGGTTCGTCAAAGCTGAACGCTGCAGCGGGCTGCAGTACCGCAAGCTCTTGCATGAACTGGCGCAGCGCGGATTCGTCTTCCTGTGCGCTAGCGGCGTCTATTCGCTCAATTAGAGCGGCTCCAATCTCGCACCCTTCCTGACGCCGCTGGTCTACCTCAAAGCCAATAATGGCGGCAGGCCGCTCCCAAGGTTTTAGCATGGATGCACTTCTTCTGGTTTTGCCCAACTATTTATTGCCAGAACCGTTCCGACTTCAGCCAAGCACGAATCGGATACTGCTCGCCGGTCAGCGCGTCGGCGGCTGGCGAGGCTAAAAAAACCGCCAGATCCGCCACGTTCTCAGGGTCCGGTGTCAGTTCCAGTCGCGGTACCGGCTTACCGTCTGGGTCCGTTGCTGACGGAATGATGCCGTAACCCTTGAGTTCATCTGTGGCGATGAGGCCCGGCAGAATGCAGTTGACGTTGATATTGTGCTTGGCCCACATGTAGGCGAGGTTGTTGGTCAGGCTAATGACCCCAGCTTTCGCCGCCGAGTAGTGCAGTTGATGGGGGTTGCCCTTGCTGCCAGCGGTAGATGAGATGTTGATAATCTTGCCGTGCTGCTGCTTGATCATCTGCCGACCTGCAGCCATGCAGGGTAAAAACACGCCGGTAAGGTTCTGATCGACAATCAGTCGCCATTCGTCCAGCGGTGTATCTTCGGCAGCGTAGCTGCGGCCCCAGCGACCGGCATTATTTACCATTACGTCTACGGCACCGTAGGCCTCCACAGTTTTGGCGATCAGCGCCGCGACCTGTTCCTCATCGGTGATATCTACCGGTATCGCTAAGGCGCTGTAGCCGCGCTCGCGTAGGTTTGCGGCCTCCGCCTCAATTTTTTCTGCAGTGCGGCTGGCAACAACAACATTGGCCCCAGCGGCCGCATAGGCGGCCACCATGGCCCGGCCAAGGCCACCAGCACCGCCGGTGACAATTACCGTCTTGTCAGTGAGAGTAAAATTCGACATCGCCTGTTCCTTTTAGATGGCTACCTTGTATTTCGGACTTTTTTTATTCTGACGTTCTTTTTTTAGCGCTTTCCAGCTAGCGTTTCGCATCCATGGCTGTGCTTTTGGCTAAATGGAAGAGGCAGCGCCTCGCCTTTGTTTTACCACAAGCTGGTATCCAGCGTGCTCAGCATCGGTGCAAGCACATCGTTAATCAGTTCGCCGCGCAGCTTTGCGTATGCAGGATTATCAATCAGATTGTGCAGCTCATTCGGGTCTGCGCCGAGGTCATACTGCTCAATGGGTTGGCGGTTAATGGCATCAACACAGAGTTTGTGTTGGTCAGTGCGCACCATCATAAACGCCGATGGCGGCAGACCCAGTTCCGCGAGTACTGCGCTACGATGCGGGCCAGTTTGCTCGCCCCGTAGTTGGGGTAGTACCGAGCGGCCATCGCTGTCCTGCAGCGGCGCGGCACCACAAATATCTACCAGCGTGGCTACCACATCGAGATGACAGGTCAGGGATGAGTTCATGCTTTTGGCTTGGCTGCTTGCAGGCTCACTACTCGCGTCCGATTTTTCATTCTGGGGCGGGCGGAACAGACAGGGTACGGTGACCGCCCCATCGTAGAATACCTTCTTTGCCAGCAGGCCATGATCGCCGAGCATTTCGCCATGGTCTGAGCTGAATACGATCCATGTGTTGTCGAGAATGTTGAGCTGTTCTAGCTTGTTCACAATGCGGCCAACGCAGTCGTCGATTAGTGTCACCTTGCTGTAGTAGTTCGACTTCATTACGCGGTTCTGTGCGGCGCTCATGTTGTGTAGCTTATTTGGTGCATGCTCGAGCAGTAGCTGCACATGGGGCGACAACGGCCCTGATCGCGGCTCATTCATCGACAGCGGTATGTCGTCTGCGTTGTACAGGCTGCGGTATTCGTTGGGGGCATCCCATGGATCGTGGGGGCCGCCAAAGTTCACCTGTAAATAAAAAGGTTGCTCGGTGGGACAGTCGCCGAGCCATTGCTGGGCTAGCTCGGCAATGTAACGATCCAGATGGTCCTCCGCCGGCAGTTGGGTTGGCGGCAGTTCCCAAGGAAAGGGCCGCTCACCCTTAAGGTACATTTCGAAATACTGCCGGTGAGTGTTGAGAAAACCCTTGGCTGCAAGATGATCGGTATAGCTGGAATCCGTTTTGAGGGATTCTGACGGCCCCGTTACTTCTCGCGCATCGACAAAGCCCCAGTCCTGCATTTCTTCCACATGGCTGCTGGCATGGCCGTCACCGTGCCGCCAAAGGTGAGTCTTGCCCACCACACCGGTGCGGTAACCGACATCGCGGATGTTGCGGACATGGCTCTGACCATGGCGCAGTTCAGGATCGGCAAAGGCCCATACCCCATGCTGATGCACTTGGTAACCTGTCATCATGCTAGCCCGCGCAGGCATACAAACTGGCGAACTGGTAGCGCATTGGCTAAACACCATGCCCTGACTGGCCAGACGATCCAGATTGGGTGTAATTGCCACTGGATCACCGGCGTAGCCCATGGTGTCAGGTCGCTGCTGGTCGGAAAAAATAAAAACAATATTTGGCTTTGGCATTACTCTCCCGAACCTGCCGTTCCAGTGTCATATGCTGCTCCATAGCAGGCAAAATTATAAGTCGCCGCTGCTATCTCGGCTGCTTCACCTGCGGCGCTAGCCGGCTTTGCCAGTATAGAAACAGTTGAAGCCACGGCGTGGTGAGCCATCGAAGTTGGGCCCAGACCAGTGCACGGTTGTGGAGCGGAACAACAGCATATCGCCAGCCTTCATGATCGCTGCCACCTTGTCCGGGTGGTCGCTCAAATCGTTGGGTCGATCTGGGCGCAAGTAGGCAAACTCCTGTTGGCGTAGGTGCGAGCCTCGAAGAAAGTGCATGCAGCCGTTGTCATAGCTGCAGTCGTCGAGGGCCACCCAGATAACACCTCCCGTCTTCGCGTCGGAATGTGGGTTTACTTGTTCGGTTGTGTTGTTTTTGGTGAAGAGACTGGTGGTGGCAGGGATCGGTTTCATTCCTAACAGCTGCTGCATCAATGCTACCTGCGGACCGTTGTGCATGAGTTCGGCAAAAAAAGAATCTACCTTCTCCAGCCCCTTGGTGACATTCGTATAGTTCCCTGAGACTCGGGTACGCTGGGCTAGCACGTGCTCCGCGCGTTGCCGGATTTCTGTGACCATGTCGGCGTTAAAAAACCCCTGCGCAATGACGAAACCATCTTCGGCAAAAGAGGTCTGCATGTTTTTCAGTGCGGCAGCTAACATCTGTTTCCTAACTATTCCTCGCAATCAAAAACTGTAAACCTGCCGCGGTTTTTTGTGTAGACGGTGCCGCAAGCTTTCACCCAAATTTGCTCGAATTGCCGAGTCTCCCTAGCGAGAGCTTCAAGTCGACTTCGTAGAGACTGCTATCACTGGCAAATTCTCAGGGCTATGCTAGAAACTCATCGAAATACTGCATACGGCAAGCTTGTGCTGTTTTCGCAGAGCCCCTTGGCCGGCGCAGCCTTACTCAGGAGGATGATTTGTACCAGTTGTACGCCGAGTTGCATCGCCCGCAATTCCATTTTACCGCGAAAGAAAATTGGTTAAATGATCCAAATGGTTTGGTCTATGTCGACGGCGTTTGGCACCTGTTTTTTCAGCATAATCCGCACGCGACAGTTTGGGGCAACATGACTTGGGGTCACGCGGTGAGCCATGACCTTATGCATTGGCGGCAGCTAGAGCATGCCCTGTACCCGGACGAAATGGGCACTATGTTTTCCGGCTCTGCGGTGGTCGATCATCACAACAGTGCGGGATTTGGCTCGGGTGCACTGCTCGCCTTTTATACCGCAGCAGGTTCTGGTGCCAGCCCGGCACGGCCCTTTACCCAGTGTTTGGCCTATAGCCTTGATGCGGGTGAGAGCTGGGTCAAGTACGCGGCCAACCCCGTGGTGGATTGGATTGAGGACGACAATCGTGACCCTAAAGTGATCTGGCATGCACCCAGCAGACGTTGGGTAATGGCGCTGTATATCACTGCGGACCGTTACGCCTTGCTGGTGTCCGAAGATGCACGGCATTGGCGCACCACCCAAGAAATTGTCTTAACCGGCGATACTGAGTGCCCGGACTTCTTTCCTTTGCACGACGCCGCTGGGGTTGAGCGTTGGGTGTTCTGGGGTGCGAGCGGACGCTACCTCATTGGCAGTTTTGATGGTGCCACGTTTACCGTAGAGACAGAGCAGCAATGGTGTGAGCAGGGTGCTAACGGTTACGCGGCGCAAACCTGGAGTAACGCACCAGATGGCCGCTTGGTGCAGGTGTCGTGGATGGCTGGTGGGCTATACCCGGAAATGCCCTTTAATCAGCAAATGTCCATACCCGTAGAGCTCAAGCTACTAGGCGCGGGCAGCTCGGTTCGGTTGGCTAGGCAGCCTGTCGCAGAACTGGCGACCCTTTACCGGCGTAGTGTGAGCGCAGCAAGGGTGGCCCTGAATCCGGGTCAGCCCTATGTGGTAGATACTCAGGCAAGGTTGTTTGATTGCAACCTCACGCTCAGCAAAGACACAGCCAAGGCCCTATACATTGTGGTGCGCGGGCAAACCCTGACACTGGATTGGCACCGGGGGCTGCTCAAATTTGCTGGCGGCCGGCCGCATAAGCTCAATAGCACTGTTGCTGACATCGCCCTGCCCCGGGCCGATAAACTGGTGCTACGGCTGCTAGTCGATCTGACGTGTTGCGAAATTTTCATAAATGACGGCGCACTCTCGGCATCGTTTTGCTACTTGCCTGACGCCTACGAGCATCCCTTGGTGCTGCACAGCAGCGGAGCAGTGCAGTCTTTAGATCATCTGCAATTGCATGAGCTGAATTCGAGTTGGCAGTAAAAATGGGGGAGGTTTTGCCTGCTGCGGTTTCAATGGCCATTGGGTGACCATAAGCTGCCGCGATGAAAATACTTGTGATCAGCGACATTCACGGCAACGCGGAGGCCCTGCGAGCAGTCATGCACGCAGAAGCCGATGCCGATAAGTCAATCTTTCTTGGCGACGCGCTGCTTTCTGGTCCCCAAGCCAATGAAACGATGGAATTGCTAGAGCAGCTTGATCCGGATGTCGCGGTACGCGGCAATCACGATGACGAGGTGCTGAACCCCAGTCTGTTTCAAGGTTGGCCGCCCGAATGGGTTGCATTAAACGAGTGGATACTCGAACACCTCGATCCAGCAGCCGTTACTCAGGCAGCCAAATTTACCGAGCCGGGTCGTTATCAGTTAGGTGAGCTAGATGCTTGTTTGCATCATGGCGATCTGGGCAGCCGCGAACTGGCTGCTGTTCCCGATGCCGACGAGCATGTATTTGAACTGCTGCGCAGCGGTAACGACACGCCGCTGGTACTTTTTGGCCATACCCACGTGCAGTTCAGTCATCGCGTAGGGGCCACCCGGTTTATCAATCCCGGTAGCGTTGGGCAGTCGCGCTGCGGCGTAATGCATGCCTGCTATGGTGTCTTTGAAGACGGTGAATATCAGCCGCGACAGGTGACTTATGATCCTGCGCCATGGTTGGCGGCACTGGAGCGTATCGATGCGTTGGAGGCGTTTCCCGACTTTAAGCAGTGGCTAATAGACGGCCTGCTCAGCGGTTACGGTATCGGTCAGCGCGAACCTTGGACCCGCTTCGCGGCCCAGGGGTATCACTAGCTTGTGGCGGAAATAACGCCGGACAGTGATAGGTATGGAGCCTCAGACCCCTCTGGTTTCACGGAGGATGGGGAAGCGGAAAACTCAATAACCCTAAGAGAAACGTTAGCTTTGGCTTGGCGTTGCTGGCCCTATTACCGGCCGCAAGCAAAGCATTTGGCTACCTTTGTGCTGGTGAACAGCGTGCTCGGTGGGGTGTTATTGGGTTCGGCGCTACTCGGCACCGACCTTGTGGAAAATAAAGTTCTGCTGGGTGAAAAGCTCGAGCCTTTACAGGCCTCGTTATTGTTATTGGGCGATGAGTTCGTCAGCAGCGGGGATGCCGATGAAGACCCCTTGAGCACTGCACAGCGTGTCGAACTCCGCCAGCAAATTATTTATGCCGGCGGCGTGCTGGCCATGCTGGTGCTGTCGATCAGTGTCTTGGTCTGGTACTACATGACATGGATATTTCAGCGCGTGAACCAACAGCTAAGGGTTGAGATGCTCGCGAGAGTGGAGCATCTGTCACTGCGCTACCACAGCGGTTCAAGAACCGGTGACGCTATTTATCGCGTTTATCAGGACAGCGCCACCATCGTCAACGTGCTGCTTTATATGATTCTTTCGCCGCTACGAGTTTTGGCTTGGGCCGGTTTTGGTTTGGCGATACTGCTGCTGTTCGCGCCGGTACTTAGTCTGCTCATATTGGCAGCAGCGGTGCCCACGGTGATACTGATGAGGCACTATATCCCTAAGGTGCGTGCCGCGGCCTTCTTGTCTCGAGAACGAAATAGCGACCTCACTTCGCGTATTCAGGAAACCCTTGCTGCCATCCGCGTGGTTAAAGCCAGTGGCGCTGAACAGCGTTTGATGGAGCGATTTGACGAAGACTCGCAAGGCGCCCTCAATGCGGCATTTGAGATGCGCAAGAATATGGCGTTTCTTACCGTTGGTGTGGCCGTCGTCGGACTTACCTGTGTCTTCGTTGCAGACTACTTTATGGCCACCTGGGCAATGCGTGAGGTGCCCACCTACTTTGGCGGCAGTATTGCCTTAGTGGGTTTTGCGGTCTGGAATCTAGGCGCTTTTAAGGCCGCCACCGGTCGCGCTGAAGATGCCTCCCAGCAAGCCTGGGAACTCGCTTTTTATTGGTGCACGGTACAAGACCTAGTGGCCGGACTGCGCAGGGCATTCTTTCTCTTGGACCTAGAGCCTGAGGTCGTCGATGTTGCGAACCCACAGGCGTTTCCAGCTACGCTGCAAAGCGTGCGGCTTGAAAACATTCATTTCGCCTATGAAGCCGCGCGGCCTGTTCTTAAAGGCGCGTCGCTAAGCGCCAGCGCAAGTACCGTCACCGCCATCGTCGGCTCGACGGGTTCGGGTAAATCTACGCTTATGTCTTTGTTGCTGCGCTTGTACAACCCCGACAGCGGCAGCGTTTTTGTCAATGAACGGGCTCTTAGTCAGATGTCGACCCAAGCGGTGCGGGCCAATGTTGCTATCGCATTGCAGCAGAATGTGCTGTTCGCCATGAGCGTGGCGGAAAACATTCGCTACGGTATGGCCGACGTGAGCGATGCACAGGTTATCGCTGCTGCCAAGGTCGCCTGTGCGGACGAGTTCATACAGGCTATGCCGCAGGGCTACGCTACAGAGTTGGGTGAGCGCGGCGGCAAGTTGTCTACCGGCCAACGCCAGCGTATTTCTATCGCCCGCGCCATATTGCGCGACACTCCTATCCTGATTCTCGATGAGCCGACGGCTTCGCTGGATGCCGAAACCGAGCGTCAAGTAATGGAGAACCTTGCGACTTGGGGCCAGTCCCGAGTGATCTTTATTATTACGCATCGACTCTCTACCGTACGCAACGCCGACCAAATTGCCTTTCTCGAAGGCGGCGTGGTGAAGGAGCTTGGTACCCACGCAGAACTGCTTGCGCAAGACAGCGCCTATGCTGGCTTTGTTGCTGCGGAACTGGGCGATTCGCAAACAGCGGCACAAGCCCATGAGTGATGTCGCACGTTATGACGACCGCGTCGATGTCGACACTGAACTGACGCTGACCCAGACCTTGGCGCTGATTGGTCGCTCGCTGGGCTTGGTTGTCAAGGTGCGTAAGCTGTTCGCGTACAAGGTGGTGTTCGCCACCGTTGCAGTGTTGCCGGCCATCATTTTTCCGTGGCTGCTGAAAATTGCGGTAGATCAGGTGATTCTACAGCAGCCTATTGACCCAAGCGTGCGTTTCCCACCCTTCCTAGATCCGCTGATTTTAGCTCTGGATGGAATGACGCCTACGGACATCATGCTCAATCTGACAGGGCTGTTCTTACTGCTGCTATTGGTCTTCGGCATGCGCGCCATGCCCAGCATACAAACCGAAAACGGCGGCTTGCCCGCAGGCCATGATGCGGCTACGCAGTCTGAACAGGCGTTATCGGCGGGTGGCAGCCAAACCAGCGGAATGTGGGGGCTACTGGAAACGCTGCTGACCATCCGCCTCACCCAGCGGTTGGCCAACGGTTTGCGCACATCGTTGATGGGCCGTCTGACGCGTTTGGAGATGACAACATTAGATGACCAACGGATCGGTGATTCGGTTTACCGGGTTATGTACGATGCGCCCATGGTGCCGGAGATTTGTTACAAGTTGACCGTTGCACCTTTCTTACTGCTCTTCAGCGCCGTCCTGTCTTTGTGGATGATGCAGTACAGCTACGGCAACATCGCCCCGGAAATTATCTGGTTGGCTGCCGCGTTGCTGCCCATGACACTGCTTTTTACCGCGCCGCTGTCAGGTGTTGCGCGACGGGTCAATCAAGCGAGCCGCGCCTCGGGTGCTTCTACGACTAATCAGATGGAAGAGAGTGTGGACAACATCAGCGCGGTACAGGCGCTGGGTGGCACACAAGTAGAGTCGGAAAAATTCGCTACCAAGAGTGCTGAGTCGTTTAAGCGTCATCGCATCACTTTTTTTGTTGATCTGGCCGCAACCTCTTTGTCCTACTTGGGCCTGATCATTGCCATGGGTCTTGCTTTTATACTGACCACAGATAAAGTTATTGCCAACAGCCTGTCGCCTGGCGATTACGCAGTGCTAATCGGGTTCTTTCTAATTCTGGGACAAAACGCACGTCTGGCAGGTAAGTACTGGATCGACCTGCAGCGCAATGTGGCAGCCGTACGGCGGGTGTTTTTCTTTCTTGACTACACCTCGGAACTGGATATTGAAACTACGGCACTGGCACCGCCCACCCAAGGTATGGCACTGCGCAATGTAAGCTTTGCCTATCCCGACGGCCGCCAAGTGCTAAGCGACCTAGACCTTGACCTGCCGCTAGGCGAAGTGGTCGCCATAGTCGGGCCAACCGGTGCCGGGAAGACCACACTGGCGTATTTGCTGCCGGGATATATACGGCCTACCGCTGGCCAAGTGCTGATGGACGGCAGAGATTTAGCCGCCGTGGGCGTGAACGAAATGCGCAAGCAGGTAACTTACGTTTTCCAAGAACATATGCTGCTGTCCGAGAGTATTCGCGACAACATGTTGTTGGGTAGGCCCAACGCTACCACCGAAGACATTCTCGAGGCCTGCCAAATTGCAGGAGCCATGAATTTTATTAGTGAAATGCCCGCGGGCATCGACACCGTTATTGGTAAGGGCGGTAACACCCTTTCGGTGGGCCAAAAGCAGCGCTTGTCGATTGCTCGGGGTTTGGTCAGGCAAACCCCGGTGCTAGTGCTCGACGAGCCAACCGCTGCACTGGACCCAAAGACCGAAAATGCCCTAGTGCAAGCCCTGCGTAAAAGTGCAGAAGGCCGCCTCGTCGTGGTTATTGCCCATCGCCTTTCCACGATTAAAAGCGCTGATCGCATCGTTTTTCTGCAGGACGGTCAGGTGCGCGATGTCGGCGACCATGAATCTTTAATGGCTGATCCAAACAGTGCCTATCGGCGCTTTGTTGAATTGCAAAATGCCTAGCAGTAAGTAGGACCACAAATGATTTTAGATACCTCAGTTGATATCAGTGCTGTCGTAACAGAATACGGTTTGGCCCGGCATATTGAAGAATTGGACGAGGTTGGGCTGACGGTGGTGAGCCAAGAAACTCTGCGGTTATCCGACGCGTGGATTAACCGGCTGCGCGATGCCCTGATAAAGGTTGGTGAAGAACGTACCGGCGCTAGCCTCAACCTGCATGAAAACCCCCAGACCGAGTTTCCGGGTCGGCCTAGCGAAATTGGCCATATTATTTTCCCGAGCCTGTTGTTTGAGGGCAGGCCATTTGTCGATGTGCTCACCCATCCGGTAAAAAAAGCGCTGATGAATCATCTGCTAGGCGACGGTCATTTGCTGTCGGTGAGTGACGGCTGGGTTAAGTGGCAAACCCCGGAGACTTGGCCAGATCCAGTGACCACGGGTTTTCATGCCGATCAAAGCGCTGTGCCAGCACCGTGGAATTGGCGACTGCCCCATGTGGCGAATATGAATTGGACCCTCACCGACTACACCAAGGACGACGGCGCGCTAGCCTACGTGCCCGGTAGTCACCGCAAGGAGCGCCTGCCAGAGTTAGAGGAGGCGTTGCCGCTGGCAGTGCCGGTGGTGGCTCCCAAGGGCTCGCTGGTCATTTTCAGTGGTGCGCTGTGGCACGGTGCGTATCGTAAAACCACACCGGGGCTGCGGGTCACCATGTTAGGTCAGCACTGCCGCCCCTATATGCGTCCGTTTGAGGACTTTAAGGGCAAGCTGCCAGAGCAAATTTTTGCCTCCAGCGAAGATCCAGCCTATCTGCGCACGCTACTGCTTGAAGGCCTAGGGTAGCATCACTTTTCGCTAGTGGCGGATTTGGCGTGACGACTTAAAAAAGACCAAAGTGTTTTGTAGGTAGGTGACCCCGCCAAGGTGGCGGGCCATTCATGGGTCCCAGGATCAAGGCGGTAGTGTTCAACAACAACGTCCTGGTCGCACTGGCTTTGCACAATATGAGTCTCACCAGCCTGCTTCACTGTATTTTGCTGTTGGCATTGATAGCGCTCGCCCCAGAATGCTATGAGGCTCGGAATGTCCTGCATGGTGCCAACGCTAGGCCACTGCTTCCAGTCCCATGAGTTTGCGTAGGCGATGATTTCGTCTTGCACACCGTGGGCGTGCAGAAGCGCCACTGGCTGGGCTGGCGAACAGGCCTTGGGAGTCACCGGCATGGTTCCGGCGAAGGAGGCCACTGCGGCGAAGCGATCACCCATGTGGCAGATCAATTCATAACTGAACATTGAGCCAAGAGAGTAACCAACGGCATAGATACGCCGGCTGTCCAGACGCTGGTCGCCACCAATTTGTTCGATCATGGCGTCGATGTAGGCGATGTCCTGCATGCTGTTAGGTTGCGTATCGAGCTGCCAAGCCCCTTCGTTATGCGCCAGCCGCCGGCCTAAGGGTATGGCGAGCACGAAGCCAACCTCGCTGGCCCACTGTTGCCACTGTCGCTGCTGGGGAAAGCGCCAGCGTCCAGCAGAGCCGCCGTTCAGTAATATGACCAAGGGTAGTGGAGTAGCGCTGTTACTACTTGGAGTGAATAGCGCGTATTCCCGTTCAACGCCATCGACGTTCAGTTTGGTAAAGGGCAGGTGTTGACCATAACGCTGGCTTACATAAACCGAGTAGGCGGCATAGAGCAGTATGAGCAGAAGCAGCAAGGCCCCGAATACCTTGGCTACGGTGAGTAGGCCACCTCGTGCTGACTGCTGCATGTTGCCTATATCCGCGTTGGTCTTAAGTGTTATCTGTGGCTATTAAGCACTGATATTGGCGACCCAAACCTCTGGCGACGACAGCCACTTTTCTGTTTCGCTTTCACGTCGCCCATCCCACCCTCCGGCGACGTAGAGGCGGTTGTCTATGATGGACGCTGCTGGAGATGAAATGGGCTTCGGCAGTTTGCTTTGCACCTGCCACTGGCCGTTAGCGCGCAGGGTCAGGATGTCACCGCAGAAGCTTTTCTTTTCCCCCGCCGGGGTATGGTGGCCGCCGATCATCCAGATTTGCTCGTCGTGCACAAAGGTCGCGCCTTCGGAGTGGGAGTGACCGTAGGGCAGTGGTGGTCCGGCACGCCAGCTGTCGGAATCTGGGTTGTAAATATCTACATTGGTTTGATCCAGCTGCTGGGAGTCGTGATTGAATTGGCCACCGATCACGTAGATTTCGTTGCCCAGTACAGCGACGGACAGTTGGTTGCGCGCCAAGGGCAGCGGTGCCACGGTTTGCCAGTCTGCCTTCTCGCCCCGTCGCCAAGCCTTAATGTCCAGTGTCCAGTGGTCGGGTGAATCGGTATCCCGGTCTGCCATTAGGCCAGAAACGTAGTGTAGGTTATCGCCAATCCGAGCCAGCCCGCCGCCAGCTCTTGGCCCTGGTAGCAGTGGTGCGGCGGTATAGCGGTCCAGTTCAATATCGTAATGCCAAACCTCGCAGATAATATGGTCCTTACCCGGGTGCACCTTGTCTTTCATGCCTCCGGCAAACCAAAACCCGCTCTCGTCGGCGACTAGATTTACATGTGATAGTGCGCTGGGTAGGTCGTTTAGCTTGGTCCAGGTGCCGTCTTGTGGATCGAAGACGTCGAGACGTCGGCTCGACATGATGTAGTTTTCGTAGCCACCCAGTACATACAGACGTCCGTCGATTAGGAGGCTAGCAGGTTCCCATTTGGCTGACGGCATATCGGCAAGCTGCTGCCAAGTGAAGTTATTTGTTGCGGTGTTCATAGTTTTGCTCTTTGTGTTTGTCTGGGTATTTTGGAGCAGCTGTTTTTCTAGCTCTTAGCTCCCAGCCCAGCTTAGTTTGGTACTCAACTTGGGAACTGTCGCTCCATGGCGGCCAGCATGTCTGCGCAGCGCTGTTCAAGCATGGAGCGGGAATCACCGCCGTCACAAAAAATATAGAATTCGCCGCTGCGAATGGCGGCGAGCACTTGCTCGCCAACGGTGTCTGCGGAAACCGCGATGTCCTGTAGCCATGGCATGCTCGCGCGCCGTTCTGCAATGGCATCGGTCTCAGAAGGTTTTAGGTCGGGATAAAAAATTGGTGTGTCCACCACATGGGGACATAGTACGGATACCGAGATGGCGCTTGCTGCTAAATCGTTACGCAAGAACTCGGAAAATCCCACCGAAGCAAATTTGCTTGTGCCGTAAGCACCTTGCGAATGATGACCCTGTATACCGCTAAAAGAAGCGGTATTAACGATATGACCTTCTCCGCCGCGCTCCAGCATGCCCGGTAAGAACACCTTCACACCGTTCAGAGGCCCCCATAAATTTACCCCCATGACGCGCTGCCAACGCTCGTCGGGAGTGGCCAGCACCTCACCGCCACCGCCGATGCCCGCGTTGTTGCATAAAATACTGACGGGGCTAAACGTCCGCTCAATCTGCTGCGCAGCCTGCTCTAGGCCACCGATATCTGTGGTATCTACCTCAAGGGTGAGTACGGCGTCAGTAATATGAGCCAACTGGCTGGCCGCGTCGGTGAGCCGGTCTGTTTGAATGTCGCCAATGACCACATTGGCCCCGGCCTTGGCAAACGCCTTCGCCATACCCAAGCCAACGCCGCTGGCGCCGCCGGTAATGAAGGCCGTCTTGCCAGTGAAGTCCTGCATTAGAGCTCGGCAACCTTGTTGTGTTCGATAAGTTCAAAGTCGATTTCCGCGCCCAGCCCTGGCCCTTGTGGGGCATGCACCATGCCGTTCTTATCGACTTCTATATCCTTAACTAGACCGTGCTTTTGTACTTCGTCGGGCAGCAAGACCTCGAAGTACTCGCAGTTTTTCACGGCCATAATCAAATGCAGGTTGGCCACGTTGTTGAGTGAGTTCCCGCCGTGGTGGACCTCGTAATTCATTTGGAAGGTTTCGGCGGTATGCGCTGTTTTCAGACAAGATGTGAGGCCGCCCTTAATTGCCACATCGCCGCGCAGGTAATCTGTGGCGTTTTGCAGGATCCAAGGTGCATAGGCAGTTGGCCCCGTATTCGGCATTTCTGTGGCCATTATCGGGATGCGCAGGTCCTGCTTGAGCTTCACATAGCCGTACAAATCGTCGTAGGCCAGTGGGTCTTCATACCAATAAAAGTCCAGTGCCTCGGCTGCCCGGCCAACGCGCAGGGCATCGGGATAGTCATAGGACCAAGTGGAGTCGAGCATGATGCGATAGTCATCGCCCACCGCTTTACGCACCGCCTCGCAAATTTTGATGTCCCAAGCGGCAATGGCTGGCGGATGAATCTTATAAGCACTCCAGCCCGCTTCTTTGAAGCGAACGGCTTCTTCGGCGTATTCCTCGGTATGCTCAAATACAGCCGAGCTTGCGTAGGCGGGGACACTGCTTCGATAGGAACCCATCAGTTTATGAATGGGCATGTTCGCCGCCTTGCCCGCCAGATCCCAAAGCGCTACGTCCACAGCACCAATTACCCTCAGCACTGGCCCCATGGCCCAATTAGACATGCGCTGGTATATGCGCTCTCGGTCCATGGGATCCTGACCCACCAGCATGGGCTTGAAGCGATCAATAATCATTTGGGCGTCGTTGCCAAGTGAACTCAGGGCGTTGCCGAGAAAGGCCTGACCTTCGATACCCTCGTCGGTAATGATGCGCACCAGTGCCATATGCGTAGAACGAGTGCCGGAGCTTTTCACGTTCAGGGTATAACGGGTTGGTGGAATATCATTCCAAGCCCAAACGGTCACTTTGATGTCACTAATCTTCACAGCGAACTCCTCTTTTTCGTTGTTTATTACCAAGCCAGTTTTTCGATACTGACTCTGCGGCGGTGATGGCTACTCGGCGTGAGACATTCGGCGGCCTGTCACCGGCACTACGCCGGGATAATAGGAACCTTCAATGGTGTCGCCGTCCAGGCGTCCTTCGAAGTCTGCGGTAAAGTCCCAGTCGCCTTTGTCGACGGCGAAGCTAAATTTCAGTTCACCCGCTTCTAACGAGCAGGCGCTTAGCGCAAAGGGACCAAGGTCGTTATCGACCAAATACACCGTACCTTCACCAAGCTTGAGCAGCTGTGCGCCCCAGCCGGTTTCCAGTTCCCAGATGCCGGACGCTTCGCCTGCAAGGCCAATAGGCTCCACATGGGCGGCTTCATGCGACACGGCTTGTGCCACCACAACAGTACGTGCGGCAAGGTCAGAGATTTTGTTGTCTGCTTCGCCGCGCACATCAGAAAGCAGACGGTCATTGAGTACCCCGGTCCACTTTTGCGGCAGTGCCTTGGCGCCAAATTTCACTCCTAAAATCGACCCAACGGTGGCGGCATTGCAATCCGTATCCCAACCGGCTAGCACGCTGCTGACGATGCCTGCCTCGTAATCTTCAGCGCCAAAGTACAGGCTCATGACCACGACGGCAGCGTTGTTGATGGTGTGTACGCCATGATAGTGGCCGTAGTGCTGTTCGATCTGTGACCACACTTGTTGCCATGCTGGGGCTTCACCAGCCAGCTCATCACGACACCACTGCTGGGTGTTGCGCACTGCTTCGGCCAAGCGGCAGCGTGCCGGTATTTGCGCTAAGCCGGCGTTAACGATGTCGTCAATACTGCCACTGACGAAGGCAGCAGCCACCATGGCTGCAACCAGCATTTCGCCATAGATGCCGTTTTTGTCGTGAGACACACTGGCATCTGCAAAGGCCAGTGCTGCGGCTTTGGCCGGACGTCCGGGCATCACGTAGCCGAAAATATCGGCGCGTATCTGGGCACCAATCCACTCGCGGAATGGGTTGCGATAAATCGCCGACTGGGGCGGCCATATGCCCAGTGTGAAGTTGCGATAGGCGACCCCTTCGGCGGTATAGGTTTGTGCAAAGGGAATACGCGAAACCCAAGTATTGGCAATGGTGCGCGCTGAGGTACCGTTGCCCTTACGTTCCAGCGCCAGCAGTCCCAGCACCGGAAAGTCCATGTCGTCGTCCCGGTCCATGCAGTGAATGTTGCCTCGGGTACTTGGCTTCAGACGCGCGGCGATCATGTTCTCGGCAAAGGGAATGTAGTCGCTCAGCGGTAGCGCGTTGCGTTCGCTTAGGTATTTTTCGATACGGTCGCGCCGCCAGCCCTCAACGGGCTTGCCGAGACAGCAACCTGCGGCCCGACCAAGCCAGCCGCCATAAATTCGATCGAGGGCTTTGTCATCGTGCCACTGAAAGGTTGCAGGACTGTCTGCCCCTGGGCGCTGGGCCTGAATTTCAGCCAGCTCTGACGGCTCGACATAGGGGAATGCATCACTAACCGGTAGCGCCATCAACTCGTCGTACAGGGCGCTAAACATCTGCTCGGACGCACCGTCTGCCAGCGCCGCAGCGATTCTGTCAGCGATCGCATCGACGTCGCAGCCTTCCTCCCGACGCTGCCTCAGCTCGGTTTTTATTAACTTCTTTGCTAGCGAATGCATGGTGCCAAACTCGCTGTTAGTGAACGTAGGGGTGAGCTAGCAAGACTAAAAATGCCTGCAGAGGGGGTCAACTTCGGTGGCTTTATCTTCACCCAAAAAGTGCCCGAAGCACTGCCGTCATGAGAATTGTTTAGAGCATTTTTGCTTAGCCTTGGGGAAAAATGGGTGAACTATCGCGAACATCATGGGTGTACAAATCTTGAATCCGCGTCCACTGCGGGTGAGTATGCGGCCGAAGGGAGGCAATTATGTTCGACATCGATGTAAGTAGCTTAGACGCAGTTGGCGAGTTCGGCTCACAGGCGTGGTGCGAGACCTGCGCCGAATATGGGGTGAAAATTCTTGAGTCAGCGGGTATGCCCGAGGACTTATCATGGGCCTTCAGCGAAACCTATACTCATGCACCCGAGCGGCTGGTCAGTGCTGATAGGCCAGTTTCCGGCTATTACTTTATGGTGCACAACGGCGTTGTGTCCGGCGGCGATGGAGTGCCTGATGCCTGCTTAAACATTGCCGGTTTCCATGCAAAATTCCGCTGGGCCTTTCTTTGTAATCAATCCGCCACCCTTTATGGCAGCGCCGGACAAAAGCAGCGGGGGCTAGATGAGGCCCAGTTGGCCGCAGATATGGAGGCCCACCTTGGCTATAAACCAGAGATGGGTGGGGTGCCCTCACCGGTTTGGCCGCAGCCAATTATTGTTGCGCTAAGCCACGGCGCGGAAACTGGAGGCGGTCTGCATAACATTGCTGCCAGTCTGCAAAGTGCTTCCGTAGAATTTGCAGAGCTGCCTAAAACCGATTTGGGGGTACCACTTTTTAGCCAAATGTCCGATCAGCAGAAGGCTGATTTTGTTGCTTTGTGCGGTCTTGGCGCAGCTTAGTTATGGGTGGTTTTTCGGCCCTGTGTCAAACCCTTCTGTGGCCGAGTACCAAATGTCCGAAGGTGCAGGACAACTGATATGCCTGTGGCGGATATCCCCCCATGTTTGCAGGACTTTGCGCATGAACTCTGCGCCGATGCCCTTGGCGCGCCCATGGGTAAGGTGGAGCGTAAATTCGTGCAGAGCATGCTGGCGGGCATCAGCAAAGCACGTTCGGTAAACCTCACAGAAATTGCCAAGGGTTTGGATGAAAACATTAGCCTGCATGCCACCCACAAGCGCTTATCGCGCAACCTTTACGATGTGGATTTGGCGCGCAATCTTGCTGACCGACTGCTGAAAATGGGTAGCGCGCGGGTCGGCGAAGAAACGCGACTGATTGTGCATGTCTATGAATTGAAGAAGCGTTTCGCGCAAAAGATCGAGTACTTACCGAAGTCCGATGACCTATCCGGATCGAGCTTTAAGGTCTGTGAGATTATCGCCAGCGAGATTGATCGGAAGGCTTATTTCCCGCTTTTTACCCATGTCTGGTCAGATCAGGTGCCGGGTTTTGTCAGCGATGCTCGCGAGGTGTTTCAGACTGTGCAAACGGTGCTCGAGGCCACCAATAACCGCGGCATGTTATTTCTCGACGATTACAGCATTGGCTTGGCAGAAACTGAAATGATCCTCTCGGACCGCAGCGCCGAGTATACGCTGCTGGTGCACAACCGGGACATACCGGTGCGCTATCGAGATACAGATCACTCGGTTGCCGACATGCTAGAGCGCATTGATACCCGCTACGGCAAAATTCTCTACAAGCTTGTGCCGGTGGGAGTGCTTGGGTCATCAGAAACGGACTTAGATTTGTTCCTACATGCAGGTTGTGCGGTGGTGAAACTGCCGCTGTCCGGGCGAGCGGTGAACTTTGTGGCGTTGAAAACCAAGAGCTCCTTGTTCAAGGAATCGGCCACGCCGCTGCTGACGACGAAAACCAACCTGCGGTCGAGAAAAGCCCTGATGGGCCTAGTCGATTCTTATTTGTCCATGCAGGATGTGATTGCCACCCATCGGTCAGTGCGCGATAGCTTCAATCCTGAGAATTTTCGTGTCTTAACCTACCACCGCCTGCAGCTGCTGCTGACATTGCTGGAGTCGGTGATTTATTACGAAGTCTCTGCTAGGGGCGATGATCTGCAGATGGATGAGACCTTCGCACCAACACCTCATCAGGGGCAGTTGCAGCGCACCTATCTGCTGCCCGATGTATACATAAAGGGCTAAGTCTTCGGCTTACTACAGATTTGCAAAAATTTGCCAACAGCCTCTGGCGCGGTAGCGACCATGAGCAAGTTCCATTAACAACATAGCGGTGGTGAATCCATGAGCAATTACGAAACCATAACCTACGAAGTCACAGAGAATCTGGCAACCATTACCCTCAACCGGCCCGATAGCCTAAACGGTATCGTCAATCAAATGATGCGCGAGCTCTATGAATGCCTGCAGGTGGTGGCTGCCGATCCGGCGATTCGGGTGCTTTTGTTCACTGGTGCGGGCAAGGGCTTTTGTCCTGGGGTCGATCTCAAGGCCAGCACCAGTGGTATCAAGCAGGAGCCGAATCGCAAAGAGTATTTTCATATCACTACACTGCTGCATGAGATGCCCAAGGTAACCATTGCGGGCATTAACGGTGCTTGCGCTGGTGCTGGTTTTGGCTGGGCCTGCGCCTGTGATCTGCGCTATGCCACCGCACGCGCCTCCTTTAACAGTGCCTTTCTTGGGGTGGCCATATCTGGCGATATGGGCGGGCCGTGGCTGCTACCGCGCATTGTCGGCGCTGGCAAAGCTCGGGAGCTGTACTTCATGTCACAGAAGTTCAAAGCCGATGAGGCGGAGCGCATTGGTTTGGTAAACAAAGTATTTGCCGATGATGTATTTCGCGATGAGGTTCGCGCGATCGCGCAGAAGCTTTCCAAGTCGGCGCCCTTGGCCATTAGCGAAATGAAGAAGAACTTTGTGAATGCCGAAGGCATGCCGCTGCGCGAATACATCGAACTGGAAACCGAACGGCATTCTAGGACCGGTTCCAGTGAGGACACCAAGGAGGCCTTTAAGGCCTTTGTGGAAAAACGCGACGCTGTTTTCCATGGTCGCTAAGGCGGCCCAAAAGCAGCGTTAGGCCTGCAGCGAGGCCCCCGACGGGGTTTATACAATGAGCTGTTCGCTAGGCTACATACCCTGCAGTCGTCGGTAGGCGCTGTCGCCTACCTCGGCGGCCACACGCTGACCAAGGTCGTCAGCATCCTCTATGGCCTGATGAATGGATTTGGCAGTCACCGGCATAGGCATATGGTGCGAGTTGCGGTTCTGCAGAGCGGCTTCAATGATGATGTCGAGATCGGCGCGAGCGCTGGTGGCTAAGGACAGTTGTTGTAGATGCACCGGCAGGCCAGTGGCGGCAAAAAATTCTGCGACCTTTTGCGCCTCCGGCGACTGTTCCATAGTCAGTTGTATCATGGTGCCCATGGCCACCATTTCCCCATGCAAATAGTTGTGATGAATGGCATCAATTTGCGTGAAGGCCAAGGCCATGGGATGCGCCAGTGCCAGCCCCCCGCTCTCAAACCCTATGCCGCTGAGTAAGGTGTTTGCCTCAACCACCCGTTCTACATCGTCGTCGTTGCGATTGGCGGCTACAGCGCTGGCTGCCGCTAGGCCGTGGTCGAATAGGGTATGGGCACAAATTTCACCCATGGCGCAGGAGGCGAGGGTCGGTCTGGCACCGATTGGGGTGAGTGCCTTTGGGTTATTCAGACACACCCGTGCCTCGTACCAAGTCGCCATGGCGTCGCCCATGCCCGCCACCAGATAGCGTTCATCGGCTGCGGCAACAATGTCGGTATCTACTACCACCAAGGCCGGGTTGCTAGGGTAAAACTCGACTAAGTCGCTGGCCCCTTGTTCTGTATACAGTACGGATAGCGCGGAGCACGGCGCATCATTGGACGCGAGAGTGGGCACGATGACCACGGGAATATCGAGACGGTAGGAAATACTTTTACCGGCATCTACGGGCTTGCCACCGCCTACGGCGATCAAACAATCCAGCTTTTCATCGGCCAGTGCGGCCACGTGTTTGTCTACTTCCGCCAGTGAGCACTCACCCTCGAATTGGGCTGGCACTACGGCAATACTGTTCCTGGCAAGGCTCTCGGTAATGCGTGCACCTTCCGCAGCCAAGCCACGGCGTGATGCTAACAAGCCAGCGCGCTGGCAGTTGAGTAACGACATATATCGGTGGATATGCTCAAGCACCCCGGCACCTTGAATATAACGCTGCGGCGCAACCATCACTCGAGGCGTGGCACCGCCGCCGGCATTGAAAACCGTTGCCGGAAAATAGGCTGGCTTGGTCATAGTGTTTTCCTTTTAGTTAGCGGGTGCTCGGTTTGGGGGGTAATCGGCAGCGCCGTTATTTGGCAACCGCAGAAAATGATCAATCATGCCCCTTGAGAGCAGCGATTTCTGCTCGCAGGCGCTGTAGCTCCAGCTGTTCTTCTTGGGCCTTTTCCCAGATGTGCGCGGTCGCTTCGTGACTGCCATAGGCGCTGGGCGGCATCAGTAGTTGCTGCTGGCTGGGGGTTAGGCCTTGGTAATGGTGGGCGTTATAGAAACAGGGGCTCCATGCCACTGCGTGGGGGCAGTATTTGTAGAACAGGGTACGCCGTTCTCGTCCCGGCTGCCCCAGCCAAGGTACGGTGCCATGGGCGCAGGCCTCGGTAAAAATAATGGCGTCGCCAGCGTTTGCGGCTACACGAGTAACGAAGTCAGGGATCTCAGCTTGGGTCTTGCTGTGCCGCCAATGCCGTGGCAAACCCACATGGGATTTATGACTGCCGGGCACGCAGGCAAAGCCACCATCGCCCTCGTGCACATCGTCCAGCTCGAAGGCGACCGCAATTAGGCCATTGAAAAACCGACCATTGCTGTAGCGGTAGTAGCACTGCCCGCCATCACTGGGGCCGACCAGATCGTCCGGACCACCGGCACCTTGGCCGCCACCGTGCAAATATAGGGTGCGTTCTCGGGCGGGCATCTTACTGTCAATTTTGGCGTAGTCGTGGTCGAGCCGGTAATGCTCGCCCAGTAAGGTGGACAGGTAAGGGACTATTGCCGGTAGGTCGAGCAAGTCGATAAATGTGCCACCCAGTTCCAGCAGGGATGGCGATGACCACGCGCGATCCTTGGCCTTGCTGAGCACCGTACGGTCAGAACCGAGAATGGGTTGTGGGTTGTTCTGCCGATGTTGCTCTAGCCCCTGCGACAGATCGTCCACCTGTGCGTGAGTCAGGGCGTTGCGCACCACGAGAAAGCCGCGTAAGTCGAAGAGGTATTTTTCGTCGTCGTTCATGCCGAGGCACTCCGTTTAGTTTGCTCTTTAATACCCGCAAAGTACTTAGCGGCCGGTGAACACCGGGGCACGTTTCTCACGGAATGCTGCAGCGGCTTCCTTGGCGTCTGCGGTTTTTTTTAGCAGCGCTAACGCCATATTTTCTCGCTGGAATTGGGCCGCCATGTCGCCATCTAGATTCAGGCTAGCTTTGTTCATACGTACCGATAAGGGCGGCAGCGCGGCGATAGAGGCTGCCATTTCAGCTGCCGCTGCCAGCAGTTGATCGTCAGCAACACGTTGGTTTACTAATCCAATGGCGAGGGCCTCTTCTGATTCCACCATGCGCGATGTCAGCATCAGTTCCATGGCCTTCGCTTTGCCAATCAGTTTGGGCAGGGTGTAGGTGGAGCCAATTTCCGCCGATATGCCCAGCTTGGTAAATGGCAACTGAAAACGCGCACTGTGTGCAGCAAGCCGGATATCGCAAAGCAGTGTCATTGTGCAGCCACCGCCCACGGCTACCCCGTTGATGGCAGCGATAATCGGTTTCTCAATGTCCACCAAGGCATGGAATATGCGCTCCGCCAAGGTTGGCGCATTGGCCGCGCTGTTGTCCCCAGCGCTGCTCTTATCCAAGTCGGCTCCGGCGCAAAATCCCCGGCCCGCTCCGGTAATCACGAACACCCGGGTTGCATCGTCTTGGTCGTGGCTGTGCAGGGCCTCGTGCAGTTCATCGGCCAAGGTCAGCGTAAGCGCGTTGAGTCGCTGCGGGCGATTCAGCGTGATGGTGGTGATAAACGCCTCGGTATTGACCTCAATCGTCTGATACGCCATATCCAAGGGCCGCCTTAGTCCGAGACTTCGATCTTCTGAAAGTTTGGTGCCCGCCGTTCTACAAAGGAGGCCACGCCTTCTTTGAAATCATCTCTGGCTAGACTTTCATCCATCCAGCGTGTGGATTCGCTCATGGCGTCGCCAAGCTCCTTGGTCAGATGCTTATACACTTGACGCTTCATCATCATGATGGACATAGGCGCTGACGTTCCGGCGATTTCGCGTAGGTAATTTTGTGCCTCGGTGACGCATTCGCCGTCTTCGCAAAGCCGGTTGGCATAGCCCATGCGAAAGGCCTCTTCGCCTAAAATTTTGCGCGAGCTCCAGTTCATATCCAGCGCATTCGACGGTCCTACAAGCTTTGGCAGCATCCAGCAGGTGCCGTGTTCGGCGATAAGGCCACGCGGTGCAAAGGAAGTAACAATTTTCGCGCTGCGGTCCATAAAGCGCATGTCGCAAAATGTTGCGTAGCTAAAGCCCAGCCCTGCTGCGGCTCCGTTAATGGCGGCGATTAGCGGTTTGCGCAGGCCGAGAAAATAGGTGGGCGATGACTTGTAGTTTGGATCGTCGTCGGGATTACCCGGGCTGGCCTGTAAATGCTCGTAGCTGTTACCTAGACGCTTGCCCGCCTCGCTCATGCCGCCTAGCGCGTTCATATCTACACCGGAACAAAAACCTCGGCCTGCGCCGGTGAGTACTGTGCCGACAACTTCGGGCAGGCGTTCAGACTCGGCTAGCGCGTGCCGAATCTCGGCCTGGGTTAGGTCGGTTAGTGCGTTGAGCTGGTTTGGCCGGTTGATGGTAATAGTTGCGGCACCGCCTTCGATTTGATAGCGGATTTCTTCGTATGTTACTGACATTGTGTTCCCCCAATTCTTGTTACTGCAAGATAGCGGATTGGCCGGTTGCACTGTAGCCATGAACACCATAATTCCCCCAAATTCCACCCAGACTTGGAGATCTGGTTCTGGGTGGGTTAGAGACCCAATGACTTGAGGCGCTCGGTGCCCCGCAGTAGGGTCCCGCTGGGTTTATTGGAGTGCCGTGAAAGTGAGTATAGAGGGTGAAGTGTTGGCGGCGATGCAGGCCCACGCGGCGGCACGCATGCGCGGTGATTTTGACACGGTCTTGGATTCCTATTCCGACGACTGGCACGACGCCAAGGGCAGCAAGAAGCGGATCTTAGCCAACAGAGTGCTGGCGCTGGAACTGCAAAGCGGTGCGCTGGAGATACTCATCGACCTGCGTACGGTAGTCATAACCGTAGACGGTGACGAAGCTACCATAGGGCCTATTCGTACCGATTCATCCAAGGGTCGTATTACCCAAAGTCATACTTTGCGCAACGAACAGGGTACATGGCGCTTGCTGTATACACAGACCTTGAATTGGGAATCCGTGGTCATGGACGATGCTAGTCAGGTGGCGAAAGACCAACTCGACGCTACTGCCCTAGTGGTGCGAGAGCACCGTGAACAACTGCTGCAAGACCGCTACCGACCGGGGTATCACTTCACAGTCCCGGAGGGCGTGGCCATGCCCTTTGATCCAAACGGAGCCATATTTTGGCGTGGCCGCTATCACCTGTTCTATATATTTCAGGATAAGCGTTCGGGTAAAAAATCCGACCATTGGGGCCATGTCTCTAGCACTGACCTTTTGCACTGGCGGCATCATCCCACCCATCTGCTTGACGGCATGTACAGCGGCAATTGCTTTATCAATGAGCATGGCGTGCCCACGATCTGCTACCACCAAGTAGGGCAGGGCAATGCCTTAGCGGTGGCGCTGGACGATGATTTAGAGCAGTGGCAAAAACTAGATTCTAATCCCATTACGCCACCGCCCGAGGCCGCCGGTCACAGTCATGAGAACTACCGTTCATGGGACCCATTCGCTTGGTATGACGGTTCCAACTACTACGCAATTTTCGGCGGCGAGCATCCAGCCATTGCGAAGTCGTCGAGCATGCAGGGCCCTTGGCACTATGTGGGGGACCTGTTTGCCCACGCGATTGATGGCGTCGACCTGCATGAAGATGTGTCTTGTGCCGAGTTGTTTCGGCTTGGTGATAAGGATGTGCTGCTATGCATTAGCCATCGTATGGGCTGCCGCTACTATGTGGGAGAGTGGAAGGACGAGCAGTTTTATCCGCAGAGCCATAGCCAGATGAGCTGGGCCGACAATTCTTTTTTCGCTCCAGAGAGCCTGCAAGATGAAAAGGGTCGCCGCATTATGTGGGCTTGGCTGCTGGATTACCGTGACCTCGGGGTGCGTATGAACGAGGGCTGGTCTGGCACCCTAGGCCTGCCCCGGGTGCTGACCCTGCGTGATGCCAGCGACCCGCTTGGTGCCTTGGGCATCGAAGTTGCGGAGGATATAACCCAGCTACGCTATCGACCCTTGTCGATACCGGACTTTGTTGTTGCCGCAGGTACCACGACACCGCTGGCAGGAGTCAGTGGCAACAGCCTAGAACTGATGCTCGAAATGCACAGCGCTGACGCCGCGGCATTTGGCATCCACGTATGTGTGGCCCCAGACCACTCCGAGCAAACGGTTATTCGCTATGACGCCGAACAGGGTGGGCTGAGTATTGATACCCGCCGTTCTGGTCCCGAAGGCTCGCCCAAGGAATTAGAAACAGCCCCCTTCGTGCTAGCGCATGGCGAGCACCTGCAGCTGCGGGTGTTCATTGATAAGTCTGTGGTCGAGGTTTTTGCCAATGGCCGTCAGGCAGTAATGCGGCGGATTTATCCTACGTGTTTGGACAGCTTGGGGGTTAGCGTATTTGCCGAGGGCGGTGCAGTTAACGTAGAACATTTGCAGTCTTGGCATATTGCGCCGTCGAATCCCTACTAGGGCGTCCTAAGCCTGTTCGTCCGCGGTGCTAAGAGCATTTCAGCAAGAGCACTTCTCTATCAGTGTTTCACTAGCAGCACTTCACTAGGATCAATTCACTTAGAGCGGTTGTTTAAGAAAGCCTCGACCTCGTGCTGAGTAGGCGGCACGCAGCCTGATTGACCGACGTTGAGCGCAGCGGCGGCGCTGGCAAAGGCCAAGGCATGTTGCAGCGTTGTCAGCCCCATAAATTTTTTTGGCTGCGCTATGGCCTGCACTATGGCTTGAGCTTGGCAGCATTCCTGCTGCTGTAAAAACGCCAAAAACCCGGCGAAAAAAGTATCCCCGGCGCCTACGGTGTCGATAAGCCGCTCGGGCTTGGGCGGTGTATGGCTGAGCGTGGTATCGGCGCTGAGCAGGTAGGTATCGCCAGTTCCTTGGGTGAGCAGTAATATGCCCCCGCGCATCTCGGCATAAGCAAGCTGAGCCGCAGCGTAGGGGCTGGACGCATACTCAAGGGCGGCAAGGTCTTCGTCACTTGCTTTGACAATATCTGCTAACGGCAGCAGCGAGCGTACTCCCTGTAAATAGGCGGCCTCGTCATCGCTGGCGCCCAAACGAATATTGATATCCATGCTCACCACGACCGAGCGCTGGCGCATCAGCCGCAGCAACTCGCGTATTTTTGGCAGCTGACTAGGGGTCAGCGCTAGCGAGCCCGTATGCAGTAGCTGCAAGTCGGCGGGCAGGTTGGCGGTGATTTCCGCCAAGGTAATATCCTTGTCCGCGACGCCCTGTCGGTAGAGTCGGTAGCTGGGCTGTGACTGAGCGTCCTTGCTGACCAAGGCGATAGAGGTAGGTAACCGCGAGCGCCTTGGCAGTGGGGTGCTGACCCCCGCGTTTTGCAAGGAAGTGCTCAAACGCTGGCCAAATTCGTCATCAGACAGTGGCGGCAGGTAACTTACCGAGCACCCAAGTCGGGCAAGGCCAATGGCAACGCTGTAAGGTGATCCACCCAAGTGCGGGTGATAGTTGCCTTGCTCATCGGCAATAAGGTCGATAAGTGCTTCTCCGATTACTGCAAAGCTCATAGCGCCGCTTAACCGTACAGCGCGCAGACTTGCGCTGCCGCCCGGTCGTAGGTTTCCAGCAGTTCCGCGTATTCGCCCACGGCTGCCGCCTCAG
>PCCE01000061.1 GCA_002731575.1 Gammaproteobacteria bacterium | reverse complement strand
GGCGATTGCTCCGACCAACCGTTTGGTGTCTGCATGTCGGCAATCCACGCCTGTCCGTAACCGTGAGACCGCGCAGCCTGCCGTAACGCCCTTGTGTCTCCGTCGCTCCACGGTACCAGTACAACCCGATGCAGCTGCCGGCCATTGGATTGCGCCTGCACCGCTTCGATGTCTAGCAGCGACATTCCAAAATCCAGCTGCGCTGCTGTTGCCTGCAGAGCTTCGGCATTGGCTGCATCGGCGAAACTACCAATCACCACCACAGGCTGAGCCTGCAGCGGCGCAACTGCGACGGCCAACAGCGATCCAACAAGAAGAGAGAGCAGACGACCCATTGCGTCTATGCCGCAACCCCACCGTCTTGGCGTATCTCCCCGTCCAGCATAGTCACCTGCCGCGAGGTGTATTCCATTACGATGGGGTCGTGAGTTGCAGTAACAATGGTCATACCCTGCTGCTGATTCAGATCACGTAGCACGGCCAGCAGTTCTGAAGTGGTCTTTGAATCAAGATTTGCGGTTGGCTCGTCGGCCAGCAACAGTACGGGTTCAGTGACAATGGCCCGAGCGATGGCCACCCGCTGCTGTTGCCCGCCAGACAGCTCACCGGGGCGTCTATCGCCTAGCTCTGCCAGCCCCAAGCTGTGCAGTGCCTGTTCCGCGCGGGAGCGGCGTTCTTGGCTTGCCACTCCCTGCAGCTGCAGGATGAATTCAACATTTTCCCGCGCACTGAGCACGGGTATCAGGTTGTAAGCTTGAAACACAAAGCCCACGTTGTGCAGGCGTGTTTGCGCCAGCTGCGCTGGAGTCAGCGCAGCAAGATCCACGCCGCCTACGCTCACGCTGCCAGCGTCGAAGGCATCTAACCCACCAATCACGTTGAGCAGGGTGGATTTGCCAGAGCCAGATGGCCCGGCCAAACTGACAAATTCGCCCGCGTGAATGGTTAGGTCTGCACCGCGTAGCGCATATACCGGCACACTGTCCTGCTGATAAATGCGCTGCACCCCGCGACATTCAACAACCGGCGCTGTCGCTTTAGCGTTCTCGGCAAATTCTGTCATTTAAGAGTCGTCCGTTTTTTCTGTAATGAGTCGCTGCAAAGCTTTGTCATTAGCGGTTCATAGCCATAAGGGGCGAAATTTTGAGCGCGCGGCGCGCCGGAAAATAGCTGGCAAGCAAACCCAGCAGCACGCTTAGGCCGCCAAACAAAAATAAATCTTCCAAGTTAAGGACCGGGCGCAGCAGCGTACTCATACCAAAGGCTTCCACACTTTCGCTGAAGGAAGAAAGGTCAATGCCATCGCCCAAGCCAAACACCATGGCTACCCCAAGTACTAGGCCGAAAACCACGCCAACCACCATAATGCCAACGCTTTCCAGCACTACCTGAGTAAGCAGCAGGCGGTCGCTCATACCCAAGGCGCGCAACATGCCAAGCTCTTGGGTGCGCTGCATGACGGCTGCAATCAGTGTGTTGACCAAACCGAAGGTCAGCGCGCCCATAATCATCACAAACCAAATCGCCATGGTGGCGTCCACAATATCGACAATTTCGGCAATCTGCGGCGACATCTGACGCCAGTCCGTAACGACTAGCTCAGGGTGCTTGGATGCAAGTTCGCGCTGGACAAGCTGCCGGTTTTCTTCCTCCTGTAGTACCAAGGAGACCTCGGTTACCGGCGTAGGCAAGCGCGAGTTTGCCAACGACTGCTGCATGGCTTGCAGACCCGTGAATACCAGCAGTTCCTCGGGCCACTGTATGGGCGCATCGAAAACACCAGCGATGCGATAACCACGTTCACGGCTTTTGCCGTCGGCATCTTCAACTATTACCACCACCCGCCGACCCACCCGGGTTTGCAGGGTTTCAGCCAAGGCCTTGCCAATAACCAGCCTCCCGTCCGCTGAGCCGGTGAGTGCCTGGCCCTCAAAAACAAAGTCGCGGTAAAAAGAGATGCCCTCTTGAGCAGGGTTTATGCCCACCAAGGCTACGCCTCGTGTCTCACGCTCACTGCTGATTACCGCTGGCAGATTTATGCGCAGAGCGACCCCAGCCAAGGCTACGCTGCCGCCGAGCTGAATGTCCGGATCAGCCGCAAAAGCCTTATCCAAGCCTGGATCATCAGCAAAACCCGGCGCCTGCAGCTTGATATGGCCCGTCAAAGCCGAAACCGCTGTTTCCAGCATGTCGACCTGCCAGCCGCGAATCAGTGCGTTAGACAGGGTCGTGCCACCTACCGCCACGGCGATAGCAGCAAATAAAAAGAAGTTACGACGCCGATAGCGCACAATGTTGCGAAGGCTCAAATTAAACAGCAGCACGAGGGTATCCATACTGTCCTACTCCGCCCGCAGCGCGCTCACGGGGCGAATGCCCTGCACGCGCACCGTACTTATAAGAGCCGCTAGCTGGGTGCCAACAATCAAAACCAAGGGCGCTGTTGTCATACTCGGCCAGGTCGCCTTCGGGTATATGCGACTCATGGAGCCCATTTGCATCTGCCGTGATACTTCCTCACCACCCACCTGATCCAACGGAATACCTACGCTCGTTAAGTACGCCAGTAGCGGGTACGCTAAGCCCAGCCCAAGCAGCACTCCCAATAGGCTTAGCAGCAAAGCCTCAAACTGCACCTGTCCGATAACCTGCCAAGGCCGCATACCCAGCGCCATAAACAGGCCGAATTCGCGGGTGCGCTCAAACAACACCATGACAAAGGTATTCACTACCGCAAAGGTCACTAGAATCAGTAGCAAGGAAAAGAACAGGTAACCACCGGCTTTATCCAGTTCGATAGACTGCTCAATTAGCGGCATCAGCTGCTGCCAAGTTTGCACACCGAGCGGCTCGGGCAATTGGGCTTCCACCTTGGCGACGATCTCATCGAGCCGCGACAAATCGTTCAGCATCAGCACCAACATGTGAGCTTCGTCGGCCAAATAAAAGGCGTCGGCCACACTGGCGAAAGGCGCGAATATCAGGCTGCGGTCTAATTCCACCTGTCCGGTTTCAACAATGCCCGCCACGATAAACACCGCCGCCGCCACAGAACCTTGTTTGCCGCTGCCCAGCACGACTATTTCATCGCCGAGGGCTGCGCCGATGTTCCGTGCCATGGCAGCACCGATCAGCGCTTGATCCAAGGCTGCAGGTATCTGCCCGGCTATCACATTGTTGTAAACGTCTAGCTGTTGGCGCTCAGCAGCGAAATCCACGCCAAGGATCATGCCGCCAAGAGACTTTTCACCCTTGGAGACCACGCCGAAGGCCTGCACTCGGGGGAATACTGTCAGTCCGTCGATGGCCTCCAGCGCTGCTTGCAAACTTTCTGCATTGGCTATGGTTCGAGCAAATCTGGGCTGCTTGATGTAGGCGTCAGTGCTGACTTGGCCATGACCTGTAAAGTAGCGCGTGGCCGAATCGATCATGATTTCGTAGCTACCAGACTGCAGGCTCATGGCGAACGATACCAGCAGCACGGCAAAGCCAATGCCGCCAGCCGTAAGCCAAGTACGCGCCTTGTTGCGCTGCAGGTTTCGCCACGCGAGGCGTATCACCGATTGCGTCCAGACTGCAGAGAGAACAGGGTAAACGTGCGCTCTGGCACGTCGATATCAAAGTCCATGTCCAGATATTCAAGCTCGGTGTACTGGTCGGGTTTATCCAGCTCCTGCATACGCATGCGCGTGGCCATCATGCGGCCACCCAACTCGCCTACCTCTAGCGAGCGCATAAGACGTACTGGCTGCATGTCTTGGTCAAAGTAGGCCAGCTCTAAAAGCACCAAGTCTGCGCGTATGCGTAGCTGCTCCTTGCCCCATACCACCGCCGCGTCTTCCTTGGGGATAGCATCAATGACGTAGACAGCCATGCCATCGTGTTGTTCCGTCGCCACGTGCTCAAGGCTGTATTGACGCAGCCACTTGTCGCTGCGCGACATATCGTTATAGGAAAAATCCGATCCGGCCCAACTCTGAGACATCATGCCGCCTGGCAGACGAATGCTTTTGTTCAGCTTCGGCGTGTAGGTCCACATGCGCTCGCCCTGTTTGAGCAAGGCATTGCCCGCATCTCGGGTCGGCGCAACGAAACGAATCAGCGCGTCCTCGCGGCCTCGGGTCCACGCTTTCAACGTAGATTTCCGCTGCCAGCTTGGCCGCTTGATGAGCATAGACATTTCCGCGTAAGACGACAGGCCCCGGGTTTGATCAACCGCCCCAGTCACCAGGACGTCCACGTCTATTGCAGTGGGGGCGGCTGCAGTATTTGCGGCCGCGGTTGTTGAGACCGGTGCTAATGGAAGGCTCAATAAGCTTGCCAACAACAGGTGACTGAGACTCAGATAACGGCCGAATGAACTGGCGGATCCTCGTTTGCTGAGCATAGGTATCTCTTTTGTGCGGCAAATTGTCAGTCCGAGAGTAGCCAGTCGGACCATAGATTGCAAAAATCCTAGATAGGATCTATTTTTAGACTTGATCTAAATTTGAGCAGCTCATGTCACTACGCAAAATCAACCGGCAGAAAACTCGCACCGCCATACTCGATGCCGCCCGCAACTTGGCCCGTGAGTCAGACTGGCAAGCACTGACCACCCGACAAATTGCCAAGGCGGCGCAGGTCAGCTACCAAACCCTATACAACTACTTTCCGTCTAAGGCCGAGATTGTTCGAGCGTTAATTGTCGACACCTTCATCGGGCCAGAAGAAGACATGATCACTATTGTCAAAAATTACCGAGGCGATCTGCTTGGCAGCATTAACGAGCTTAATGCAGCCCGCTTTGCCCTGATTACCGCAACGGATCCGCAATGGTGGTTTTTACTGAACAGCTACTTTGCCCCGGGACGAGGCGGCAACCCAAATGGCGCGCATATTGTGGAATTAGTCGACCAAAGCGGCGACAGCTACTACTACCAACTGCTGCGTCAGGCTCAGGGCACGGGTCAACTCAGTGATCGGGTGGACATTCAGCTTATGGCTCACACCCTTTACTGCATTGCTAACAGCGCTGGCGAGCGGCTGGTTTTCGCTGAAGCCAACGTCAGTGCGCTTGAGGGAGTACTTGCGGAACAGAGTGCGCAGCTTGTGGCACCCTATCTCACCGCCTAGTGTGCGACAGCATTTAGCGCCGACGCATCATCGACACTACATTATCACCTGACACAACTTGTTGGGTGGGCCGAAAGAGAATTTCCCAAGTCACCGTCTTACCAGCCTCGCGGAAGAAACCCCGGCAGCCGATGCCGGTATCGACCACAAACAGACTCGCGGTGGCAGCTTGGGTCTGGGCTTCGTTCCAAAGCAAACAGACATTTGGTTCGCTTTCTAGCTTGGCAATGCCATCTAAGGCCAGCGATGCAATTCGCGCATCAAGCACATAGGTACCGGTTTCATCCGCGCCTATGCGAATCGAAAGATCACCCCTTGCGGCCCCTTCAATGCTGCCGGTGAGGGTAATGCCGTCTTGGTCTTCGACTATTTCCATGTCGACTTCAACGGGTACACCCAGACTGCTGCCTTCGAAAACTACGCTGCCCTTGGCCGACCACAGGCCCTTATGAATCAACACAAATGCTCTCCTGCTAAAACTCTCTTACTACAACTTTCTTACTAAAACTGTGCCGCAAAACTTCTGCTGCCGCCTCGCCTCAAAAAAGGCCCTCGGACTGATCCGTGGACACCGCTCGGCCAGCAAAAACCTCGTCAACACTCACCGGCAGACTCGCCCCCAGCGGCTGCGCACAGCGCGGGCTTTTGTTGCGGGCCTTATTCACTTCACTACTTACAGGCGTGAGCTGCAGGGGCACTGGCAATGACGGTTCTAACAGTGCCAACAAAGCTGACGTTTCAATGCCTGGATCCAACCACTGCGTGGCATCCTGCAGGCGCAAAAATACCGGCTGACGATGGTGCAGCTCGCGCATGCTCGGATGGGCGGCCGTGGTGAGCAAGGTAAAACTCAGCAGCTCTGAGGTATCGCCAGCACTGCCCTTGGGCTGCCATGCATCCCACAATCCCGCCAGTAGCAATCCTTCTTCGGCCTGATCGCTGACCAAAAACGGTTGCTTACGCCCTGCTCGGCGCTGCCATTCGTAGAAACCGGATACAGGCAGCACGCAGCGGCGCCGCGCAAACGGAACCTTGAAGGCTGGGCTGGTAGCCGCAGTTTCTGCCTTAGCGTTAAACATACTGTATTGGGTCGAAGGACCTTGGGACCAACTGGGGGTCAGCCACCAACGCATGGGCACGCTTACGATTTGGCCTCCAGCCCCGGCACGCAATACGGTCAAAGTTTCCGTGGGCGCGGCATTGGGGTTGTCTGTGCCCGCATAGGTTTCCAGCAGTGTTTTCCGCAGCAGCTTAATCAACTGGCTTGACTCTATGTTTAGGCGACCACACATGACGCTTTAGGCGTGTTTGCCAAGCTGCCAACCCGCCGACGCCAGTTCACGTTGGGCAAATGCCGTCGGCAGTTCCTCCAGCTCGGTGGCCATCGTATCGTTCCAGCGGTTCAAAAATCCGAAAGCAGAAATGGCCGCTACAATTTGGGTTATCTGTCGTTTGCTGAAATGTTCGCCTAGGGCATCAAAGTGCCCTTGGTCGGCACCATTGGGCATCTGTCCTGCGGCCAAGGCCAAGCCAATGGCCGCGCGTTCAGCGTCGCTAAAGCAGTCAGCGCTTGCGTAGTTCAGCACTTGGGCACGCTTTTCGGCTTGGGCGTCTGGCATCTCGCTTAGGCGCTGGGTGTTATGTCCGGTATGGGCCTGACAGTAACGACAGCCTGCGCTCACGCTGACGCAGTACGCTACTAACTGCAGCAGGTCGGCGGGTAGATTTTCTTCTGGCGCGTTCTGCGGCGGTGCAATCCGCGCCATATTCTCAAGCAGTGGCTTAATATCAGCCCCCATCACTGTGCCGAAGAACAGCGAAAAAGCCGCTGGCAACTGACGCATATGCGCCATAGTGCGCATGCTGTTGGGGACAAAGCCCATGGCCGCTTCCGACATAGCCATAATGGGCTGCAATTCTTCAAGTTCCTGCATTTCTACGGGGGGTAGGTGGGCCATGGCCAACTCCATTTCTGCGCTTTGTTCCGGGCCACATCTTGGCCTGCCATGGGCTGACTTGGAAGTCCGTCTTGTCTTGTTTGAAGACAAGCCCAAACAAAAGCACAGACAATTGCATTCCTCGCCCAGCTAAGGAAAGCTGCTGCCCGTCTTTTTAGCCACGGTATGAAAACCCAATGAGCGACCCGCAGCCACCCATTGCGCCACGACGGCCTTATAGCCACAGCTATCACGGCGTGGAACTGAATGACCCATACTTTTGGTTACAAGACCCCAACTACCCCCAGGTAGATGACCCAGACGTGTTAGCCTATTTGCAAGCCGAGAACGCCTATTTTGAAGCTTGGTATGCCCCACACGCGACGCTTACCCAAACGCTGTTTGAAGAACTCAAAGCGCGTAAGCCAGAGCAAGACGAAAGTGTGCCCTACGAGAAAAACGGTTGGCGCTATCAGTGGCGTTTCAAAGCCGGCGATCAATATCGGGTTTGGCTCCGACAAGCGGTTAACGATGCCCCAGACCATTGGACAATCCTGCTGGATGAAAACACGCTGGCTGCTGGCTGCGATTACTTTCGCCTTGGCGCGCTGGCGGTAAGTCCTGACGGCAGCAAGCTCGCCTATAGCACAGACACCAACGGCAGCGAGCGTTTCGTGCTGCAGGTGATAGCAATTGACAGCAAAACCGAACTTACACCGCCAATCGAAAACTGCGCGGGCAGCGTGGTTTGGAATGCTGCCAGCGATGGCTTCGCCTATCGCTTAGTGAATGAGCAGTGGCGCCCGGACAAGGCACTGTACCGCAACTTGGATGATGGCTCAGACACGCTAATTTACGAGGAGCAGGACGAGGCGTTCTTTGTCGGCCTTGGTCTAAGCCAGTCGGAGCAGCTGATGTTTGTCAGCGCCGGTGACCATGTCACCAGCGAAGTGCGCATGGTGCCACGAGCAAACCTGCTGGCCGCCCCCAGTCTGATTGAGGCGCGACGCGAAGGTCATGAATACGATGTCGATCACCAAGGCGACACCCCAACAAGCGGTCGCCTGCTGGTACGCAGCAACCGCCGCCACGCCAATTTTGACCTGTTCGAAACTGCTATCGACCAACCCAATGAGCAGCACTGGCAAGCAATGCTCAGCGGCGATGATGCTCACTACCTAGTGGGCCATGTGGCATTTGCTGATGCCGTCGTTGTCTGCCTGCGCATTGATGGCCTTGACCAAATTCAAATTTTAAGCGCTAAGGGTACCCAGCAAGTTAACTTCCCGGAGCCAGCCTACAGCTTGGATTTAGGCACCAACCCGAACTACCACAGCCACACCCTGCGCATAGCCTATACCTCCATGGTGACGCCCCAGACGGTGTTTGATTATCACTGGCAGACCGATTCCTTAAAGACTCTAAAAGTACAGGAAATTCCAGGCGGCTTTGACCCGTCAGACTACATAAGCCAGCGCCTAGAGGTGGAGGCCCGGGACGGCAGCAAAGTGCCCATGAGTGTGGTGCGACACAAAAACACGCCAGTAAACGGTACAGCCCCAGTTTATCTATACGGTTACGGGGCCTATGGCCATGCCATACCGCCGAGCTTTTCCAGCAACGTGATCTCACTGCTGCAGCGCGGATTCAGTTTTGCTATCGCCCATATTCGCGGCGGCGATGATCTGGGTTACCACTGGTATACGTCTGGCAAACTGGGTCAGCGCACCAATACCTTTGACGACTTTGTCGACTGCGCCAAACATCTCATCGACACCGGCCACACCCAAGCAGGAAAAATCGCCATTGGCGGCGGCAGTGCCGGCGGTGAGTTGATGGGGGCTGTCATCAACCAAGCCCCCGAACTCTTTGGGGCCGTTGCCGCCCATGTGCCCTTTGTTGATGTGCTCACCACCATGCTTAACCCAGCCTTGCCGCTCACCCCAATGGAGTGGCCAGAGTGGGGTAACCCCATAGAAGACGCCGAGGCGTTTGAATACATTCGCAGTTATTCGCCAGTCGATCAGGTGAGCGCCAAGGATTATCCGCCCATGCTGGTCACTGCGGGCTTGAACGATCCGCGCGTTACCTATTGGGAACCTGCGAAGTGGGTTGCCAAGCTGCGTTACTGCAAAACTGACGACAATATTATGCTGCTTAAAACCAACATGGGCGCAGGTCACGGCGGGCAATCTGGCCGCTTTACGGCGCTACAGGAGCTGGCCGAAGAATACGCCTTCTTTTTGCTACACCTCGCGCCAGATCAAGACTGAAGCGAGCCCCGTAACTCGTCGCGGAACTGGGGCGCAGCAATTGCGATAAGTGCCTCGGCCCGGGCGCGATTGGGCAAGTCTTTGATCTGGGCAACACCGTACTCGGTGACCACTGTGTCCACATCGGTACGCAGGGCCGTGACCATTTCCACCTTGGGCACAATGCGTGAGACGCTGCCGCCTCGTGCGGTGGCGTTCATAGCAACTATGGAGCGACCACCCTTAGATGCCTTGGCAGCCCGCATAAAATCCACACTGCCGCCGGTTCCAGAGAGCTGTCTGCCGCCAGCCATCTCGGCGTTGACCTGGCCAAAGACATCGACTTGAACCGCCGAGTTCACCGAAACAAAACCCTCGAGTTGGCGGATAACGCTGACTTCGTGAGTATGGTTGGCTCCGCGAAACACCACATCTTGCCGCTGCGCTAGCCATGTCATCAGGTCGGCGCTGCCCAGCGCCATCCCGGTGATGTGTTTATGCTTGTCTATCGCCTTGCGCGCACCGGTAAGGTTGCCGTTGCCGATTAGGTGCATGCCGCCATCGTCGATCAGGCCGCCGTGCATGCCCAAGTCATTTTTGTCCGTAAGCTGGTTCAAAATGGCGGCGGGAATGGCTCCAATACCCGTTTGCAAACAGTCCCCGTCTCGCACCAACGCCGCCACCAAGCGCCCAATCTCCTGTGCCGCATCGTCTATTGTCGCTGTAGCCAAGGGCGGTGGAGCCTCTTCACTTTGAAACATCGCGTCGATTAAGGATGGGTTCATCAGGGGGCTGCCCGCTGGCGCAACGATGCTGGGGTTCAGTTGGGCGATCACTATGGGGTTTTGCGCCAACACACTTTCGTGAAAGTCCACATTGGGGCCGACCCGCAGTTTGCCATCGGCGTCATAGGCGACCTGCAGCAAGTAAACGTCAATGTTTTGGCCTAAGTAATCGAAGGTCGCCCGCATTTGCATGGGCAAATAGTGCACCCGCGAGGCATCCCCCCGGGCCAAGGCAGAGGACATAAAAAACGTAGTGGCGGTAGCGCTGACGTTGAACTGGGTAAAGTCGGTTTGGTTTAAACCCGGCAAGGGGAACTGCAAAAACTGCAGGTTGTCCGGCAGATTGGCTTGCGCCAAGGCTTTGAGCAACCCGGTAGGTTCATTACTGCTGCCCGCAACGTAAATGCGCTGATTGGGCTGGAAAAGCTGGCTAATTTGCTGCACGTTTTTCACCTTTTATTTGTGGCCTCAAAAATTGGCTTCGCCGTTGTTAAGACCGATAAATTCTCTGCAGCACGGTGAGATAACCGTAGGCCCCAAGATAGTAGGCCACCGGAAACCACATGGGCCAAAGCGTTACCAACGTATTGGGGCCAAGCGGCAGGCCTAGGTACATGTGCCGAAAGCCCAGAAACAACAGCGCCATAATGACGCCGGTGGTAAAGGCAACAGAGATGCCTTGGCGCGGCGAAAACAGTGCTGCCACTACCCCGCCACACAGGCCAGCCACCCACACCGGAACGATAACCCCAGCAAGATCATCAACCGGGGCTACGCTGGTGCCCATACTGTTTTGCAACAGCAACCAGACCATGCCACCCGCACAGGCGGATACCGCCGTGCGCAAAAAAAGCACCAATGTGTTCAACAACAATCTCCCGCCTTAGGCGTCAACAATAGCACTGCCACTAAGCAATAGGCGTAGTGCAGCCAGTAGGATAGCCTTGGGCCAATTGTACAAACCGCGAAGACAATGCGCATATACACCCACGCAGAATGCCTAAATCACTTGGTCATGGACGGTCACCCAGAGCGACCCGAGCGGCTGAGTTATCTGATGAACCATTTACAGCAGATCGGGTTTACCGATGACTTTAGCGTTATAACGCCGCCGCCTATTCCGCCCGCGCGCATCCTTGCCGCACATTCCCAGGCACATGTGGACTTTCTGCAAGCCTCCCAACCAAGCGACGGCATGGTGCCCTTGGACCCAGACACATGGATGAGCGTCAACAGTTTGAGCGCCGCGCATTTGGCCGCTGGGGCCGTGTTTGCGGGCATGGACAGCATACTCAACGGCCCAGAGCAACGCGTGTTTTGTGCGGTACGACCGCCGGGGCATCATGCCGAGCACGACAGCGCCATGGGGTTTTGTCTGTTAAATAGCGTCGCCATCGCCGCTATTGCCGCGCTAGAGCACGCCGAGGTGCAGCGGGTTGCAGTGTTGGACTTTGACGTACATCACGGCAACGGTACCGTCGATATTTGTCGCCAGTACCCAGAAATACTGGTGTGTTCGAGTTTTCAGTTGCCGCTTTACCCCAATCGGCTCGACGACCTAGTGCAGCCGAATATCGTCAACACGCCGCTGCAGGCGGGCAGCGATGGCAGCATGTTTCGGGCCGCCATAGAGCGTGACTGGTTACCCGCCATTGAAGCCCACGCGCCAGATATTATCTTTGTCTCCGCCGGGTTCGACGCTCACAAAGAAGATCCGTTAGCAGACATTCGCTTGGTAGAGGACGATTACCGCTGGGTTACAGACTTCATCGTTGCCATGGCCAATCAATATGCCCAAGGTCGCATCGTCTCGACTCTGGAGGGGGGCTACAACCTCAACGCGCTGGCGCGTAGTGTCGCAGCGCACCTAGAAGCCCTCGCCTAGGCGCTCTCTCCTCACCCTTCTGCTCTAGCAAGCGAGCGCAATTAACTGTTGGATCGACTCATGTCCTGCCCGCCGCCATCGCAGTAAAGACGCTCGCCGGTGAGGTAGGAATTCGCATCGCTGACCAAGAACTTCACCACGTTAGCAACGTCATCCGGCTGGCACACCCGGCCCCAAGGCATGCTTTGATCCAGCGCGCGAAGATCTTCTACGCCCTGCAGAGCATTCATCAAGCGCTGGCCCATATCGGTATCCACCAAACCCGGCGCAACGATATTGACCCGTATGCCGTTGGCGCGCTCTTCCTTGGCAAGGGTGTAGGCCAATGCTTCCATGGCGGTTTTACCCATATTGTAAGGTGCGCCAAAGCCACTTAAGGAACGTGTCGCAACGCTGGAGATCATCACGATGTCGCCCCGATCAAGGGTGCGCATTTTTGGAATGACTAACTTACTCAGGTAGTGGGGACCAAAGGCATGGGTGGCAACAACGCGCTGCAGCTCTGCAGGATCTGTTTGTTCGACGCTTTGGCCGCGACTGGCGATACCGGCGTTATTCACCAAAATACCAATGGGACCGTGATCGGCTTCAATGGCACTGACCATCTCAGCGTTTTGCTCGTAATCGTCCACCGAGGCGGCATAGGCCTGAGCCTTACCGCCAGCTGCCTCAATGGCCGCTACGGTTTCTGCGGCGGCCTCTAAATCGCGGCGATAGTTTATTGCCACGGTGGCGCCATCTGCCGCCAGCGCCATAGAAATGCCGCGACCAACGCCACGCCCACCACCGGTAACCAAGGCCACCCGGCCTGCTAGTGATCCCGTCATTCTTCTCCCCTTAATCTGATAAGTACTTAAATGTAACGCGAGGGCTTTTATTCGCCTTTAAACTGCGCATCGCGCTTTTGCAAAAAGGCGCTTACACCCTCTTTGAAGTCGCCACTTTCACCAGCCGCGTTTTGCAACTCTGACTCCAGCTCCAACTGTTGCTCGTAGGAATTAGACCAAGTTTTCCAATACGCCTTGCGAATCAAGGACAATGACTTCGGCCCGTTAGCCAAGCGGGTGGCTACGTCCATGGCACCGCTCATCAGCGCTTTTTGATCGTCGAACAATCGGTTTACCAGACCCCACTCTTGGGCTTGGTCAGCGCTAAGCCGTTCTGCCAGCAGCGATAGCTCCATGGCTCT
>PCCE01000060.1 GCA_002731575.1 Gammaproteobacteria bacterium | reverse complement strand
TTTTTAACCGACTGCGGTGGCGTCGCAACCACGGCGGAAATGGTCGGCGCGGGGACCGCCATTCTTACAATGACCAGCGCTTACGCCAAGGAGCGTATTCAGTTCGGCAAGCCAATTGGCCAGTATCAGGGGGTAAAGCATCGCCTTGCTGATATGTTTGTCGACCTAGAGAGCTATCGCTCGCTGTGTTACTTCGCGGCATGGGCTGTTGACGATAGCCCAGAAGAATTGGCCAAGGCAGTGTCCATGGCTAAGGGCTACGCCTCTGACGCCTTCGCGCAGATTGGCATCGACGGGGTAGGCCTGCACGGTGCCATTGGCTTCACTGCAGACTACGATGCCCAGCTTTATCTCAAGCGCTCGAAGTGGGCGCGTCCGATGTACGGCGACTCGGACTATCACATGGACAGAATTGCAACTTTAGGAGGTCTGTAATGGACTTTGACTACACACCACACGAGCAGTCTTTCCGCGAGGAAGTACGTGGCTTCATCGCAGACAATCTGCCACCAAAGGAAAAGCGTGATAAAAATTTTCTTGCCACATGGCTAGAAAAAGTTCGCGCCAAGGGCTGGGTCGGCTTCGCTTGGCCAAAAGAATTCGGCGGCAGCGGCGGCGGCTTAATGGAACAGGCCATCTTGAAAGAAGAAATGTCATTGGCCAAGGCTCCACCGCTGGGCACCTCTATGATGGGCTTAGCATGGGTAGGCCCGGGCATCATGGAATACGGTACCGAGGAGCAAAAACAAAAGTTCATTCCTGATATTTTAGACAGCAAGGTCACATGGTGCACTGGCTACTCGGAACCCAATCACGGCTCAGACTTGGCCGCTATTCAGTGCAAGGCCGAGTTACAGGGCGACCACTATGTAGTGAATGGACAAAAAATTTGGACCACTGGCGCGCCTTGGTCACAGTGGATTATTTTGCTGACCCGCACCGATTTCAACGTCACCTCAAAGCACGACGGCATTACCTGCTTCTTGGTTCCCATGGATGCACCCGGAGTGGAAGTTCGCCCAATTCAGAACATGGCTGGCGACAAACACTTTGCGGAAATTTTCTTCACCGATGTGCAGGTACCAGTAGAGAACCGGCTCGGCGCAGAAGGCGAAGGCTGGAAGGTGACGGTGTCGGCGCTGGCAAACGAACGCTCGAGCATTGGCGAGGTCACCCAACTGCAGGCTAAGCTCGATGATCTGAAAGAGTTAGTTAAATGCAGCAAACGTCAGGGCAAGCCTGCTACTGAAGACCCAAAAGTTCGCCGCACTGTGGCCAAGTTTGAGATGAAGATCTCGGCCATGAAATACAACGGCCTGCGCTACTTAACCAAGCAGATCAAGGGCGAGCCGCTGACGTCTGAGACCTCAGTAAACAAACTGCACCGCGCCAGTCTAGAAATAGAGATGGACGACTTCGCTATTGAATTGTCGGGACAAGCTGGCCTGCAACTCAAGGGTGGCGAGGAAGCCGTAGACAACGGTACTTGGTCGAAGGGAGCCTTGAACTGGCCCAATGTAGTGATTGGTGGCGGCACCCCGAATATTCAGCGCAACATTATTGCCGAACGTATTTTGGGGCAGCCCAAGGACTAATCTCTGCAACGAGGTTAGCTACCGTGCCTATCAGTCTGACTCACGAATCGGGCTGATAGGCATCAATTGCCGCAATTCGCTCGGCGGTTTGCGGGTGCGAGGAAAGGTACCTTAGTGCTGACGGCGAGCTATCGCTTTCTTCAGAATCGTTGCTATACGAAGCGTCCAACCGCTGCAGGATAACCCGGTAATGCTCCTTACTGATGCCCAAGGCTGCTAGCGAGTCGAGCGCATACTCGTCCGCCTCGCGCTCAAAGTCTCTGGAGTAGGCCAAATCCGCCATGGTCGCTGTAATACCCGTCAAAAAGTCGGCACCACCAAGATCGCCTGTGAGCAAAAACAGGCCGATTACTGCCGCAGAGTCCTGCAGCGAGCGGCGTATCAAATGCCGGTGCTCCACATGGCCAAGTTCGTGATAGGCAATGGCGATCAGTTCTTCGTCGTTTTCGGCAAGCTCAATCAGTTCATCCGTAAAGACAACGCTGCCATCGGGTAGCGCCAGCGCGTTGGGCACCCAACTGCGAAAATACAGCGACTCAGGCCCTGCAGGAATATGCGGTGCCAGCACCTCTCGCACCCGGGCTTGCTCGGCAGCACTAAGCTCACTTGGATCCAAATAGATGCGATCAAGCAGGCCGATGCTGTGGTCGCCCGCTTGCTCCAACAGTTGGTCGGGCAGCGCCATTGCCACAACTTTGGCACCTGCAGGGACCGCGTATACGACAAACCAAAACACGGCGGCCAAGGTGAACACCGTAGCAACACCTATAAGACCAAGGTGCGATTCCAGCTGATACAGAAAATTCGAGGATCTCTTTTGCTCGGACAGAATAGTTTCAATGCCAGCATGATCGCTTGTTTCGAAGGTAGGCTGCCCAGAACCAGCTTGCAGGCTAACCGTCCGCGGTGTGTTGCCAAGGCGCGTAGACAGAGTTGCGATATTTTGCGGAGTTCGGTTCAAGACCACCCCGTCAGCGTCCCGCACCAATAGCCATGTACCCCGCTGCTCTAGTGTGGCCTGCCTGAGTCGGGACGTTATGCCGTCGGCAAATCGGCCGTTAACCATCTGTAAAAATGCCCATGGTCAGCAAACTCCCAACATAGAGCGGCAGGCGTTACACCACGCCGATATCGAAGTCGAAGACTTCGCCCATCTCTTCACCCAAGGCATTTACCTGACGGCGTTCCGCCGCGACAAAGTCATCGAGAGACCCGTTGGCCAGAAAATAAATATGCTCAGCTCGATAACGCGCCATCCGCACTTGGGCAAAGGGTAGATAAAGACCGAGTGTCAGCACGATGAATAGCGCGTTGGTCAGGAAAATTTGCAGATAACCCGGCATTTCGAGGTCTGCAGATAATCCGTGAACACCGAGCCCCGCCGAGGCGTAGTAAAGATTGGTCAGCGCTACGGTGAAGTAACCAAAGGCCACCACATAGCCCACCGCCATTACAATAATCAATGCAGGTGGAAAAAGAATATAGAACACCAAGTAGAACAAACCAACGACCACCAAAATACCCAGAAAATACAGGAAGATACGACCATAGGGCCAAGTTGTGGCCTCGTACCCAAATGGTGTGGTGCCATAGGCTGCATTGCGCACAAGAAACTGGTGCGACTTGAGCATGGCATAGGGATAAAGCAGTCCAAGGGAAAGAACGCCCAGAACAGGCCAAACCAAGAGCGCCATCGCCGCTTCGCCGTAGGAGGCGTCGAAGCGAAATTGAATATTCCGATAGGCGGTCATACGTAGATTGAATGCCAGTGAGCGGATCACTAAGAAGGGCGTGGCGATCGTCAGCAGAATAATCAATACACCGCCCACCAGAGGGCTTAGCTGCGCGGCCAAGATATAAACTGCAAAAAAGGCCACCGCGATCAACCGGCCTAATAGAATTTGCATGGGTTCCGCTAAGTAGCGAAAGCTCTCACCCTCAAGATAGACGTTAGAATAAAAATACCGGTTGCTGCGGACTTTGGCCCAGGCGGAGTAAATGCCGAGGGTCAGAATGGTCAGCAACAGGTTGACGATCCAGATTTTGAAGAACTCCGCGCCATCGCCGCGGAACTCAAACGGTGTAACAGTAGACTGGGGCTGTGCATCGTGTTCGGCTGTCAAAGCTGTGCTCACTGCAATATTCCTCTTTGTTTGGGGGAACCAACGTCCTCAGACTGCCAGCAAGGTGATCGGTTATGCAGTATCGGTCCTGAGCAAAGAGCCAATCTGTGCCTTATTCGACAAACTGAAGCGCATTTCGCCGCCTAATTAAAGAGGGGCTAGGCTCGCGAGCTGCTGACCCGCAGCGCACCGGCCAGCGAACGCTGCCCATGCTGAGCGCAAAAATCTGCACCATTCCAAACCCGTTCACCACCGACAAAGACACCGCCGACCACGCCATCGGCGCGATTTACCAGTTGATGGCAGTCGAATACATCGCGGTACTGATACTGCACACTGGCTTCTCCATCATGGTTGGCCAGCTGTTGCGGGTTAAGTAACACCATGTCGGCGCGGCTGCCCACCCGTAGACTGCCAACACCGTCAAGACCAAAGAATTCCGCTGGCTCACTGGTGAGCCGCGACAACATATGTGCGAAGCAGTCCTCGGATTCTTGCAGGCCGATTTTAAGCGCCCGCAGGTTGCCGTCAAAAAACGCCATATTGGTGACATGTGCGCCACTGTCATTGAAGCCGGGCAAGAGTTTTGGATGCAGCAACAGACGCTTAACTACTTCAGGATCTTTGTTGGCCGCCACATAGCACCAGTGCAGGTCCGTATCAAAGTGACGCAGCAGGCCGAGGAAAAATTCGCCCTCGTCGCGGATACTCTTGCCCAGCGCAGTAAAAGCCTCAGCCTCTTGCGCATCGTCAATGCTGTCGCTGTTCAGGCACCAGGCCTGATAGCGGTGGTAAATCCAAGCCATGGTCTGACCGGGCCACGACGCCACGCTGGAACGATAAATCTGCATGTCGTTGAGATCGCGAGTCAGAAATTCCTTTTCTAGCCGCAGCTTGCGCCGCAGATGCCCGATGTTGAAACCGCTTTTGCCGCGGGACCACATGGCGCGAAAGGCTTCAACAAACTGTGGATCTGCCAGAATTTGCCGACGTCGCTCTACATCGTCTAGCTCGGTTTCAATAAGACGACGCATCATCGGATCGGCCTCGGCTAGTGGGCTCACCGCGCCTTCGGAGTAGACGCGAAATGGCGCACTCAGGCACTGCAAACGAAAGTTACCCTGCAAGGCCTTGCTGTTGAGCAAATTGGCAAACAGCAGCCCCTGTAACAAGTTAGCGCGATTATTGACGCTGTCGATGGCAGCCAGAGCCGTTACTTTTAATGGTTTGCCATAAAGCCGGCCGCTGCTGAGCATAAACAGCCGGGCGGCGAGACCGCCGTTGTCGGTAGCCGGTGTCATTTGCCAGACTCGGTCGTGTTTACGCACCACGTCAGTAAGCTGTTTGTACTCGGCAAACTCCGCATATTGAGTTGGAATACGTTTACTTAGGTTCGGCTCATTGGCCAAGAAGTGCAGGGGCAGGCCGTCGGTAGATAGGCCTAAGTATCCTTCCTGCATGGCTTCATCGAGAATACCAGCCATGCGATCAAGCTCGGCTGCCGTCGGTTGCCGGTTAACGCTGTCATGCAGGCCCATAACTTCGATACGCAGCATGGAGTGGGGCAAAAAAGGCGCCATGTTCGCGGCCAATGGCAGCTCGTCCAAGTGCTTCAAATAGTCTGCGGGTGTAGACCATGTGGCTTTGTCTGCTGTCTTAGTCAGCACGGATTTAGGAATGTTCTCCACCCGGGCGAAGCAGTCGACAATGGGGTCTTGGTCGGCGTCCATAGCCGACTGACGTTGATTACCAAAGGCAAGGCCAATGCTGCAGTTACCCACCACCACGCTCGTGGTGCCATGGCGTACTACTTCCGGTAGACCCGGATCGAGTTCTGCCTCTAAATCCTCGTGGGTATGAATATCGAGCAGACCTGGGGTCAGCCATTGGCCCTCAGCATCGTGGACCGCTTGACTTTCTGCCGTGGGCAAGCGTCCGCCCAGCGCCGCAATTTTGCCTGCCTTGACCGCCACGTCGCCAACCCGTCCCGGGCTGCCATGACCGTCGAATACCTTGGCGTTGCGGATAATTAGATCCCATTGCATGGATTCACCTATTTGTTTACTGGTCCGTTTTTTTGCCGGATTTTTTTGCTGTTCTGTTCTTGAGGTTCTTTTTTTTGGTTTTCTCAGAGGTTCTTTGCCGCCTTGTTCAGTGGCCCAAACCATTTCGCCTAAGTCACCGGTTTGACTTCAACGCGGGTGTCCGTCGCCATGGCGCGCACCGCCGCCGACAGCAACAACGATGCGCCTATCAACACTGCAAAGGCAATACCGCTCACCATCAGCGCATTGCCGACACCGTAGTGTTCGGCTACCCAACTGATCGGGAATACGCCGACTGGCATCAAGCCGTGGAACATCATATCAATGCTCATAATACGCCCGCGCATATGGGCGTCTACCGTATGCTGCAGCAATCCACGGTTTAGTGACATATTCCACGCACTGACCAGACCGATCAACGATATGGCGAGCAGCGCCGCGTTGACATTGATACTCAGGCCAAAGGCCGCAGTCGCCCCAGCCCAAGCGAAGCTGCTGAGCAGAAGCCAACGGCCTTTACGCCGCATGTCGCCCATGGCTGCCATCATCATGGAGCCAATAATGGCCCCGCCACCCATGGCAGACACCAAAATACCCAAGCTGTCTGCGTGGCCGCCTAAAACGTCTTGATTGAAGGCGGGAAGCAGGGTGTTTAGAGGCATGCCGAACAGAAACGGAATAATGGATAACAGCAGTAGGGCAAAAATTCGCGGATGGGCAAATACGTAGGCCAGCCCCTCGCGCATTTCTTGGTAGGTGCCATCGCGTTGGGTCTGTACGGAGTCTCCGGGCACGTTGACCAGTAACGTAGTCAAGGCGGAAATTAGATACAAACTGGCAATAACCAAGTAGACCACCCCTACCCCGAAGGCCGACTGCTTGTCGCCGCCGGCCAGCCAAGCGATGAGCAGGCCCGCCAGCGCTGGGCCAACTATGCGCGACAGATTCCAGCCAGTGGTGTTCAGCGCCATGGCCGTAAATATCAGCGGCTGGGGAATCAGCTCCGGCACAAAGGCCTGCCGGGCGGGCATGGAAAGCGCCAAAATCGTGCCGTTAAAAAAACCGAACCAAATGAAATCCCAGAACACCACTGCGCCGGAAAAGATGATCCACGCCATAATCAGCGTGGCGACAGCGTTCAAACTTTGGGCCACTACAATCAAACGCCGTTTTGAAAGGCGGTCGGCCAACACGCCGCCGTACAAAGAAAACAATACAGAAGGCAACATAAAGGAGAGTGTTACCCAGGCCAGATCCATGGCTGATGAGGTGAGGTCGTAAACAAACCAGCCGCGCGCGATAATCTGCATATTCATGGCGAAAGACGAGCCAAGGCTGCCCACCCAAAGCCAGCGGAAATTGGGCACAGCCAGCACGGAATAGATGTCACGACTCGCCATCTGTGGCCAATCCCTAGAAGCAAAGCGGTCTAGTATACCCCAATCAAAAAACCCAGCTTGCCGCAACTAGGCTTGCGCGGCATGGTGTGATTTCGTTCATCGACAATTGAGGCAGATGCAACGACAAGTACCGCCACGCTGACTATAGTTGCCGTTATCGACCTCGCAAAAGATACGCGCTATGACTCACCCAAATTCCTCTCAAGACCTCAGACCTTGGCTGATAGCCCTCACCTTGTGCACTGTCGGAGCGCTATCGCATCTGTTGCCGCATCCGGCAGGGATGTCCACCGTGGGGACCATCGGCATGCTGGCCGCTGCCTATCTGCCGCGCCACCTGCTACCGCTGCCAGTGCTAGTGAGTGTTGCAACAGTAGACGCGATTATTGGCACCTATGGTACTGCCGCCATGGCGCTGGTTTATTTGGCGCATATTGCCGGTGCCGCCGGAGTCGCACCAGTGCTCAAACGGGTAGGGTTTCTCAGCGTTGGTGCTGCGGCAGTTATCAGCGCGCTGATTTTCTACCTAATTAGCAACGCCGCCCCGATGACCGTTGGCTACTACCCCAATACGCTGGCGGGTTGGCTCGCCTGTTACACCGCTGGCATCCCCTTTTTGCTGCGCGGTATTGCCGCTAATCTGATTTTTGCTGGCGTTGCCTTTGGCGCTATTCGCGGCTTATGGTTGCTCTATCAGCGTTGGGCACCTTTGCCTAACCAGTAAGGAGGGGAAACCATGCAGGATATGAATTACGACGGCCTTGGTATCACTGTGGCCGATTACGTTGCGGTAGTGGAAATACAGCGCGGCCCGAATAACTTTTTCGATACCCAGATGATCAACGATCTGGCTGACGCGTTTAGCAAGATGGAAGCCAGCGACGAGGTGCGAGCCATTGTCCTATGCAGTGAAGGCAAGCACTTCTGCGCCGGCAATAATTTTGGGAGCGCCTCGGGTAACGAGGAGCGCGCAGACCGCAAGGTAGAGGAAGGAAATCCGCTATACGCAGCCGCGGTAAGACTGTTTGCAACTAACATTCCGGTGGTAGCCGCAGTACAGGGAGCCGCAGTAGGTGGCGGCTTTGGTCTGGCGGTGATGCCCGACTTTCGGGTGGTTTGCCCAGAAGCACGGTTCACTGCCAACTTCGTCAAGCTCGGTTTTCATCCGGGCTTTGGTCTCACTCGCACACTGGCCCGACTGATTGGCCAGCAAAAAGCCCATATGCTTTTTTTGACCGGTCGTCGTATCAGCGGCACTGAGGCCTATGACATGGGACTAGCCGACGTGCTCACGGACAAAGAAAATCTGCGCAGCGAGGCTATTAAGTTGGCCCGGGAAATTGCAGAAAATGCACCGTTAGCGGTAGCTTCAGTGCGCGCAACCATGCGTGAAGGTTTGGCTGATGCGGTAAAGGCCCAAACCGATCACGAGTTTGTAGAGCAGCATCGCCTGCAACAAACCGCCGATCACCGCGAGGGCGTGAAGGCTGTCGCGGAACGCCGACCGGGCAACTTTACTGGCCGGTAGCGTTTACTGAGCAGTGGCGTTTACTGACCAGTAGCCTGTGCTGAACCACTAGCCTCCGCTTGCGCCTGCGCGCGTCGAGCATCTAGCTCGATGCGTATGGTCTCGTAGGCTGATTCGTCGAGTTTAAAGCGACTAAACAATATCGCGCCTATGGTGTAACAAACTAAAGGAAACAGGCCGTAGAGGCTTACCATGGCAATTTTCACCTGCATGGTCTGCTCCACATTGGGCACAAAACCGGCGAAATCTAAGACGAAGCCGGTAAGCAGCAGCATTACCCCTAGTGCGCTTTTGTAGACAAAGTTCCATGCGGCGAAGTAAGAACCTTCTTTGCGCTCGCCGGTCATGTACTCATCATAATCTATGACATCGCCCTGTACCGACGGACCGAGAGTGCCACCGCAGCCTGCTGCCAGCCCGGCAAAGGCCGCAAGCACAAAAATTACGATGAGACGTTGGTCCATACTGTCGATGAAAGGCAGCGCAAACATGCCTCCGAAAGACACGCCGGTGAGCACCATGCCAAACATCCATACTCTAATTTTTCCGTAGCGCTTGGACAGCGGCAGCCACAGCGGCACAAACAGTGACGAGGGCAGCATGTAGGCCAGAATAATCAGCGGTGCCATGGCCGGTGCGCCGACAATGTACTGGGAGACATAGAGGGTTAGTGCAGCAATAGCCGCGCTGCCCACGTTTTCAATAAAGGTCACGGTAATGAGCAGCCGGGCATGGGGATTACCCCAGATATCGCGGAAGGCCTTAATTGGTCCACCCTGCTGACGGTTCTGAAATTCCGGCCGCTCGCGCAGCGCGGTTACCGCATAAACCACCAGCACCACCATGATGCCAATGGCAACAAATGCCAGATCTCGGGCCAGCAACCGAACATTGCCGCCGTCAGCGAATTCTTCATTGATCAGAGCATACATGGCGCCTAGGGACAAAATCGACCCCAGCGTATAGAACACGTGGCGCACACCAAACAGTCGGCTGCGCTCGTGATAGTCGGTAGATAACTCTGCGCCCATGGCCATATGCGGCACAAAGAACAGCGTCATGGCGGAATAAAAGCCGATGATAGCAATGGTCATCCACAGTGTGAGGTCTGCACCCTGCATATCCATGGGCGGCGCGAAGACGGCATAAAAGCCAGCCGAGATTGGCAGGCAACTGGCCAATATCCATGTACGCCGCCGCCCTAGACGCAATGTCGTGCGGTCGCTGAGATAGCCCGCCAGCGGGTCCGAGATGGCGTCCCATATACGCGACAGACTGAAAATTGCACCCATAACCGCTGGCGCAATAAGCAGTACGTCAGTGGAAAACTTCATCACATAGAGGCTGAGAATCAGATACATGTAGCCCGCGCCAATGGCGGGTGCGCCAAAGGCTAGGGAAGTGGACCAGGAAACTTTGTCTGAGGACTGACTCAAGTACGGTAGGCCAGATTAAAGCGAGTTTTCACACTATGCATTTTTAATGGTCAAACCGCCATCGACGGGCAGCGCTGTGCCGGTCATAAAGCTCGCCGAGGGCAAACAGAAATTTAGGGTGCCGTGGGCAACCTCTTCTGGTTCCGCGTACCGTTTGAGGGCTACTCTACGACGCGCGTATATGGCTTTCTGCTCGTCTGGAATGGCCTCGGTCATACCGGTCTTGATTGGGCCAGGGCAGATACAGTTCACGGTAATGCCTTCACTGCCAAGCTCCACTGCCAGCGAACGGGTAAGACCAATAACACCATGCTTGGCTGCCGTATAGGGACTACCGCCCTTGGTAGCACCCAGGCCCTCAGTAGAGGCTATATTGACGATGCGTGGATTGGCCGACTGTCGTAAATGCGGCAGCGCGGCGCGAATCGTGCGCTGCTGGGCAGTGAGCAAAACCGCCAAGGACTTATCCCACGCTGTGTCGTAACCGTCGTTGTCTATGGGTGCAGGTACCGAAATACCGGCGTTGTTCACCAGCAAATCAATGCCGCCAAAATGCTCCGCGATGCTGGCAATTACCTGATCAATCGCTGGCCCATCGGCCAAGTCGATCACCCAGGCATGAGCACTTTTGCCAGCGGCGTTAATTTCTTCCACCACTGCGGTGACGCCGGTCTCGTTGAGATCAAGCGCCGCGACCCTTGCACCTTGGTCAGCAAACAGCTTCGCTGTTGCTGCTCCCATACCGCTACCGGCACCGGTCACAATGGCGACCATTCCTTCTATCGACCGACTCAGTTGCGATAAAGACACACTTCCTCCCATCGCGTTTGTATTCGCTTTTGCACCCTATTCAGCACGCTTATCACGGACCCGTGGCGCACACGGGTTGTCACCCTGCTTATCATTAATATCACGTTATCTAAGCCGGGTTACCATGCATGCAGTCGCACTGGCAGTTCCGAATAACCGCGCACGAAACTCGACTGCACCCGCTCTGGCTCGCCTACGACTTCGACAAAACGAAAGCGCTGCATTATTTCTTCCCAAAGCACCCGCAGCTGCATTTCTGCCAGACGATTACCCATGCAGCGGTGCAGACCAAAACCAAAGGATAGGTGATGTCGCGCGTTGGGCCGGTCTATCCAAAAACGGTCCGGATCAGGAATCACTCGTTCGTCGCGATTGCCGGACACGTACCACATTGCAACCTTGTCGCCCTTATGCAGCTGCTGACCGCGAAACTCTAGGTCGCGAGTTACCGTGCGGCGCATAAAGGACAGCGGTGTTTGCCAGCGAATAATTTCCGACACCATATTAGGTATCAGCGACTGATCTTGCCGCAGCTTGTCGTACTCGCCGGAATTTTGATTCAACGCCAGCACGCCACCGGATATCGAATTACGCGTAGTGTCGTTGCCGCCGACAATAAGCAGCACTAAGTTTCCAAGAAACTCCATGGGCGGCATATTCTGTGTGTCCTTGCCGTGGGCCAACATCGACAGCAGATCAATTTTTGGTGGCTCGTTGCCACGCTTTTCGCGCAGCGCGGTAAAGTATTCAAGACATTCCAGCAGGGCAGCGCGCCGCTCTGCCTCTGGTGTTGGCCCGCCAGCCAGTTCACCCGAGGTTGCCATATCAGACCAATAGGTAAGCTTGTAACGATCCGCAAATGGAAAGTCGAAAATGGTGGCGAGCATCTGTGTGGTTAGCTCAACAGACACCAGATCTACCCAATTGAAGGTCTCACCCAGGGGCAAAGAGTCGAGAATACTCTGTGCACGCTGGCGAATTAGGCCTTCCATTTTCTGTAGATTCATTGGCGCCACCACCCCCTGCACGGTGTGCCGCTGCTGGTCGTGCTTGGGTGGGTCCATGCCAATAAAATTGGGGGTAGAGAAATCCTCAGGTCGGTCGGTCAGGGTAATGCCAAGATCAGACGAGAAGTCCTGCCAATTTTTTTCGATCTCCATGATGTCGGCAAAGCGAGTGATCGACCAGTAAGGCCCGAACATGCTGTCTTTGCAGTAGTGGACCGGCGCCTCGTCGCGCAGTCGCGCGAAAAAGTCCCAGTGTTTATTGCTTTGCATCAGACGAGCGCTGCTGACATCAAAGTCTTCCAGCGCAATTGCATAAGCGTCAAATGCGTCTGTTTGTATTGCTTCAGCCATATGCTTCTCCCTTATTCGCTCGCTTACTTGCAGCAAAACATACACCCAGAAAGCGCCAAGGGCGAGTGCTAGCGTAATTGTTTCGTTGGGTGATTTTGTTCGTCTTCAGGCTGCTGAGGGCTTATTCTGTAAACTTTTCGTCAGCAGCACATACGCTATGCATTCACTGATTTTTGAAAACGCCTTTACCTCCCAATTACCAGCGGACCCCCAGACCGGCAGCGCCCGCCGCCAAATACGCAACGCCATGTATTCGCGCGTAGCACCAACACCTGTGGCGGCTCCAAGTTTGCTGCACTACAGCAATGGCGCCGCCAAGCTACTGGGACTAAGCTCAGAGGACTGCCAAAGCGACACCTTCTTACAGGTGTTTGCCGGCAACCACCAACTGGAGGGCATGGACCCCCACGCAACCTGTTATGGCGGCCATCAGTTTGGTAACTGGGCTGGCCAGCTTGGCGACGGACGGGCAATTAATCTCGGCGAGGTAAAAACCGCTGACGGCCATTTGATGTTGCAGCTCAAGGGTGCAGGGGAAACCCCGTACTCACGCACCGCCGACGGACTCGCCGTGCTGCGCTCGTCGTTGCGCGAATACGTTTGCTCTGAGGCTATGTTCCACCTTAGCGTACCCACTACCCGGGCGCTGTCGCTGGTCAGCACTGGCGAGCAAGTCATGCGCGACATGCTCTATGACGGCCATCCGGCACTAGAGCCAGGCGCCGTGGTCTGCCGGGTGAGCTCCTGCTTCGTGCGTTTTGGACATCTGCAAATGTTAACAGCCAGACAAGAAACCGATCTGCTGGCCAACTTTGTCGACTTCATTATTGAGCGCGAATTTCCTGCCATTGCGCAAAGCTACTCGGACCCCAGAGAGCGATATCTGGCTTGGTTCGACGAAGTTTGCCAACGCACTGTCGCATTAGTAGTGCACTGGATGCGCGTTGGTTTTGTGCACGGGGTGATGAATACGGACAATCTTTCCATTCTTGGCGAGACCATCGACTACGGGCCCTACGGCTGGCTCGAAGGGTTCGATCCAGACTGGACTCCCAATACCACCGATGCAGGCCAGCGCCGCTACCGTTATGGCCAGCAGCCCGGCGTGGCGCAGTGGAATCTATTACAGCTTGCCAACAGTATTTATCCGCTGATAGAAGAAGCGAAGCCGCTTGAGGAAGCACTCGGCCGCTTTAGTACCAGCTATGAAGCACGGTGGCAGCGCATGATGGCTAACAAACTCGGATTGCCCGAATTCGACAATGGGCTAAACGAACGCTTACTGAGCCTGCTGCAGGAAACGGAAACTGATATGACGCTGTTCTATCGTCACTTAGCCAATGTCAAAAACGCTGAAATTGACGCGGAGTTGCTGCGCGACGCTTACTACACGCCTCAGAGCATCAGCCGAGATTTGCAAACCCAAACCAAGCGCTGGCTGCAGGACTATCTGGCGGCCGCACGGCTGCAAGGTCAGGGTGATGAGCCGCGAGCAACACTAATGAACCGTACTAATCCCTTGTATGTGCCGCGTAACTACCTAGCTCAGCTGGCCATTGATGACGCAGAGCAAGGCAACCTCGCAAGACTCAACCAGTGGATGCGAGTACTCGAGCAACCCTATACCTTGCAAGACGGTATGGACGAATACGCAGCGAAGCGTCCGGAGTGGGCACGTAACCGCAGCGGCTGTTCTACGCTCTCGTGCAGTTCTTGAGATCACCTCGCACAGGAAACTGCTGCCTTGATTCGCCCCCTTCGTCACGCTATTCGTCATTTGCGTTAAGCTGAACGAGGCTAAAGGTATGATAAATGAGGGAGTCATGCAGCACAAAGTATTGATCGTCGGCGCCAGTGGGTTGGTGGGTACCGCTGCAGCCATTAGCTTTGCACGCGAGGGCTGGCAGGTAATCGCAGCATCACGACGCCGTCCGGAGCTACTGAACCACGCAAACATTGAGTTTGTCGCCATGGATTTACAGGACAAGGACGCTTGCGCTGATGCCTGTAGGAAGTTTCAGGGCATCACCCATGTGGTTTATACCGCGGTTTTCGAACTTCCAGGACTTGTTAACGGCTGGTCTGATCCGGAACAAATCAACAGCAACGGACAAATGCTTGAAAACCTGCTTAATGCGGTGACGGTGTCCAACCGCTTACAGCATGTCACACTGCTTCAAGGCACCAAGGCTTATGGCGCCATGGTGGGGCCAATGCGAGTTCCGGCCAGAGAGAGCCACCCTCGGGTAGAGCACCCAAATTTTTACTGGCTGCAAGAAGACTTCTTACGCGCTCACGCCAAGCACTTCGACTATGCCTTCACCATATTGCGGCCTCAGATGATTGTAGGCCCCAACCACGGCGTTGTTATGAATCTACCGCCAGTGGTTGGTGTCTATGCTGCGCTACGCCAAGCAGAAGGATTGCCATTGGCTTTTCCCGGCGGCGTGGAGAGAGCCCTGGAGGCAGTCGATGTGCGTTTGGTTGGAGACTCGTGCCTTTGGGCGGCAACCCATCAATGCGCGCAGGGAGAGACCTATAACCTGACCAATGGGGAGGTTTTTAGCTGGCGCGACATGTGGCCGACCATAGCCCAGACCTTGGGTGTACCGCTGGGTGAGGATGAATCGCTCTCGGTGGCGGACTACATAATGCCGCGTGAGGCGCTTTGGCAAAACATCGTTGCGCATCATAACCTTGCACCCAATACGCTGGAGCAAATAGTCGGTGAATCTCACCACTATGCAGACCTGTGTTTTGCTTATGGTGCGAGTGAGGCACCGCCCCCGATTTTCGTCAGCACGGTCAAGATCCATCAGGCCGGATTTACTCAGACCTACAATAGCGAGGAAAGTTTTTGTTACTGGCTAGACGATTTACGCGCGCGCCGTATTGTCCCCTAGCCAGACCCCTTAACTGAGCAACGCCAGGCTGACCGAGTCTCTCAGACAATTTTCAAATCAACCAGACTTTGCGCACCATCCCTAATCGCCGTATCGGCATCACGAGGCTGCCAGCCCAGTGCCAGAGCAGGTGCGTTGTCGATTTCTTTGAGACGCCCAAGATCTGGGAGAAATTGTTTGATCTCTTTGAGAAAAATCCCCGCAATTTTCGCCACCCCATTGGGCATTTGCGACGTCGGGATTTTGAGTTGCGGGTGCGCGGCCTTCACTGTTTTGGCGATATCAACATACCACCGGAAACCGTTAGCACACAGATAGCGTTGCCCCGCCGCCTCGGAAGATTCCAGCGCCAGTCGGTGCAGTACGGCCACGTCACGAACGTCGACAATCTCAAAGCCCAGTTTAGGCAGAATGGGGTAAGCACCGGTCATCAGCAGATACAGTGCCTCCAGAGAGCTACCATAATCCGACTCTAACGCTGGCCCCAACACTAAGGCCGGGTTCACACTCACCAATTCCAGCTCGTTTTGCTCGGCATAGTCCCACGCGGCAGCTTCCGCCACGGTTTTACTTTTGACGTAGGGAGATAAGTCCGTCCGCGACAGGTCTGTCCAATCTTGGTCGGTGAACGTACCACTGTCTCGACTGCCAGACATCACGGCGGCCACAGACGAGGTTAAAACCACTCGTTTGATGCCGTTGGCGGTGGCGGCCTCAAGCACGTTGAGCGTGCCAGTTTTCGCCGGCACGATAACTTCGTTCTCGTCGGCGGGCTGTACAACGGGTACCGGCGAGGCCATATGCAAAATGCTGTCGCAGTCGCGAGCGGCTTCTACCCAGCTCGCTTCATCCATCAGATCTGCCGCAACAAACTCAAGGGCATCGATTCGATCTGAATGCTTAGCCAAGTTTGCCTTCAGCGCTTCGCCGCGCCCTGTATCGCGCAGAGTGCCGCGCACCTCATAGCTGTGATTGAGCATCTCGATTATGCAGTGGCCAGCGATGAATCCGCTCGCTCCAGTAATAAGTACCTTGGTCATTCTGTATCCATAAAGTTAGTGCACTTCTCTAACCGACCGGCTTTTTCTGAAGGTAACCGCTTCCTCGCTTTGCCTGCGCTACCGCCGATGGTTAAAGCGACCGCGTCAGTAAGTTAGAGAGAGTAACGCCAGAGCGACGTTTGATGAGGAGCCTTGATTTGGAAAAATGGTGGGTCGTCTGGGGTTCGAATAACGCCCAATTGAACAGTATTCGTTGATCTTTCCTTTGTTCGTTAGCAAAAAGGACCCCAAAAAGGCCCCCACTGTGCTAATCTTCCCGCGCGCGCGCTCGTGTATCGCCAGCTCGGCCTCCCGCATCACCCGCTAAATCTCACGTCAGTAATACCGCTCTTTGGCCCGCTTCTCACCCCAACCACCAGTACTCATCAGTGACAAAAGCAAACCTGTGATGATGTTTTTCATGATTGCTCCCTCAGACCTTTGCCTACAAATTCCTGTCGAAGATCTATTATGCAGACAAAACTTCTCTAAGGGTCTCTGGTGCAAAGTACATAAAGATCAAAAAACCGGAGAGTTCTAACCAGTGCCAGTTCTGCCTCTGACCGTTAATTTCGGCCTGTCCGCCGGTGCCGTAGGAAACGCAAAGAGCGGAAATATAAAGCAGTAAACCAATAACCAAGCCTCCCATTGAGATCTTAATGCCCAGTTGAACATAATCAGCGAAGCGTGCGATCAACCCAACGAGTACGCAGATAATCGAAGAAAAAAAAGCAGCATCAGCTATTGTTGCTGTATGAGTTTTTTTCTGGTCGCTAGCGCTAGAGAAAAAACACTGATAAAGATACCAATCAAAATAGGCGTCACATAGGGCCCTATCCCTGCAGAAGATTCCATAGCCCAAAGACAGAGGGCCAACATCCCGCAGGTTGCGCAGTAGATAGCCTTGGGTGAGCGTGGAATCAAATTTTCTGTTAGGTCTTGGCCGGCGACGAAAACTCCAATGCCAGAAACTATTCCTCCATACAGACCGGTGATCAGCATGAGTGCCGTATAACTGTAAACCTGAGCGTAGTCGGTGAGGTTGAGCGATATCCCAAAAGCGCCAGCTAACGCGCCAAACAAACCTACAGGGATACCAATATCTCTCAAAACCGTAAATG
>PCCE01000059.1 GCA_002731575.1 Gammaproteobacteria bacterium | reverse complement strand
GTGACCTACGCCTTGTAAGGGCGCCGCTCTACCAACTGAGCTAAACACCCGTCTTTCAGCACTCTTTCGAGGTCGCGTATGGTACCGATTCTCGATTTTCTGTCAATCGACTCGACATGCCCGGGCGCCGGAAATTTGTTAGTGCTTATGAGTCTTGAGAAGACTCTGGTATACCCTGCCCTTTGAACATCCAGCGCGTCCATACCGATTGCATCAGCGGATCGAGCCAGCGGTAAAGCCTGCCAGAGACCACAATGGGCTTACCTCGCTCCACCCCGTCGATGCCTTCTCGAACAACTTCTTCGGCACCGTACCAAAGCCAGCTTGGAGTGGTTTGTTTGATGTCATCCATGCCCGCTGTGGCGTGAAAGTCGGTATGCGTAAAGCCGGGGCACAGTGCGCTGACGTTGACCCCCTGCCCTTTGACGGTAAGCGCCAGTGCTTCAGACAGGGCTATGACATAGGCCTTAGACGGTCCATAGTGGCTATCGCCGCCGCTAGCGATGCGCCCGGCTACCGATGCCACGTTGATCACCCGTCCATGGCCCGCTGTGAGCATGGCTGGCATCAAGCGATGACATAGCTCGGCGATACTCGTCATCATCAGTGTGAGATAGGCCTGATGTGCCGGCCAGTCTGGATCCTGCAGCAGTCTCGGGCCGGAGGCGCCCGCATTGTTCACCAAGTAATGCAGTTGTATGCCGGCGTCCGCCAATTGCGTCGCAATCGCTTCTGGTGCGCGGGGGTCACTCAAATCTGCTTCGATAAGGGTAATGCCTGTGGTCGGGTGCGCAGACTCAATCTGCTGTTGCACCTCGCTAAGTTTGTCGTGCCGTCTTGCGACCAACACGAGGTCTAATCCATTAGCCGCCAGCTGTCGCGCAAATTCCGCGCCAAGGCCTGCTGAGGCTCCGGTTATTAGTGCTGCACCCATATTCGTTTTGGCTCCTCGGCTTATGTTGTTTGCGTGACTTGGTCGCTACACGACCCAGTTTGGCTTGGTATACACTCGCTACCGGTATCTCGTCTATGCTGTTTGGGGGAACGCATGAACACACTCATATCTACTGCGAAAGCACTGCTAAAAATTTTGGTCGCCAGCGTTATTTCCGTGTTCGTCTTTTTATTTGCGATGGGCTTCGCCGACGCCCCGTGGGGCATGGTGCCCGGTGGAGCATTCAGCGAGGCGTCGCAACCCGCGCCAGCGGATTGGTCTTTTGCCAAGGAGCTCAACACGGTGGAATTTCAGCTTGCAGAGCCGGTCAGTTCACGCACCTCCTGGATCATGGAGCACAACCGTCGCATCTTCATCCCTTCGGGTTACATGAACTCGACGGTTGGCAAAATCTGGAAGCACTGGCCAATGCACGCAGAGAAAAACGGTAACGCCCTGCTGCGCATCGACGGCAACGTCTACGAGGTGCACCTGCAGCGCACTAAGGACGCGGAACTACTGACGCCCATCATGAGCGAACTCGCGCGCAAGTATATGGACGTTCAACCACCCATCACAGCGCAGTTAATGGCGGACATGCAGCAGCAAGTAAGCAGCAATAATCTCTGGGTTTTTGAGCTGGTCAGGCGCTCTTAACCCAACACCAACAACAGACGGAGCAATATGAGCGAACAAGCATTAACCGGGGTTCGTATTTTAGATTTCAGCCAAGTGCTGGCCGGACCCTTCGCTACGCAACTGATGGCCCAGCTGGGTGCCCAAGTCATTAAGGTAGAACAGCCGGTAGGTGGCGATATGACTCGCGGACTGATGTCTGCCAGCAGCGATGGTATGGCGCCGTCGTTCTTGGCAGCCAACTTGGGCAAGCGCAGTCTGACCCTTGACCTGAAAAATCCTAAGGCCAAGGAGATAGTGCACAAACTGGTGGCCGAGGCTGATGTCCTGGTCGAGAACTTCAAACCTGGCACCATCGAACGCCTAGGTTTTAGCTTTAAAGCCATGAAAGCCATTAAGCCCGATTTGGTTTACGCCTCAATTTCGGGCTTCGGCCAGACCGGGCCGAGAGCCAACCTGCCTGCTTTCGACGGGGCTATTCAAGCCTACTCCGGCATGATGAGTATCAGCGGGCACGCGGAAACCGGCCCGGTGCGTTCAGGCTACTTTTCCGTGGATATGAGCACGGCGCTGAACGCAGCATTCGCCATTACTGCGGCGCTACTGCGGCGCACCAATACCGGCGAGGGTCAGCGCGTAGATGTTTCCATGCTCGACACGGCGATGTTCATGCAGTCACCGCAAATGACCGGCTACTTGGTCACCGGCAAGGCACCGGAGCTTAACGGCAACGCGTCCCCCACCAAACAACCTACCTCAAATGTGTTTGCCAGCAGTAACGGCTATGTGCAGGTAATCGCTATGAAAGAGACGCAAGTACAGGCGCTCTTTACCGAGCTGGGTATGCCAGAGCGCTATGCAGAATTTAACGAACCAACCATACGCTTGGCGCGACGTGACGAGGTGCATGGGTTGATTGCGCCAATGATTGCCGCCCAGACCACGGAGTACTGGCTGGAGGCGCTGGATGCCATCGGCGTGCCGGTGTCAGCGATACAAGATTTCCCAACCATCGCCGAGGAACCCCAGCTCGCACACCGCGAAGTATTCGTTGAGCTGGCCCATCATCTGTACCCAAATAAGTCAGTGAAGGTAGTCAGAGCTGCGCATGTGGCGGAGCCGGGCAACCCCAGTATTCAAGGCCCAACCCCAACGCTGGGCGCGCATACCGACGACATTCTCGGTGAGCTGGGCTATAGCCTCGATCAGATCAAGGCCATGCGCGACGAGGGTATGGTTTAATTCTGTCTCTGGAAACTGCTGCCGAACGGTTGTTCGCGCGCGCCATCTCACTACACTAACGCTCAGATTTTCGGTCATTACAGACCGAGCGCGTTTGTTAAGGCTACTGTTTTATGAGCGACACCCAACATCATCGTCTTATCGTGCTGGGCTCAGGCCCCGCTGGTTATACCGCCGCACTGTATGCCGCTAGGGCAAACCTCCAACCCGTACTAATTACCGGCGTTGAAGTGGGTGGGCAGTTAACCACCACCACAGAAGTCGAAAACTGGCCCGGTGGACACGCGGAGCTTCAGGGGCCAGAGCTGATGATGCAAATGGCCGAGCATGTGGAGCGGTTCGACGCGAGCATCGTCAATGATCACATTCACACTACGTCACTGACTCAAACCGGCCAGCCGTTGACCTTAATGGGCGATCAGGCCACCTATACCTGTGATGCTCTGATTATCGCTACCGGCGCTTCGGCCCAGTACTTAGGTCTGCCCAGTGAAGAAGCGTTTCTTGGCAAGGGCGTTAGCGCCTGTGCGACCTGCGACGGTTTCTTTTATCGCGGTCAAGATGTTGCCGTGGTCGGCGGCGGCAATACCGCCGTAGAAGAAGCGCTGTATCTGTCGAATATTGCGAAGACCGTTTATCTGGTGCACCGCCGCGATGCCCTGCGGGCGGAGAGGATTTTGCAGGATCGGCTGCTGGCCAAAGACAACATCAAGCCTATCTGGAACCATCAACTCGCCGAGGTGTTGGGTGACGATATGGGTGTGACGGGCATGCGCATTCGAGAAAATGCCGGTGCTGAAAAAGAAGTCGATTTATCCGGCGTATTCATAGCCATTGGCCATACGCCCAATACAGGCATTTTCGCCGATCAGGTCGATATGGAAGGCGGCTATATTCAGATAAAGAGCGGTATTGATGGCAATGCGACAGCAACCAGCGTGCCCGGCGTGTTCGCTGCCGGCGACGTAGCCGACCACATTTACCGCCAAGCCATCACCAGTGCGGGATTTGGCTGCATGGCAGCCTTAGACGCAGAGCGCTACCTCGATACGCAGGCTTAGGCTAAAGGCGAGGCTAGGCTTGCAGCGCAGGTATTCGCTCGGCGATTTTCGCTGACCAAATCTTCGGCCCTTCGATATGTACCGATTCACCGTTGGCGTCTACGCTGACGGTCACCGGCATATCCTTCACCTCGAACTCGTAGATGGCTTCCATACCAAGCTCTGGAAATGCCAGCAGGGTTGAATTGGTGATGGCCTTGGCAACCAAGTAGGCTGCGCCGCCTACGGCGATCATTGAAACCGCCTTGTTGTCGCGTATGGCGTCTATCGCGACTTTGCCCCGCTCAGCCTTGCCGATCATGCCCAGCAGACCGGTCTGCTCAAGCATGGTTCGGGTAAACTTATCCATGCGCGTAGCGGTTGTTGGACCGGCTGGGCCGACCACTTCCTCTCGTACCGGATCCACGGGGCCGACGTAGTAGATCACGCGATTGGTGAAATCCACCGGCAGCTCTTCGCCCTTGTCGATCATGTCTACCAGCTTTTTGTGCGCGGCGTCACGACCGGTCAGCATCTTGCCTGATAGCAGCAGGGTGTCACCCGACTTCCAAGACTGGGTTTCGGCTGGCGTCAGGGTATCTAGGTTGACACGCTTAACTTCGTCGCCCAGTTCGAACTCGATGTCAGGCCATTCGGCAAGATCCGGCGGCGTGAACTGGGCCGGGCCGGACCCATCGAGGGTAAAGTGCACATGCCGCGTCGCGCTGCAGTTGGGAATGATCGCCACGGGCTTGTTGGCGGCATGGGTGGGGTATTCCTTCAACTTCACGTCAAGCACCGTGGTCAAACCACCCAAGCCTTGAGCGCCGATGCCCAAGGCATTCACTTTCTCAAACAGCTCCATACGCAGCTCTTCGGCCGCATCGCTGGCTCCGTTGGCCTGCAGCTCGTGCATGTTCAATGGCTCCATCAAGGATTCTTTGGCGAGCAACATGGCCTTTTCTGGCGTACCGCCAATGCCAACCCCGAGAATGCCCGGTGGGCACCAACCCGCACCCATGGTAGGCACCACGCTGAGAATCCATTCCACTACGGAGTCGGAAGGATTGAGCATGGCGAACTTCGCCTTGGCCTCACTACCCCCGCCCTTGGCGGCAACTTCTATCTCTACTTTGTCTCCGGCGACGATCTTGGTGTGTACCACGGCGGGAGTATTGTCCTTGGTATTCGCCCGAGCACCGTTGGGGTCGGACAACACCGAACCGCGCAGGACATTGTCTGGGTGGGTATAACCGCGCCGCACGCCCTCGTTAATCATGTCTTCAAAGGCCATGTCCGCGTCCCACTGCACGTCCATGCCAACACAAATCAGCACGTTAACAATGCCGGTATCCTGGCAGATTGGCCGCTTGCCAATGGCGCACATACGCGAGTTCACCAGCACCTGAGTGAGCGCGGCCTTAGCCGCTGGCGATTCCTCGCGCTCCCACGCTCCGCGCATGGCGCGAATAAAATCCGTCGGGTGATAGTAAGAAATAAACTGCAGAGCGTCGGCGATGCTCTGAATCAGATCATCTTGCTTGATAACGGTCATGAAAGACTCCGTAGTGATCGGTGTGGGCGATAATCGGTGGTCAGGCGTCGCCCAACCCAGGAATTTCGCAGTATAAGTCCAGCTCGACGCGCTGGCTAACGTAGCGGTTCTGGTGGGCGCCCGCGCACCAAGACGGCATGACCATGGAGTACAGTCCACTGCCTCCGGCCATCAACAGTAGGATGTCTTGTGGCCTGCGAAAACAGCGATAGGTCTTATCCTTGATGCGGCTGGCGAAACCGGCGGCAAAGTAGCCCAGACGCTCGGTTGGGTATTCGGTTAATTCAAACAGCCGCTGCAAAATCGCAGCGCGATCGAGACCGGCGTCGGCGAGAATTTTTGCATGCTCCGGGTTCAGTACGACTACCGCCCCGCCGCCGGTGAGCACAGCGTTATTCGTCGCCATATTGGCCAGCCCGATGGCCAGCACTTCCAGCAGTTTCTGCGCATCTTGGGGGTCATCGGCATCGCCACTATAGATGACCGAATGGGGCGCTTCGGCGCCGATTACGGTGACCACGGTCTCGTCAATGTCGTAACCCAAATCTTGGTGCATGGGCGCAAAGGGCGAATGCTCTTCGTCCTCAGCAAGGCAGTAGGTGAACTTACCCGGGTGGCCGAGTAAGGCCATATCTGACTCGCCAGCCTTGGCACCACCGATATTGATCATGCACAAACGCAGGGCGCGACCAATGCTGGCGTTAGCGCGATGGCCCGGGCCAAGCGCGCCAAAACCACTGGCAATAGGACCGCAGCTCAATCGGCCGGGGCCGTTGACGATGATCAGCGGCGCGGTGCAGTGGGTAGTCGACTGCATTTGTGCAAGATCGAACGCATCCTGCAGCACGGCCTGCACTGCCGCGATGACCACGGGCAGGTGCTCGGTCAAGCAGCCTGCCATCACCGCCGCGACGGCGACTTTTTCTATCGTAGCCACGCCGCCAGCAGGCCCCATGACGCCCAGCTGCATGTCCGCGTCCTGACCGCTGGCCAGCACCGTGCTGGCAACCCGCTCTGGGGTGGGGATAACCACTGGCAGCCCGTCGGTCATGCCCGCGCTGTGCATAACCTCAAGCGCATCGCTCTCGTCATTGGCCAGCATCAGCTCAGTCATTTTTCAGCTGCTCGACAATCAAGGGCACCATGGTTTTGGCTACCGCGCGCAAATGCTCTTGGCCGGTGCCAGCCAGAGGATGGGGCAGTTTCACCCGTGGTACTTGGGGCATGCCCAAGCTGTCGGCGGTAAAGTTGCCTTGTGGCCAAAAATCCTCAGTCACTAAGGCGACCGAGGGCAGTCCTCGCTTTGCTGTATTGATGCCGTCACGCACGGTGCCGGTAGTACAGCTGCCTCAGTGCCCATAAGCGGCGATGACCGCATCGCATTGAGACTGGATCTCTTCGAGCATGGTGTCTGGGGCGGCGATGGAGGCATTGCCCTTATTCCAAACACGTACCTCGATACCATCAATAAGCTGCTCTAGCTCGGTGCCAATATGGCGAAGAAAGTTTTCCGAGTCTGGAAAACCATTGGCCAGCAAGCCGACCACGGGCTGGGTGTGCGCGACCAAATCAATACCTAGGGTATAGGGGTCAGCAGGGGTCGCACGCTCGCCCAGCGGGCTGTGAAATTCGATCATGGATCCTCCCGTTCAAAGAACACTGGAATATGGGCACGCCACAAACTAGTGTTTGGGCGAAACCGCGCGCTGAAACACTAGAATAAAAACGGCCGTCGAGCCATAGGCCGCTGCTCGCTCATCAAATTCACAGGAAGCCTGACTCTATGCTGACTCTTACCTTGCCCCGCGTTGCTGCACTGGTTTCGCTGAGTCTTTTCGCCGCCGCCTGCAGCGATACAGCCTCTACTGCGGCGGTGGACGCCAGCGCTACCGCCGAGCAAACCTTGATCATCGATACCCACATCGACATACCCTTTCGCCTGCATCGCGGCTATGTCGATGTCAGCCAGGCTACAGACGGCGTAGGCGATTCACTGCCCATCGGCTTGAAAGACGCCTCTACCTACGGCGATCTGATGGAGGGCTTACGCGGCCGCGGTTACAGTCAAGCTGACATCAACAAGATTATGGGCGGCAATACGCTGCGCGTATGGCAGGCGGTAGAAGCCTATGCAGAACAAATGGGTAACCCAACGGTCTGCGCAGGCTAGGCGTCTTACGCAGCGCTGCCATCAACAACGACGCCGGTGCTGAGTAGCTCCTGAATGTAGGTCTCTGCAAAGTCGAGGTCGCGCAGCACCGTGAGACTGTCGGCGCCAATGTTTGGCGCGCGCTGGGGATGCTTCTTCGGCTCGCCCACCATATTGATCGGGCTGGCTATGGTCAGATCAAAGTCGCCTTGGCTGTCGCCGGTTTCCACCACAATACCCGCCGCGCGTAGCTGCTCGTCGGCCAGCACCTCGGACATGGTTTGTACCTTGGCATAGGTAATGCCTTGAGCATCGAGTCGCTGGGCAGCCTGCGCGAAGGTTAGCTGGGCAAACGCATCGCTGATCATCTGCTGAAGTACATCGCGATTGCGCATGGCCTGCCGGATGTCAGCAAAACGCTCGTCTTGCAGCCACTCGGGGTGACCTAGCGCTTCGCATAGCTGGGGGTACTCGCGCTGGGTATTGATAATGGTCAACACGAGGTAACTGCCGTCGCAGCAGCCATAGGCCGTGCTCAGCGGATTCACCCAGCCAGTGTTCTGACGGTGTTCAGCCAGATCATTACCAGCAACCACGCCCTGCAGCGCCATGCCGTTGGCCCACACCCCATTGGCCGCCAGCGACGTGCTGACATGACAGCCCTCGCCGGTTCGCTCACGCTTATACAAACCGCTCATAATCGCGCCGAACAAGGCGGTAGCTGTAGAGTGGTCGCCCATACCCGGTGCGGGCATCAGCGGTGTTTGATCCGGGTCACGGACGAACTCCATCATGCCCGAACGTGCCCACCAGCCGGTGACATCGAAGGCGCGCCGGTCGGCCTCTGGGCCTGCATCCCCATAGCCAGTAATGTGCGCAAAGATCAGTCGCGGGTTGATAGCCTGCACGATGGAATAGGTCAGCTGGTAGCGTTCAAGCTGGCTGCGCATGAAGTTCGTGGTCATCACATCGGCCTTGGCGATTAGCTGATGCATGAGCGCTTGGCCAGCATCCTTGCTCAGATCCAACGCCAAGGATTTTTTGTTTCGTGCAGTTAGCAGCCAGTGGTAGGGCACCGGATAGCGACCCACCAATGCGCGGTAACCATCGCCGCGGGGCGGCTCAATCTTGATCACCTTGGCACCGAAATCCCCCAGCATGGTGGCGGCTCCGGGACCGGCCAAAAACGTGGCCGCATCGACCACGACAATGTCTTCTAAGAAATGCTCCACAACTTTCTCCTCTCTCTCCTCTCTAACCTCTCTAACCTCTCTACCCTCTGCATCCCCTCGCTGCTATCTCCTTTCTCTACACTATCTGCTCCCTCTCAACTCCTTGCTGGCGCGAGACACATAGCAGCAGCTAACAATCATTTTCGTGCTGAGCGAGCACAAATACTTCCCCATTTGGCGCTACCGTTACGGTGAATTGAATGGGCGCACAGCACACATAGCAATCTTCAATGTAACGCTGCTCGCTCTCGCTGGCATCAACGATCAGCTCGTAGCTTTCGCCGCAGTATGGGCAATCGATGACTTGTGAATCGGTAACAAAACGCATGCCCCAGTCTAGTACCGTTGCCCAACAGTCTCTAGGCGGGCGGCGGGTGAAAATAGCCAGCTCAGCGTGTAGGGTATGGCGCTTTTGCCGGAGCAGTACCGTGTCAGATTTACCGTTTTGGTTCACCACCGCCATGGATTGCCCGTCGCAGTCCGCCAGCGTCACCGTCGATGGCATCGATATCGCCTTTGAAACATGGGGCGAGGTGGGCAAGCCCGGAGTGGTACTGATTCACGGCAGCAATGCTCACTTGGAATGGTGGCGCTTTACTGCGCCTTTTCTAGCTGACCGCTTTCGTTTAGCGGCAATCGACCTATCCGGTAACGGCAACAGCGGCTGGCGCGAGCGCTACACCGGTAAAAATTTCGCCGATGAGGTGTGGGCGGTCTGTCAGGCCGCACAGCTTGGCGACAAACCCATGGTGGTAGGCCACAGCTTCGGCGGTTTCGTGGCGCTAGAGATCGGGCACTATTTTGGCCCGGAACTCGGTGGCATCTTATTTATGGATTTCACCGTCGCACCACCTGAAGAATCCATGGAATGGGGTTTGCGGGTCGAGCGCGAAGGCGTGGAACCTGGCCGTAAGCTGCGCGTCTATGACGACTTTGACAGCGCCCTGGCGCGCTTTCGCTTCATACCCGAGCAGC
>PCCE01000058.1 GCA_002731575.1 Gammaproteobacteria bacterium | reverse complement strand
CTTTCGCATTATTGAGAAAGGCGGTGACTTTGGCGGTACTTGGCACTGGAATCGGTATCCGGGTGCGTCTTGTGACATCGAATCCTATGTGTATTTTCCGCTGTTGGAAAAAATCGGCTTTATACCGAAAGAAAAGTATACCAACGCGCCGGAGACACTCGAATACTGTGGTGTCATCGCCCAAACCTATGGGTTACGCGAGCGGTCGCTCATGCAGACCATGGTCTCGGCTACGGACTGGGATGAAGACCTAGGCCGCTGGATTGTTTCTACCGACCGACAAGACCGGCTCAAGGCCCGCTATGTAGTGCACTCCAACGGACCTCTTAATCGGCCCAAGCTGCCAGCCATAAAGGGCATCAATACATTTCAAGGCCACACTTTTCATACCAGCCGCTGGGACTATGACTATACCGGCGGCAGTGCTGATGGTGGCCTAGACAAGCTGCAGGGCAAACGTGTGGCGGTGATCGGCACCGGTGCCACCGCTGTGCAGTGTGTACCGCACTTGGGTGCCGCAGCCGAGCATCTATACGTTTTTCAGCGCACACCGTCATCTGTCGATGTACGTAACAATCAGCCCACGGACCCGAACTGGATCGCGAGTCAGGAAAGCGGCTGGCAACAACAGCGTCGGCGCAACTTTGAGTCCATTATGACTGGTGCGCCGGTAACAGAAGACTTAGTAGCCGATGGCTGGACCGAGGCGTTTCGACTGTTGTTCGGCAGCTTGCGCGACAAAGCACCGTCGAAGGCTCGACTGGCGCTGTGGGCTCTGGCTGCTCCGTTTTCGGCTAATTTTTACCGGGCTGGGCTGAAGCAGCATCTTACCGACAAGGCGATGCAGCATATGAACCTTGCCAAAGAGATGGAGTTGGCCGACTACCGAAAGATGGAGCAGGTGCGCGCCCGCGCTGATGCCACAGTAGCCGATTCGCAAACTGCTGAGTCGCTGAAGCCCTACTACCGACAGTTCTGCAAACGCCCCTGTTTTCATGACGAATATCTGCCGACCTTCAATCGCCCGAATGTGACCCTAGTCGATACCGACGGACGTGGGGTTGAGGAAATAACCGCGACGGGCATTGTTTTTGGGGGTCAAGAATATCCGGTAGATTGCATTATTTTCGCCACCGGCTTCGAGGTGGGTACAGATTATTCGCGCCGCGCCGGTTATCAGATTCGCGGCGTTGACGGACTTTCGGTGTCTGAGAAATGGGCCGATGGCTTAGCAACCTTCCATGGCATGCACAGCCGAGGTTTTCCTAACAGCTTCTTTTTTGGTCCGGCCCAGTCGGGTTTCACCGCCACCTATACCTACGCCTTGGACGAACAAAGCGAGCACCTAGCGCATATTTTGCACAGCGCGAAAGCCCAAGGTGCGACGCGTATCGAGGCCAGTGCTGCGGCTGAGCGTAAGTGGGTGCAAACCATTATCGACAAAGCCCGCTTAACGGCGGACTTTCAGCAGAAGTGCACGCCGGGGTATTACAACAACGAAGGCAAGGTGAATACCCAGCCGCAAAATAATACGTATGGTGGCGGGCCCATCGAGTTTTTTGATCTGATGGCCAAGTGGCGGGCCAAGGGTGGCCTGCAAGGACTTGAGCTGCGCTGAACGAGCTAAAGTTTAACGGCGCAATCGCTGGAGTATATCTGTTACGGTGAGCCTCTGGTGTTCGGGGAAACAGGGGAATGGCATGTCTAACGAGGTAAGCGACCGGCAGCGGAGCTACACGCTTTTTATGCTGGTGTTAGTTTTTACCTCAAGCCATGTTGATCGGCAGATCATGGGCATTTTGGGTCAGCCCATTAAAGAGTCGCTGCTTATTAGTGACACCCAGCTCGGTCTGCTGACCGGCATCATGTTCGCGGTCTTCTATGCCACCCTAGGCATGCCCATGGCCATGTGGGCAGATCGCAATAACCGACGCAACCTGATTTCGTTTTCGGTATTTCTGTGGAGTTTGATGACCGCCATGTGTGCGCTGGCGACAAACTTTGTGCAGTTGCTGCTGCTACGAATTGGGGTAGGGGTCGGCGAGGCCGGTTCCAATCCGCCCTCACATTCCATCATTGCCGACCTTTATCCACCGGAAAAACGGTCCACCGCCATGGCCATTTTCGGCACCGGTATTAACTGGGGCATTTTGATTGGCTTCTTGGTTGGCGGTTGGATCAACGAATGGTATGGCTGGCAGGCGGCCTTCGTCATTGTCGGCTTGCCGGGTATTTTACTCGCCTTGCTGGTGCGCTTCACCGTTGTCGAACCACCCAGGGGACACTCCGAGGCGCTGCAGCAAGAAGTTGCCGCGCCCGGCTTCTGGGAGGTTGTTGGTTTTATTTGGCGCAACTCTGTACTGCGCCATATTGTCGTGGCAGGCGCCTTAGTGTCTTTTGCCGGTTATGCCTCGGTCATTTGGATACCCATTTATCTGGTGCGCATTCACGATATGGGTACTGGCGAGGTGGGCAGCTATCTCGCGCTGCTGATTGGCGTGGGTGGAGCAATCGGCATATACCTAGGCGGACGTATCGCCGACTTGATGGCTGCTCGCCGGGGCCAGCAGTGGCTGCCTTGGGTGGTAGCAATCTCATCGCTGATCACGTTACCCCTGCTGTTTTTAACCTTTATGGCAACAACACCCACGATGGCGATAGCTGCTTATGCGCTGCCAGCAATGCTGGGCACGCTGTATGTTGCGCCCGGGTTTGCGTTGATTCAAAACTCTACACCACTAGAAATGCGCTCCGTAGCAGCGGCCATCAACCTGTTTGTTACCAACATTATTGGCTTAGGCTTAGGGCCGTTTACCGTTGGCTTTTTCAGTGATGTATTTTCTCAAAGCTATGGTGAGGACGGCCTGCGCTGGGGTTTGACTACAACCATCGTTATTTTGATTTGGGGTGTCATCCACTACTGGCGCTGCGGCGTTATGATCAAACGCCAGGCTGCTGCCACGCTTGCGCCAGCGGCCTGAGGTCCTTGAGTGCGTCACGTTTTGCAACACTAACGCATGATGGGCTTTGGCTTAGGCAGATGGTTGGCGTATTTTCTCCTGTTTGGCGATTAACCCATCCGTTCAGGACAGAGCAGCCGATGGTACGACTGTGATCGCGTGGTTTGAGGAGAGCTGGTGCTGTTGTATGCCAAGCACAATTTTCGCTGCGGTAATGTGCTCAGAATACGGTTAGCTCGTCTGTGACTGACTCGAGCAACATCTTGGGCAATACCTCCGGCGGCACGGCAGGTGTGCCAGGTGCCAAAAGTCGCCGATGGATCAACTGGCTGAGCCGTCGCTCAGGCTTTGTTCTGTGCTTGAGCGGCTTGCTGTCGCTGCTGTCGCTGTGGGTATTTGCGCAGTACGGCTCGCTTAATTCTGACCTTAACAGGCTTATCGATCCCCCCGCTTCGCTGACTTGGTTTCAGGACAACGAGGCCTATAAGGCCGCCTTCCCTCAATTTCAGCAAACAGCGGTGCTGGTTGTTCGAGGTAACAATTACCAGCAGGTGCAGGATTACACCCGCAGGCTTGCCAAGCGCTTGCCTAAGGAGTTTGTCAGTGATGTGTTTGCTCCCGGCGTGGATGAATTTATATCCTCTAAAAAACTTTTTTTCCTCGATCTGGACCAGTTGGATCGGTGGCTGGACGGCGCGAGCTATAACCAAGGCTCGCTGCTGCGCTTGCTGGATGAAGCAAGTGTCGCCAACATGCTATTTTCCTATGCCGACTTTATCAGCGCCAATCCCGGACAGGTGCTGCCAATAAGCCTGCAATCGATTGTTGATTCGCTGCCAGCGGCGCAGCTCGATTTTCAGGGTTACTACCCGCTGCAGCCCGACGACGAGGAATTCATCGAACTGATTATTGGCACCGGCCTGCAGCAGCTGAGCGCAGCCCTGCCCAACGCCGCCATTGTTGAGGCACTGCAAGCAACCTCGGCGGAATTTCCGCCTCCTGCCGGGGTTCGCGTGGCGCTAACTGGGGAAGTCGCACTGGCCCATGAGGAGATTGGCGCAGCGCTAGGTGGCGTGGAGTTGGCAGGCATACTGTCATTGGTTCTGTTGGGGGTGATCCTGCACGTGGGTATCCGCTCTGGCCGCATTGTGATGGCGATTGCCCTGATGCTGGCCATGGGTATCAGTATGACTCTTGGATTTGCAACATTGACGGTCGGTTCACTGAACACCCTGTCGATGATATTCATTGTGCTGTTCTTTGGTCTTGGTGTGGACTTTGCCGTGCACTTTACCCTGCGCGCTCGAGCCACCCTTGCAAAACATTCTGCGGCAGATTTGGCGGAGCAGAGCAATGCGAGCATGGCGGTGGCACTGTCTCAGGCGCTGCATGACACGGGGCCAGCGCTAGCGCTGTGCACACTGACCTCGGCGGCCAGCTTTTTGGCCTTTTTGCCCACGGCCTATCGCGGCTTCGCTGAACTAGGAATCATTAGCGCTGGCGGTATCGTCATTGCACTGCTACTGACCCTAACGGTAATACCTGCGGTACTACTGCGCTGGCCAGCCATGGTCCACGGCGCCGAGTCTGGCATGGGCGGACATTGGTCCCTAACGCCACTGTTCGTGCTTTTTCGACAAAGTCTCAATCAATTGCCCAGCAAGGGAGTTGTCGCAGGCTTTGCTGCTCTGACATTGGCTGCCTTGTGGAGCGCCAAGGATCTGCGTTTTGACTACAGCGTGTTGGCAATGCGTGATGCCCAAGCACCTGCCATGCAGGCGCTGCTCGAGCTGCAGCAGGACCAGCAAACTACCGATTACAGTGTGCATGTGCTGGCCGCTGATGCTCAGGCCGCCGCCGAGCTAAAACTTCAACTGCTGCAGCTACCAACGGTGGGGGCAGTAACGACGCCAACTGATTTTGTTCCCGCTAACCAAGGCACTAAGGCGAACGCGTTGGTTAAACAGCTAACGCTGCTGGACGAACTGCAGCCGCCTCCAACGAGCGAACACGATGCGGAACTTACCCAACTGGCGCTGGAATATTTACGCGAGGTAGTTGATTCACTACAGGGCAGCACTCGCCAACAGGCCGAAGCGGTTTTCGTGGCGGCACAGAGGCTGGTTCAAGACCAAGCTGCGACGGCGACATTTGAACAGCAGCTTGCGCAACAGATGCCGCAGGCGCTCGCTGAGTTCCGTGCGCTATTGGCTGCCCAGCCGTTTGGCCTTGAGAACGTGCCCAGCCAGTTCCAGCAGCGCCTTATTACCGCCGACGGGCAGCATTTGCTGTCAGTGAACCCTGTGCGAGCATTGAACGATCGTGACGCCACAGACGCCTTTATCGCGGAAGTTGTTTCGGTGGCGCCTAACGCCGCAGGCCGCAGTGTGGTGGAGTGGGGGATCGGCGAAGTGGTGGTGGAGTCTTTTCAGCAGGCGACCACTACGGCCTTCGCGGTCATTTTCGTTTTGTTGCTGCTGTATTTTCGGGGCTGGAAGTTGCCCCTACTGGTGTTGATGCCCATTGCAATGACCGTAGTGCTCACCTTTGCCTTATGCGTGCTGTTGGGTATCAGTTTGAATATGGCGAACATTTTGATGGTGCCGCTGATTCTTGGTCTGGGTGTAGATACAGGCATCCACATCGTACATCGCCACCGACAAGATCAGGGGCATCAGCCGGCGAATGGTGATCGACAAACGGTAGACGCGGCAGTGCGTCGCGCGGTACTGATAAGCGGCCTGACAACCATTGGTACCTTTTGTTCACTCAGTCTAAGCCCGCATCAGGGCACGGCTTCCATCGGCCTGTTGTTGACCATTGCCATTGGCCTGCTGCTGCTGATCAGTCTGCTGCTGTTGCCAATTTTGCTGGGCTGGTTCGCGCCCAAAAATTCAGCTTAAAGGCGTTGTGAAACTGGCGGGACCTTCGTATTATGACTCCTTCGCCGTAAGGCGGGTTCTCAGGGCGGGGTGAAAGTCCCCACCGGCGGTAATCGCAAGGGAATGCCAGCAGTGCTGGCACAGCTTGTGTAGCCCGCGGGCGCTCTCGATCTATGATGACTAGCCATACTTGGTTAGAAGGCAGTTGAGAGGACAGCAGACTCGGTGTGATTCCGGGGCCGACAGTTAAAGTCTGGTTATGAGAATGAGGTTGTATGCCGTAGCTGCCTGACGCGCAGTGGGGCCGGATATCCTTGTTGCCCTGTTGTTTAACTCAACGATAGGAAAGCAACAGATGAATAGTTTCAATTCCAATTTTTGCGACACATCGTCGCGTACCCGTATTGCCTTTGTGCAATCCTGCTGGCACCGCGACATTGTCGACGCGCTGCGCGATTCTTTTTTGCAAACTCATGGTGAACTAGATCATCGCAGTGTGGATTTGTTCGAAGTGCCCGGAGCATTTGAGATACCGCTGCGCGCCAAGCTGCTGGCGAACAGCGGCCAATATGCTGGTGTGGTAACTGCAGGACTGATTGTCGATGGCGGTATTTATCGTCACGAGTTTGTCTCTACTTCGGTTATAGATGGCTTGATGCGCGTGCAGCTGGATACCGGTGTGCCGGTATTTTCCGCAGTGCTTACCCCCCAGGATTTCCTCAGCGAAGGTCAGCCCGAGTTCTTCCGCGAGCACTTCGTCACCAAGGGTGCAGAAGCTGCCCACGCTTGTGTCGAAACTCTCGGTGTGCTGCAGCAAAACCAAGTGGCCTAGCATCGGATGGACTAGGTAGCGGTAGCCTCAAAGGACAGCAAGTCTGCGCCGCCGTCTACCAAGTCGCCGACAGCGTAAAATACGTCGGTGACGACGCCAGCACTGGGGGCCTTAATGGCATGTTCCATCTTCATGGCTTCCATAATGGCCAGAGTATCGCCGGCGGCTACTTCGGTCCCGGCGCTGGCGAACATGGCCACCACGGTACCGTTCATGGGCGCTTTGAAGCCTGCAGCATCGCTGCTGGCATCTGCGCCAAGATCCGGGGCCTTGACCCGGCAGACTAGTGACTGAAGGCCACCGAACAGCGCCAGCTCTCGGCCTGCGCGAGTTGTGCGGCTGAACACATGGAACTGCTGCTCGCTACCATCCACCGATGAGGTCAACACTTCTCCCTGCAGGGTTGCGGTGGCGTTAAATGTTGCTTCGCCGACGTGGACCTCGTATTCGCTGCGGCCCATGCGGATAACGCTAATCGTTGTTTCTTGCTCGCCAAATGCTACTTCGTGATGCCACTGACTGGCAGCATTCATGCGCCAAGCGTCGTGCAGATCCCAAGGCGAAGCAGGTGAAGCGGACGACGCGAGGCGCTGCGCGTCCGGGGCGAGAGACAAGTACAGACCCACATTTGCCAAGGCTGCGGCTTGAACAGAATTATCCTCAGGGAAAAGGGTAGCCTGTTGCTGTTCGATGAAATCGGTGCGCAGCTTGGCCTCAAGGAATGCTGGGTTGGCGCTAAGCCTGCGCAGAAAGTCCACGTTAGTGGTCACACCGGCAATGCGATAGTCGCCCAGCGCCTGATTTAGACGCTGTAGTGCAATGGCACGGGTTTCTCCCCAAACGATGAGCTTGGCAATCATTGGATCATAGAACACACCGATTTCATCGTTCTCGATGACCCCGGCGTCGATGCGTAGATAAGGCCCTTGGGCAGGCTCGCGCAGCCGCCAAAGCGTACCCGCTGCGGGTAGAAAGTCCTGTTCTGGATTTTCTGCGTAAATGCGCGCCTCTATGGCATGGCCATTGATGGCAAGCTCGGCCTGAGTTTTTGGCAGATGGCCATTGGCGGCGATTTGCAGCTGCCACTCCACCAGGTCGGTGCCGGTGATCATTTCGGTCACGGGGTGTTCGACCTGCAGCCGCGTATTCATTTCCATGAAGTAGAACTGGCCGTCTGTATCGAGCAGGAATTCCACGGTGCCCGCGCCAGCATAGTCTACTGCGGCGGCGGCCCGTAGCGCCGCTTCACCCATGCGCTGCCTAAGCTCATCGCTGATGTTCGGTGCCGGCGCTTCTTCAATGATTTTTTGATGACGTCGCTGCACGGAACAGTCCCGTTCAAACAAATAGACGCCTTGGCCATAGTTGTCACAAAAAACCTGAACTTCCACGTGCCGGGCGGCTTGCAGATACTTTTCCACCAGCATGTTGTCGTCACCAAAACCCGCCAGAGCCTCCCGCTTGGCAGCGGCCAGCGCCTCGGTAAATGCTGCTGCAGTGGGCACCTGACGCATGCCCTTGCCGCCCCCGCCTGCAACCGCCTTAAGCAAGACCGGATAACCCATGTCGTCGGCGGCCTGTTGCAGCACATCTTCGTTCTGATCGTCGCCGTGATAGCCGGGCAGCAGGGGCACGTCGGCCTCCTGCATGATTCGTTTAGCCGCAGATTTCGACCCCATGGCCTCGATTGCGCTGGCCGGTGGGCCAATAAAGGTTAGATCATGAGCAGCACAGAGCTGACAAAACGCTGCATTTTCAGACAAAAAACCATAGCCGGGATGAATGGCTTGGCTGCCTGTGGCCACAGCAGCGTCGATAATACGCTGCATTTGCAGATAGGAATCTGCTGGTGCAGGCCCGCCAATGTGTACGGCCTCGTCGGCCAAGGCCACATGTCGGGCGTGTCGGTCAGCCGCGGAAAAGACTGCTACGGTTTTAATACCCAATACGTTGGCAGTGCGTATGACCCGACAGGCGATTTCGCCACGGTTGGCGATCAGAATTTTGCTGAACATGGTTACATCCTGAACACGCCGAAACGGGTTTCGGCAATGGGCTTTTGCAAACAGGCAGCCAGCGCAAGGCCAAGCACCCGTCGGCTATCGGCTGGGTTTATCACACCGTCATCCCAAACTCGCGCGCTGGCGTAATAGGGGTGCGCTTGGGCATCGAAGTCGTCGATGATGGGTTGTTTGAATGTGGTCTCATCCGCATCGGACCATGTGTCACCAGCCCCCTCAATTTGACCGCGCCGCACTTAGGCTAGCACTCCGGCTGCCTGCTCACCACCCATAACGGAAATACGCGCATTGGGCCACATGAACAAAAAGTTTGGATCATAGGCGCGGCCACACATACCGTAGTTACCAGCGCCATAGGAACTGCCAACGATCAGGGTCAATTTTGGCACCTTGGCGCAGGCCACGGCGGTTACCATCTTGGCGCCATGCTTGGCGATGCCGCCGACTTCGTACTGCTTACCAACCATGAATCCGGTGATGTTTTGCAGGAAAATCAGGGGAATCTTGCGCTGGGCGCAGAGTTCTATGAAATGCGCGCCTTTTTGCGCCGACTCGGCGAATAGCACACCGTTGTTGGCAACAATGCCAACCGGCATGCCGTAAAGGCGGGCAAAGCCGCAAACCAGCGTGGAGCCGAATAGGGCTTTAAACTCGTCGAACTCGGAGCCATCGAAAACCCGCGCAATGATCTCGCGCACATCGTACTGCTCACGGACATTTTTCGGCACGATGCCAAGTAAGTCGCTGGCAGGGTAGAGGGGCTCTACCACATCGGCCAAGTCGACGTTGACCGATTTGCTGCGGTTCAACCGGCCCACTGCGTTGCGGGCAAGCTGCAGGGCATGATGGTCGTTGTTGGCGTAGTGGTCGGTCACACCAGATTCGCGGCTGTGCACATCGGCACCGCCCAGTTCTTCTGCACTGACCTCCTCGCCGGTGGCCATTTTTACCAGCGGCGGTCCCGCGAGAAAAATGGTGCCCTGATTTTTTACGATAATCGACTCATCAGCCATTGCCGGCACATAGGCACCGCCCGCGGTACAAGAACCCATTACCACGGCTATTTGCGGGATGTTCTCGGCGGACATGTTGGCCTGATTGAAAAAAATACGACCGAAGTGGTTTTTATCTGGAAACACTTCATCCTGATTGGGTAGGTTGGCGCCGCCAGAATCCACCAGATAGATACAGGGCAGATGGTTGGCGCGAGCAATGTCTTGGGCGCGTAGGTGTTTTTTCACGGTCATAGGGTAGTAGGTGCCGCCCTTTACCGTGGCGTCATTGGCTACGATCACACACTCCACGCCATTGACGCGACCAATGCCGGTGATTAGGCCCGCAGCGGGAACATCGTCTTTGCCGTACATTTTGTGGGCGGCCAGTTGGGAGAGTTCTAAAAACGCCGAGCCGGGGTCGATGAGCAAGTCGACGCGTTGGCGCGGTAGCAGCTTGCCCCGAGCCTGATGCCGCGCCTGATAGCGTTCACCACCGCCTTGCTTAATATGTTCTACAAGGCTTTGCAGGTCGTCGACGGTTGCCTGCATCGCCTCGGTATTTTCTGCGAACGCTTGAGATCGGGTGTTGATCTGACTCTCTAAGACGGTCATAAAATCAAAGTCCTTGTCTTTTGGTGTCTCACCGCTTCGCTGCCCGGTGACTTAGGCGAATGGACGGGCCTTGTCTCTTGCCTAGTCGGCGGCCTCATTGCGTTTGATATGGCTGCCAACCCGGTCGCGCAGCGCCTTGGCATAGTCCAATACCAGTAGCGAGCGCAGTTCTTCCGATGCCTCGCTTAAAAAGGCTTCATCAAACGGACCCAAGGGCGTCATCGGCCGCACCGCCAGCTGGGTATAGTTAATCAGTATCGCTACCCGGGGTTCCTCGGCATGGTTAATCGCGGTGCGGTGCCACAGCAGTCCGTGACTGACTACGGCATCGCCCGGCTCGCCGGTTGCCTGAATTGCGTTAGCCTCGAAGCGCTCAAGATTCGGCGAGCTGTCCCAGAGCTGACTGCCCGGCGCAACCCATGTGCCGCCATTGTGTGGGGTAAAGGGTTCCATCATCCAGATCACCTGCATCATCAAAGCGGGCTCTACTGGCATGCCGGGATTCATCGCCCAGTAAGGGTAATCTACATGTAGACCACCGGGTGGGCAGTTGGGCGGTAAGACCCGAGCCGAAACCGCGGCCAATGCGGCGTCTGGGCCAAGTAACTTATGCGCTAGCGCCAACAGTTTCGGGTGGGTGACCATGTTATGAATAGCCAGTCCCCAATGCAGAATGTCGCGAATGGCGATTTGGCCGTTCTGGTCTGCGCCTTCGTGCAGTCTGGACAGGGTTAGCTCGCGCACTGCTGCGGCCTCCTCAGGGGAGATTAGCCCGCGCAACATATGATAGCCGTCGCCCCGCAACAGCTCGTCATAGGCTTCTTCAGTCATGCTTCCTGCTCCCCACAAATCAGGCTTTAGTGTGCGAAAGACTTGCGGCTTAGGCAAACCCTTCTGCGCTTTTAGGTCGAATTGTTGAACTAGAGCGACGCTGTTGCCGGTGTCAAAACCGCATCTTGACCCCCAGCCGATTCCGCCCTCTACTGGCGTTTTGATTTGCGCTGGATGTATTAATGGAAAATGAACGCCAAGGCCCACTGCAGGACCTCACCATAATTGACTGTACCCGCGCCCTCGCCGGACCCTTCGGCGCGGGCTTACTGGCAGATATGGGTGCGCGGGTAATCAAAGTAGAGCCACCGACCGGCGACGGTTATCGGAACATACCGCCGTTTTTGCCTGACCATGCGCGACCGCACGAAGAAAAGACGGCGGGTACCGATTTCGGCGCACCCTTTGCCGCGATAAATCGCAACAAGCGCAGTGTCTGTCTCGATCTGAAAAATTCCGCAGACAAAGACGTATTTTTGCAGTTATGCGACCAAGCCGACGCAGTGCTGGAGAATTTACGCGCCGGTGTCATGGATCGGCTCGGCTTGGGTTACGAGGTAATCGCCCAGCGCAATCCAAAAATTGTGTATGCCTGCGTGCGCGGCTTTGGTGACCCGCGCACTGGCGAGAGCCCTTATGCACACTGGCCAAGCTTAGATGCAGCCGCCCAGAGCTTTGGCGGCCTAGTGCATGCCAACGATGGCTTGGTTACCCCCGCCATTGCCGACATCTTTCCCGGTACCTTGATGGCCTTGGGAGTGGTCTCGGCCATTCACGCTGCCCAGCGCTCCGGCGAGGGCCAGTTCCTTGATGTGGGCATGTACGATGCCATGATGGCGTTTCAAAAAAGCGCGGTTGCTCAATATGGGTTCACCGGCAAGCCGAATCCAGCCGGACTGCAGCGGGCGATGACCCTTTATCCCTTCGATTTGTTCCCAACCAAGGATGGTCGAATTGCCATTGCCGTGGGACAGCCCCGTCATTGGGATCTGCTGTGCGCGGCCATGGAGCGTCCGGACCTCATGGATGACGAGCGCAGTTTTTCTAACGAGGCTCGGCTGGCCAACGTGGATTGGGTTGAGGAACAAATCTGCCTTTGGACTCAGGGTCTCAACCGAGCGGAGGTTATGGCGAAACTTGATGGCGCCATTCCCGTTGGGCCAGTGCAGACCATGGCGGATATTTATGTGGACCCTCATGTCGCGGCGCGGCGAATGTTAGAGACCTGTACCCCAGCGGGTGATAATCCTGATATATCGCTTGCGGCTAATCCCATTAAGTTTAGCCAAACCCCTACCACCCTGTACCAGCGGCCACCGAATTTGGGTGAGCATAACGCTCAAGTGTTTGCCGAATTTGGCATTGAGCCGCCGCGATCATCTGACTAGCCGCTTCCAGGCACGGTATGAAAGTGCCGCAATGGGTAAGAAGATCCGTGTAGTCGATAGCAGTAAAATGCTATAGCTTTGGGCGATCCTTGGAGGGAATTGTCGATGCATACTGTGGTTGATCCATTAAAGCGGGCCTTGCAGATTGGCCCGCAAGCGCTTGCCGTTATTGATGGCAAACGTCAGGTCACCTATGCCGAGTTTGCTCATCGCTGCGAGCTTTTGGTTGGTGCCTTGCGTGGCTTAGGTGTTGCCAGCGGCGAACGCGTGGCGATTTTGGCGAATAACAGTCTTGAGTTCTTCGAGGCCTATGTGGGGATTCCCAGCGGCGGCATGGTAGTGGTGCCGCTCAATACTCGGCATGCCATGCCGGAGTTGGTGTATGCGTTGGCAGACTCCGGCGCGCAAATTCTACTCACGGATCGGGCCGATGTGGGCGAGCTGGCGAATACGGTTGAACGCGTCATCTCACTATCTGATGAATACGAGGCACTGTTGGCCGCTGCGACCCCGGCGCCGCTTGGCGAGGGAGTTGTCGAAACAGATCTAGCCGGGTTGTTTTATACCGGCGGCACTACCGGTGCCAGCAAGGGGGTTATGCTTACCCACCGCAATTTAATTGCCAACGCGCTGAACTGGTTGGCATCGGTGCCGCAGAATGCCTCAGACCGCTCCTTGGTGATGGCCCCTATGTTTCATGCTGCCGGATCAAACGGTATTTTGGCGGCCATGTGGCAGGGCGCGCTGCAGGTGCCACTGGGTACCTTCGATCCTTCTGCGGTACTGGACTTGATCGAACAACACCGTATCAACATGACCCTCGGAGTGCCCTCCATGCTCGCGGCGATAGCCGAAGAGCAGCACGCCAATCCTCGCGACACCAGTAGCCTGCGGGTGCTCACTCATGGTGGTTCGCCTATTGCCACGGAAGTGGTGCGGCGAACCAGTAGCGCCTTCCCCAGCGCGCGCATGATAGAGGTGTATGGGGCCACGGAAACATCACCGCTGGCGACGTTGCTTGATGATGAAGAAACTCTTGTGGATAGCCCCTTGGCGCGCAGTTGCGGACGCGCCGTGTTGGGCTGCTCTATTTCGGTACGCGATACCGAAGGCAACGAGTTGCCCACTGGAGAGGTTGGTGAGGTGGTGGTCGCTGGAACCAATATCATGCAGGGCTATTGGAATAAGCCAGAGCAAACTGCCGAAGTACTCAAGCACGGTGGCTATTGGACTGGCGATATGGGCCACTTCGATGCGCAAGGGTTTTTATTTCTAGTGGATCGCTCTAAGGACATGATTGTTAGCGGCGGCGAAAACGTTTACTCCACCGAAGTGGAAGATATTTTGTATCGGCATCCCGGAGTTTTGGAGGCAGCTGTTTTTGGCGTCCCGGATGACATATGGGGCGAGGCCGTCCACGCGGCGGTGGTGCCCAGAGCAGATAGCCCACCGCTGGATCCGGCTGAGTTGATCGCCTTTTGCCGTGAGTATATTGGCGGCTATAAAGTACCCAAGGGCATTGATGTTCAGCATGAGGCCCTGCCTAAATCTGGACCCGGAAAAGTACTTAAGCGCGAACTGCGGGCACCCTTTTGGGAAGGCGTGGACCGGGCTGTAAATTAAACGAAGACGATGTGGCACAGGCTGATGTGGCATAGGCTATTGAGCAAGTAGTAAGGAAGCTTGGCATGAAAGAGATCTTTGACCGTATATTTGAGCGCAACCGCCTGAACCGACGGCTGCACTGGACGACAATTGCATCCGAAAAGGTGCTGCTGGCCATTATTGGATTGCTCTCGGTGGTTGCCAGTGCCCAGTACATTTGGGGCATGTTCCAAGTCGGTGAAATTACCCTAGCGGACCTGTTCTTACTGTTCATCTATGTCGAGATAATCGGCATGATTGGGGCCTTTTACTCCACCAACCGTATTCCGGTCACTCTGCCCATTATCATTGCGATAACCGCGCTTTGCCGACTGATTATCATGCAAAGTAAGGATATGCAGGCGCTAACTCTGATTGCCGAGGCGGGTGCGGTGCTGATTTTAAGTGGTGCAGCCTACGTGATGAGCCTGAAAGATAAGCTCAGTCAGGACAAGCTAGAGCAAGAAGATCGAGATCTAGCCGAATCTGAGAAAGACAAATTGCCCTAATGGACCACCTAAGATGACCGGCTAGCATGCGAGGGCATGAGTTACTGTTATACGACACGATGAAAGAGGATAAAGCAACATGGGTGCATATAAATTATTGATCAACGGCGAGATGGTCGACGGCGAACTGTCTATGGATGTGGTTAATCCGGCAACAGAAGAAAAGCTCGCGGACTGTCCGCGAGCCTCAGAAAAACAACTTAACAGTGCAGTGGCTGCTGCTAAGGCCGCCTTTCCCGCGTGGGCAAAAACTCCAATGGACCAGCGCAAAGCAGCCGTGCTTAGCATTGCCGATACCATTGAGGCCAATGCGGCGGAGCTAGCCCAGCTGTTAACAAAGGAGCAAGGCAAGCCGCTTGAAGCAGCAACTGTCGAGGTTTACGGCATGGCTGCCTTTTGTCGCTATTTCACCTCGCTGGATTTACCGGTAGAAGTTCTAGAAGACAGCGATGGTCGCCGCGTGGAAGTGCATCGCAATCCACTGGGCGTCGTAGGCGCTATTGTGCCGTGGAATTTCCCTCTGATCTTAATGGCCTTTAAACTGCCGCCAGCCCTAATTGCCGGTAACACACTGGTGATTAAGCCAGCGCCGACCACGCCGCTGAGCACCCTGCGTATTGGTGAGCTAATCAAGGATATCTTGCCTCCTGGAGTGATTAACTTCATTACCGACGTTAACGACTTAGGTGCGCCGCTGACCGCGCACCCCGACGTGCGCAAAATTTCATTCACCGGTTCTACGGAAACTGGCGCAAAGGTAATGGCTGGCGCTGCTGGGTTGCTCAAGCGTATTACGCTGGAGCTTGGCGGCAATGACGCAGGAATCGTACTGGACGACGTAGATCCGAAAGAGGCTGCGCCGAAATTGTTCGATAGCGCGTTTCAAAACAGTGGTCAGGTTTGCATCGCCATGAAGCGCTTGTACGTGCATGAAAACATTTATGACGAAGTCTGCGACGAACTTGCCAGCATCGCTAATGACACCATTATTGGTGACGGCCTTGAGCAGGGCACAAAGCTCGGTCCACTGAACAATAAAATGCAGTACGACAAGGTGAAGGAACTCATCGAAGAGGCTAAGAACGACGGCAATGTAATTGCAGGCGGCGAATTTCCTGACAAGCCCGGTTACTTTATTCGTCCCACCATCGTCCGAGATATTAAAGAGGGGTCCCGTCTGGTAGACGAGGAGCAATTCGGCCCAGTACTTCCGGTAATGAGCTTCGCTGACGAAAGCGAAGCAGTGGCGCGGGCCAATAGCTCCGCTTGGGGCTTGGGCGGTTCGGTTTGGTCCTCTAACCCTGAGCGCGCCTATGCGCTTGCCGAGCAGATGGACTCCGGTACGGTTTGGATCAACAAGCATGCTGAGCTAGACCCCACCATTCCATTTGGCGGTGCAAAGATGTCCGGTTTGGGTACTGAGCTAGGTCAGGAAGGCCTGCAGGAATTTACCCAGCAGAAAATCATCAACATCGCCAAGGGCTAGAAGCTCAAGACGACAGCCATCAGACCAATGGCCTGCTGGCTTGGATGGTTCACGAAGCCTTAAGAAGAACCGCTGTACGACATCAGTCGACAGCGGTCTTTTATATCGACAGATCGTTCAGGTTGTAGTCCTTTATCACCCGCTGCCAATTCGCCTCGTTGAAGCGCAGCGCCTGTTCCTGCCCGGCCAGTGGCTGGTAAGCAAAACGTGGCTGCTGGGGGTAGTACTGGGCCCGGGCATCAATGGCCACGCCTACGACCTCCGAGCGCGTGGCAATACGCGCCTCGTCATAGCAGACGGCTTCGGATTCGCTCAGCGCGCCGGTGGCACCAAGTACCGAGGCGCGTCGGTGAAAGCCAAAGGTCAGCGATATGCGCAGATCTTCTGAGGTGTTGGCAAAGGAGCCATGTAGCGCCTGCCGATTTACAATGGTGACGTCGCCAGCTTGGCAAAATAGCGGCACCGCATCTGCGAGTTGTTCAGATCCGCCGTTTTCGGCAACCCGAGCCTTTATGTCGATTTTGCCCTCTTTGTGCGTGCCGGGTACCACCCACAGGCAACTGCGCGGGGAAGTATCATAAAGCTGCACCTGAAAGTTAAAGCCGTGTATCCCCGCATCCCAATGGGGATTGTCCCAGTGGGTAACGCCGTCCTGATGCCACGATACCGAACCGCCAAGACCCGGCTGCTTTACAAAAGTTGCGTCGTTGTAGGGCACAAAGTCATCGCCGTTGATAGATGCCGCCACCGCTAACAGGTCGTGGTGGCCATATAGGCGTAAGCCGCTCTCCATGGTCTGACACATACCCGACATAATAAAGACCACCTTGTCGGTGTGCTGATGCTGCAGGGTAGGTTGGGTCATTTTGGTGGGGTGGCGGCCGTTGAGCACTGTGGTACCGCCCCAAGGGTCGGCCAGAGGCCGAATTAACGAATACACAGGCCGAGCAAACTCTTGGCCAAAAGCGGGCCTGCCTTGGGCATCCTCGGTAGCCCCGTTATCGACTGGTGCACGCTGCAGTAGATCATCCATTTCACCGCGTAGCAGGTCGATTTCCGCGCGATCTATGGCATTTTCAAAGACATAAAAACCTGTGCGCTCAAAGGCCTCAAGAATTTCAGGCGTGAGTTTGCCGTCACTGCCAAGGGTCAGCGGCCCGCGATTGCCCAGTGCATGAGCGCGCGCTACGCCTTGGGCGATATAGTCAGTCATTGCATCAGCATGTTCTTGTGCTGTTACCATCGTCTGCATCGGTCTGCTCTCTCTCCTTATAAGGGTCTTTTCATAACATAAAACACGGCTTATGCCACCATCAGCAGCTCAAGGTTTTTACCGCTATCTAGGTCCTACCGCCATCAATGGTAAAGCTCTGGCCGGTAATCAAGGCGCTGTCTTGGGCGCCTAAAAATACTGCCAGTCGCGCGACGTCGTCGGGCATCAGGCGTTTTGGTAGCGCAACCTGCTGCATCCACAGCGCCTCTTCTTCTGGGGTTAACCATGTTTGCAGTTGACGCTCGGTGACCACCCAACCGGGCAAAATGGCATTTACCCGTACCAAGTCTGGGCCGTAGTCACGGGCCAAGGCCTTGGTCATGCCGATCAGTCCGGCCTTGGCGCTGACATACCCCGGCATTTGTTGTGGCCCAAGTAGGGCGTTAATCGAGCTGAAGTTAATAATCGAGCCGCCACCCTGCGCGGCCATCAGCGGCGCGCTGGCTTGGGCCGCAAAAAACGCAGCGTCCAGGTTAATCGCCATACATTCGCGCCACGCTTGCGGACTCATATCGTTGGGGCTGTGGCGCATGTCATTGGCGGCGTTATTCACCAAAACACTAATGGCGGTGCGGTCATGGGCTTGTCTGATAGCCTGCTGCAGGGCGTCAGTGTCAGTGACATCGACATGGAAAAATTGCGGTAAGTTTTCGAGCTCCTGCACCAACTCAGTTGCGGCTGTAGTGTTCAAGTCGGCGAAGGCTACCCGCGCACCTTGGGCGCAAAAAGCGCGAACCATGGCCGCACCAATACCCGTCGCGCCACCGGTAATGAATATGCCCTGACCGGACAAGCTAGGGTAATGGGCCGTGTTCTGCATTTACTGGTCTCTTTTGGTTATGATCGCTTGGCTAAGATCGCGGCAACTTGGTAAGTGCCCAAGCGGGTGTCGCTGGCTACGCGGTGACTCGTTCGCATGGTACGTTCACTCGCAAATGTTCGTGCGTAAAAGCTCAAAAATAAAGGGTACCGCCATGGATTTTAAAACCCAGCTGGCTTGGCAGACTCCAGAGGTAACATCTCAGCACAGAATGCCAGCCCATGTGCCGTTGTCCAGTTGGCGCAGCGCAGTGGCAGCCAAACACGACCTGCCCAGCGATTCGGTTTTATCGCTAGATGGTCAGTGGCAGTTCGAGTTGTTTGATAGCCCGCAAGCGGTGCCAGATCAATGGCCGAAAGATGCAACATCAATCCAAACCATTGCAGTGCCCGGACATTGGCAACTGCAGGGCTACGATCGCCCGACATACACGAATGTCAGATACCCATTCCCCTGCGACCCACCTCGAGTGCCCGAGACCAATCCTACCGGCTGCTATCAACACCAGTTCACGCTAGATGCCCAGCAGCTGCAGCAGCAGGTGCGGGTAGTTTTCGGCGGCGTGGACAGTGCTTTCCATCTTTGGTGTAACGGCGAGTGGATAGGCTATTCCCAAGACAGTCGTTTGTCTGCGGAGTTCGATCTTACTGACGCTTTGCGGGCAGGTACAAATACGCTCAAGTTGGTCGTGCTGCGTTTTTGTGATGGCAGCTACCTTGAAGATCAGGACATGTGGAATCTGAGCGGTATTTTCCGTTCTGTAGTGCTGCTGCTCAAGCCGAAGCAACAGATCAGCGACCTGCGAGTAACCGCTGGAATGGATGACCGCTATGCAGATGGCACCTTGGATGTCACGGTGAGCACGACCAATGCTAGGGGTTGTCGGCTGAGCTTTGCTTTGCACGCAATAGCTGACCTAGAACACTCCCTAATCGACCCTAGTGTCCATGCTCTTGGTACCCGACAAATTGATGAAAAGGGTGCCTACGCCGAGCGCTGTCGGGCAACATTCCATGTGTCTTCGCCCCAGCCATGGAGCGCAGAGCAGCCGTCACTGTACCGTTTGACGGCCACCTTGCTGAGCGCTGACGATGAAGTCATCGAAGTGGAGGCCTGTGATATTGGCTTTCGCTCGGTTGCCATCATCGCCGGTCAAATCTGTGTGAACGGCTTGCCAGTGCTGCTGCGCGGGGTAAACAAGCACGAACATCATCCTGCTACCGGGCATTTTGAAACTGTAGAAGATGTTGAGCGTGACCTCCGGCTAATGAAGCAGCATAACTTCAACGCCGTGCGCTGCTCCCACTACCCACATCAACCAGACTTTTATCGTCTGTGTAATCGGCTGGGTCTCTATGTGATCGACGAGGCGAATATCGAGACCCACGGCATGACGCCAATGGGGGCGCTGGCCGATGATCCGGCTTGGACCAACGCATTCTTAGAGCGTATGACCCGCATGGTTGCCCGGGACTTCAATCATCCCAGTATTATTTGCTGGTCCCTTGGTAATGAATCCGGCTATGGCGCGGCTCATGACGCCATGTATCACTGGACCAAACGCGTAGATCCGTCCAGACCTATTCAATATGAGGGTGGCGGTTCGGCTACCGCCGCCACAGACATTATTTGTCCGATGTATGCCAGGACAGATATCGATATGCCGCAAGGCCCGGATTTTGACGCCAAGCCCGGACTAATTAAGTGGGCGGGTCTTGGTGATGAGAATCGCCCTATCATTTTGTGTGAATACGCTCACGCCATGGGCAATAGCCTAGGAAACTTTGCTGACTACTGGCAGGCTTTTCGTGAGCATCCTCGGCTGCAGGGCGGCTTTATCTGGGATTGGGTCGATCAAGGGCTAAACAAGACGCTGGCCAACGGGACAACGGTTTGGGCCTATGGCGGGGACTTTGGTGACGAGCCAAATGACCGCCAGTTCTGTATAAATGGCTTAGTTTTTCCCGACCGCAGTGCCCATCCCACATTGCTAGAAGCCAAGCGCTGCCAGCAGCCTTTTACCGCGCGACTGAGTACCCGGCAAGGTCTCATGTTGACGCTTGCCAGTGAATATATTTTCCGCCCCACCGACAACGAAGTGCTCTGCTGGGAGTTGGTCAGCGCCGATGAAGTGTTAGATGCAGATGAATTCGAACTGGATCTTGGGCCCGGTGAGCGGCGCAGGCATACGTTGCTGTCCCAGCTGCCGGTACGATCGGCAGATAGTTGGCTCAACGTATGGATTAGCCAGCCCGAGGCCACTGGGTGGTCGGCGGCGAATCACGAGGTTGCACGCTGGCAGTTTGCGCTGCCCGGTGTCCTGCTGGAGGAATCGGCAGCTTCCCGTCCGGCGATTATTACTGCCAACGGCGAGGGCTTGGTTGTTACCGCCAATATCAATACTCATACCAATATTTGGCAGTTAGACGCACAGACCGGCTTACTCTCCAGTTGGTTGAAAGACGGCGAGCAAATGTTAAGCGCCCCCCTAGCAGACAATTTTTTGCGCGCGCCGCTGGATAACGATATTGGCATCAGCGAAGCAGGGCGGCTGGACCCGCGCTCTTGGCTTGCGCGCTGGCAGCAGGCTGGACTGTTCGAGTTGCAGTCGCGCTGTTTAGATATCCAGACCAACTTCCCCGCAGGTGAAGTCAGCGTAGAGCATGGTCACTATCATCAGGGGACCTTGCTGATCCGATCACGCTGGAATCATCGGTTCAGCGATGACGGCAAGCTGCAGGTTAGCGTACGGGTCGATGTCGCAGGACATATGCCGCCCCTGCCGCGCATCGGGGCCAAGCTGGGTTTAAGACAAATTCCTGCGGAGGTGAATTGGTTCGGGCGCGGCCCACACGAAAATTACCCTGACCGCCTAGCGAGTGCAGATTTCGGCCACTGGCAAAGCCCTGTGGAGCAGCTGCATACCAACTATATTTTCCCGTCAGAAAACGGCTTGCGCTGCGACACCTCATGGCTTGAGCTCGGTAGTGTCCGCGTTGCTGGGCGATTCCATTTCGCTGTCAGTCAGTATGGTTACGCACAGTTAGCCAAGGCCACTCACTACCATCAGCTAGAGCCTGAGTCTGGGCTGCATGTCTGTATTGACGGCTATCATATGGGCGTTGGCGGAGACGATTCTTGGACACCTAGTACTAAGCCAAAGTACCTGCTGGATGCTGGGTGCTATGAATGGGCCTTCTGTTTGCGATAGGCCGGTAACGGGCCAGTAACAGACCAATAACAGGCCAGCAATAAGCGAACATCGGGCGGCAAAGAAGTAGGGCGGCAACTGATGCGGTTGCTGTCATGCGCTGCCCAGCCTGACGCCAGCACGCAGTGAGGTTAGACTTGGACGCACGGCCCTCGATAGACGAGAGGCTGCAGGGGGAAATATGCAAAATTTTATGTCGAAGGTAGCCGTTGTAACCGGCGCAGGCTCGGGTATGGGTCGTTACTTAGCTGTATTGTTGGCCAAAGCCGGCTGCGACGTGGTGCTATGTGATGTTAACGAAGACACGCTGGCTGGTACCGCGAAGATGCTCGCAAACTATAACGTGGCGGTTTCCAGTCACTTGCTTGATGTAGGGGACGAGGAGGCGATTAAGGCTTTGCCCGAAAAGGTCATAGCCCAGCACGGCAAGGTAGATTTGGTCTTTAACAATGCTGGCATCACCATCGACTCGGATTTTGCCACCATGCCTGAGCCGGATTGGGACAAGGTAATGGATGTGAATTTGCACGGTGTGGTCAACATGAGCCGGGCCTTTTTGCCCTATTTGCAGGAGCGCCCGGAAGCAGCGCTAGTCAATACGTCCTCGATCTTTGGCATGATTGCCGTGCCGCGTCAGAGTATCTACCACGCCACCAAGTTTGCCGTTCGCGGATTCACCGAAAGTCTGATCAAAGAAATGAAGGATTCATCGGTACAAGTACACTGTGTTCATCCCGGACATATCGGCACCAATATTTTTGCTGCGGCCAAGGTGAACCCGGCACCAGACGGCGACGCTAGCCCCAGCCTATTGGGGCGCGGTGACGCAACCCATGAGGAACAGGGAGCCGCCTTTCGTGAGCATGGCATGCACCCTAGCCGTGCTGCGGAAATTATACTCAGCGGCGTGCGCAAACGTCGGGGACGCATTTTTGTCGGCTTGGACGCGAAGCTCATTGATCTGGCACAGCGCATCACACCCATGCATTACGAAAAGCTGTTGCCGCTGATATTTTTGCCGCTAACACTGTTGCGCAACAAAAAAGCGCTAAATGAACTGCCAGCGGAACCCAGCTAAAGCCTTTGCTAACGCAGTTTGATGATAGGTAGCGACGGAAACCAAAAGAATAAGAATCAAAAACAGGGAACAATATGACCGAATTTGTCCGTACCGCAGAAGAAAATTTTGCCAATCTGCCCAACTTTGCCTACGCGCCGAACTATCACCAGTGGCAGGACTTACGCATGCACTATGTTGACGAAGGTCCTAAGGACGGCCCCGTTATGTTGCTCTTGCATGGCATGCCTACATGGGCCTTTCTTTACCGAGACGTGATCCCCGTGCTGGCAGCAGCAGGCTACCGCTGCATAGCGCCAGACCATATGGGGTTCGGCCGCTCGGATAAGCCCACAGATATTCACTGGTATACGGTGGCCAGACATACGGAAATTCTCAGCTCGCTGATTGTGACCTTAGACCTAACCGATATTACTCTCGTCTGCCAGGACTGGGGTGGTCCTACCGGGCTGGCACAGGCGGCCATGATGCCCGAGCGTTTCACCGACTTAGTCATTATGAACACTTGGCTCCATCATGCGGAGTACGAGTATTCGGCGGGTATTCGACGCTGGAACGCGGGTTGGCACGAGGGCGGGACCTATGCCCGGTCAGAGCCAGATATTGGACTGCTGCTGGTGCTGAGCGGCGGGCTGATGGAAGTTGGCAGCTTTATGGCTGGCTTTATCGACGGCAAGGACCCCCAACTTTCTGGTCAGGCCGCAGACATGTACGCGGGTTTTTCAGCCCCCTACAAGGGTTTACCGGACGAAGGCTATAACGGCTTTCGTCGTTTTCCATTGTCCATTCCCGTTGATAGTTATCACAACGGCAATGCTGCGGCCCAAAGCCTGCACTATCGAACGCTGCTGAACTGGTCGGCACTGGGCAAGGGTTGTCATTTCATTTGGGGTTGCGCCGACGATGTTTTCACCGAAGCTTGGGGACGTCAGTGGGCCGAGCAGATGAACGCACGTTTCGACGCGCTAACAGATGCTGGGCACTTTCCACAAAACACCCACGGTGCCCAGTTGGCCCAGCTCATATTGGATGGCAAGGGCTGAAGGGCAAAACCTGACGGGCAGAGGCCGAGAAGAGATGAACATCTACCGTATCGTTGCGACCCCCCTATCTCTGTGGCTCTGCCTGCTGCTGATCGTACTGGGCGTGATGATGTTCCAGTGGCTGCCGGATCGCTTTGAGCTAATTCTGCTCGATAGCCTATGGCAGCCAGAAAGAGTTCGGGCTGCCATTGCCGACATGGACGCCACCCAGCGGGCTGCTCACATATGGCTAACCAGTACTGTCGATGTGGTGTTTCCCATAGCCTTTGGGTTATTCGTTCTTGGCTCAGGCCTGCGCTTACAGCCTGCTTGGCGCAAGCAGATCACCGCCTTGGTAATGCTGCTAATTGGCTTTGATTTGCTCGAAGGGACAGTACAAATACTTGCCCTAACCAGCCAAGTGGATTGGCTGGCCGCCAAGCAAATACTCACGCCGGTCAAGCTGGGGTGTTACCTCGTGGGATTGGTGCTCGTCGTCCTAGGCTGGCTGCGCTGGCTTGTTCTAGACCGAGGCAGGGCAATGTCCTAACGCTGACCGTTTGCTCAGCGTCCCTATCGAACTGTAGGCCCGTTTACCATTGATCCACGTGCATCACCGACTCTACCGACGGCCGGTAGGCGGGTTTGAAATCGGTGCCCTTGGTGTAGGCAATGGGTATAAGAGCTACTTGGGTATAAGATTCAAAGGGTATGCCCAGTAACTCAGCCACCGCCTGCTCGTGAGCCAAGTGTAGGGTGGTCCAAGCGGTGCCGATACCTCTGGCCCGTGCGGCCAGCATGAAACTCCAAGCGGCGGGAATAATAGAACCCATGGTGCCTGCCTGGGCACTCGCGTTGGCGCCATGAACGTTATCAATGCGTCCGGCAATACAGGGAATCATAAGTACCGGGGCTTTGCCCATATTCTCTGCCAGATAGTCAGCGGAGGAAGCGCTGCGCTGCTGACTGGTGGCTAGCGAAGCGTCGCCGCTGTCAGCGTGCAGGTTGTGAATGGCGAACGGCATATCCTTGTACAGGCTAAAGGCCTGCTGATAGTAGCCGCCAATTTGCGCGCGTTTATCTGGGTCGGTGACGAATACAAACTGCCAGCCTTGGGCGTTTGAACCCGAGGGTGCCTGCACCGCCAGTTCCATGCATTCCTTGATTGCGGTCATGGGCACTGGGCGCTCAAAGTCCAGACGTTTACGTACGGCTCGGGTAGTACTGAGCAGTTCATCGTTACTTAATTCCAGCTGTGATTCCGACATATTTCTCTCCCTCAAATGTTGGTGTTATTCATACGCAAAGCGAGGCCAATCGCAAGGCGGGCCATTACGAATTTGATGGCGGTAGTTTATCTGCGCGGCTTGGCGGAACGGGCGTATTCAGGAAGGTGAAGAACCAATGGGCTAAAATCACCAGTACCAGATCTTGGTGCAGGTTGAGCATATGGCTGAAGCCTAGCCCACCCACAAAAGTAAAGACACAATTGCGCCAACGCCAGCGCAGGGTGACATAGTGGATGCCAGCAAATATCAGATTGCTGAGCACTACAGCTGCAGTGAAACCGACGCCGCCTTCGAGCCATGTCGGCAGCACGAGCCTGAAGGCAACCTCCTCAACTACGCTAATGTAGAGTAAGTAGCCAAGCCAAAAACCATTGCGCTGGCTCAGTCCCCGACCTCTGCGCAGCTGGTAAAACGCGAAAAATATGACCAAAACTCCGCCCGCTGCAAAGTAAGCCCAAGGTATCTTTGCAAAGGTTTGGGTTGTGGTTGCTAGCGCTTGATAAGGCTGGGTGAGCAATAGGCCGCCCAAGGCGATTAACCCCATGGTCGTGCCGTGTCGGGCCACCACCTGACGGAATGTACTAATATAGGCGCCACCGGCCGCGGCTGCGCGCTGCAGCCGCCCCTCTGATTTGCCGCGAGTTGGACTGCCTGAGTGTTGGGTTGGTGAGTTTTCGGCGCTCACGCAGCGTGCCAATAGGTGAGGTATTCTGCGTAAACCGCGAAGCCCTCAAGACCTTCTACTTCGATGTCGTGCTGGGTTTTTAGCAACATATCGCCGCCCTGCTTGGGCAGCGCTTCACGCAAACTGATGTGTGAGCGCAGCCGCACCCCATCACCGATCACAATGGGCTGCAAAATACGCACTCTATCGAGACCGTAATTGAGCGGGTCGCGGCCATCCTCGGGCCACAGCTCGCTGCTTTTATAAAAGTGTGTGATCAGGCTCACCGCGTGGAAGCCGTGCAACAAAGTGCCACCATAAGGGGTGCTTCTTGCATGCTCCGGATCGCAATGGCCTGGCGTGCGCCAGCGCGTCACCTCGCCGAAGATGTTTACCTGAGTTTGGTCGATGGTAACCCATGGGCTGACGCCGAGTTTTTCGCCAAGTCGCTGGCCTGCGGTTGCAAGCCGGAAGGGGAGGTTTGCTGACATTAGGTTAGGAATTCCTTAGCTGATGCGCCGAGTTGCGACCAAGCACGCAGATTAATGCAACTTATTGGCCAGCGCACGGCTCCTGTGCATTGACAGTATTGGGTGTTCTCGGCAGGCTTTCGTCAGCGATATTTTGTAACCATCAAGCATGCAAAGAACGAGTTAACTATGAGTGAACAGCCGGTTAGTGCAGAGGAATCAACAAACCAAGCCTCGACGCAAAGACGCATGCCGTCTGCAGAGGGTGCCGAGCAAAAAGGGCCACTTCCTGCTGCTGCTGACCTCGCCATAGAAGATATTATGATGGTTAACCCGCGACTGTTTAGCGAGCATCGCTGGGCCGAGTACTTTGCCCGTCTGCGCGCCGAGGATCCCGTGCACTTCAACGAAACGGATCTGGCGGGTCGTTTTTGGTCGTTGACGCGCTATGCGGACATCAAGAAAGTCGATACCGACTGGAAGAACTTTAGCTCAGCCCATGGCATCACCTTGGGCTTCCCGGTGGGTGCAGAGCTGCCCGAAGGCATGCTCAACATAACGACTTTCATTGCCATGGACCCACCAGTGCACGACGCCCAGCGCAAAACTGTGGCTGGCTCTGTGGCTCCAACGAATTTGGGTAAAATGGAATCCCTGATTCGTGAGCGCGCCTGCAAGGTGCTAGACGACCTACCTGAAGGCGAAACCTTCGATTGGGTAGAAACTGTGTCCATTGAGCTGACCACCATGATGCTGGCCACTCTCTTCGATTTTCCCTTCGAAGACCGGCGCAAGCTCACCCGCTGGTCGGATATCACCTTCGCCATTCCTCAGCCTGGCGGCCTTATCGAAACAAACGAACAGCGCCGCGAAGAACTGTTGGAGTGCCTGCAGTATTTTCAGCGGCTGAAAGACGAGCGGACCAAGAACCCCGGTCACGACTTGGTGTCGATGATGGCCCATGGCGCCGACACTAAGGACCTGTCGCCAATGGAGTATCTGGGCAACCTGCTGCTGCTTATCGTCGGCGGCAACGACACCACACGCAATACCATGTCCGGTAGCGTCTATGCACTGAACAAGTTTCCTGATCAGTTCGCCAAGCTTGCGGCAAATCCTGCATTGATTCCGCAAATGGTTGCGGAAGTGATTCGCTGGCAGACACCGCTTTCCTATATGCGCCGCACGGCTAACCACGACACCGAAGTGGGTGGTAAGCAAATTAAAAAGGGCGACCAGATGCTTATGTGGTACATCTCGGGCAACCGTGATGAAGCAGTATTTGCGGATGCTGACCGCCTTGATATCGAGCGCCCCAATGCGCGCCAGCACCTGTCCTTCGGCTTCGGCGTGCATCGCTGCATGGGTAATCGTCTTGCAGAGCTGCAGCTACGTATTCTTTGGGAAGAACTGTTGCAGCGCTTTGAAAAAATTGAAGTGCAAGCAGAGCCTGATCGCACATTCTCTTCCTTTGTTAATGGGTATACCCGCTTACCGGTGAAGGTTACGCGTAAGGCCTAGCTGTTTTTGACAAGCTGGTTCCTGGGCGGTGCCAGCGTTCTAGGCGACGGTTGGACGATTCCTAGGAGAAAATACGCCGACCTTTCATCTGGTTATTGCTACCGTTTATCGCCAGAAAATACTACCCGGTCTACCTGCTCCCCTAAATGGCCAAGCTTTAAGCAACGGCCAACGGGGAGCATGTGGTGTTCAAGCGCCTGTCTTTTTTTCTCGCATTAATAGTGGCGTTAGGTGTTGGATTTGCTGGCCCTGCCTGGGCCGAATCAGAGTCCCGAGCAGACTACCAAGTCGCAGCTATGCCATTGCAATACTTGTTGGATGTCGCGTTGGAAACTCACCCCCTCATCGATGCCGGTAGGGCTCAGTTGCGTGCCTCTAACCAAGGAGTCAAGTCAGCGCGGTGGCAGTTCTTTCCAACCCCCGGAGTCTCTTATCAGCGGGCTTTTGCTGACGATCTCGATAGAAACTTTCAAGGTGACGCCGACACAACTGTTCTAACCCTCGAGCAACCGCTGTGGACCGGTGGGCGCTTGCGCGGCGGTATGTCGCTGGCCCGAGCAGATGTGAAGGTGTCTGAAGCGTCCCTCGGGGAAAGTCAGCGTGAGTTGGCCCTGCGGGTGGTGCAGGCCTATGGCGAGTGGGTTTCCGCGTGGTTACAAAATCGTACTCTAGCAACCAGCGAAAGTCGTCATCAGGGGCTGTTCGAACGGGTTGACCGTAGACTGGCGGGTGGGGTGTCTACGGGCAGTGACCTAGAGCTGGCAAGTGGCCGACTACAGTTGGTAAAGGCGGATAAGGCAGCCGCGGTCGCGCGGGAGGTCAGTGCTATCGCCGTGCTCGCTGAGTTGACCGGTGAACGTCTTAAAAGTGATCTGTTAGCGCCCGCTCGCCATGAGTTACCGCCAGAGCTTATTGCAGCCGAAAAGCCGCTGATTGACGAGGCATTGAAGCATTCACCCAGCATAAAGCGTGCGGACGCCGGAGTGGAATCGGCGCGCGCAGAGATCAAAACCCGGCGTGCGCAAACCTATCCCGATGTGTTCTTACGTTTTGAACGCCAGATCAACGATCTACAGTTTGCTGGTCAGGGTCCGAACAGTCGTGTGTTGGTGGGCGTGCGTAGCCAACTCGGTGCAGGGCTTTCGAGTTTTTCAGGGGTAGCACAAGCGCGTGAATCTGTCACCGCGGCACTGGCTTTCAGACGCAGCGCCGAGCTTTCGATTCGCGAGCAAGTCCGTGCTGATCTGGCGCTGCTGAAGTCGTTCGAGTTGCGCTTGCCTGCGCTGGAAGAAGCGGCGCGCACGTCAGCCCAAGTCTATGAGTCCTACCAACGTCAGTTTTTGACGGGACGAAAAAGCTGGTTAGATGTTATGAACTCAGCCCGTGATTTACAGCAGGCCCGATTGCGGTTGGCAGATGTTACCGCCGGGCGGCTGACCTTGGCGTGGCGTCTGTATGTACTCTCCAACCCCATGGCAACAAATCTTCGTGGTCGCGGTTAGCTGCGGCTCAACCAGCGAAAGAATGAAGCTGGCGTTAGGTTAGTGGCACGCCTTGCCGAGGGCTTTTAAACGCCAGTAGTTATAGGGCAGAGGCGCGAGAAAACCCGCTAGCAGCATTAAGGGTACGACCCGAATGTTCAGTATCGCCCCTCCAGTCATAGCCACATCGACTAAATTCATTGCCACCTCCATGCCAATCATGGAGATAAACGACATGCCAACGGCGGTTTTAAAGGCTGCGGCTAGCGCCATTTGACGCGCCAAAATAATCGTTTCCAAAAGAATCGACGTAATTAAGCCGTTGCAAATGGCCAGCGTCATAATCGCCCAAACTGGCCATGGCGTACCGGTGACTTGAAAATAGGCGATGGTACCGAGATCGCCAATCGAACACCCTAGTAAGCACCATGCGGTGTTTTTGCTGGCCTGCCGCCAAGTTGGTTTGCAGCGCCAATGAAAAACTGTCGCGCTGTTATCGCTGTTTTGCAGACTTTGTTCCATGGCGCTATCTAATCCTTTTGGCCGCGGTGAGGTCAAGACAACATGTTGGTCAACGGCTAGCTACTGCAACCTCGTCAGGTTGTGCCTCACCCCGCAGGACCAAGTTTTTCTGCGGAAGCGTATACTTTGCGCTTTTTCCATAGGAGAAGCATGCAAGTAACGGTAGAAGTCGCGACTCAATATCAAGGTCCACCGCAATCTGGAAATGGGGGCTATGTAAGCGGTTTGCTGGCGAGCTATCTCAGCCCGCAGCAAGCCGCCCAAGGGGTCGAAGTTACGCTTCGGGCACCAACGCCATTAAATGTGCCGATTAATGTGGAAGTTGAGTCGGCGCGAACGGCGGCTTATGTCGGTGATGTGTTGATTGGCGAGGCGCTGCCGCGCGACTTGGAACTGCGCGTTCCTCAGCCGCCGACTTTTGCCCGGGCACTGGCAGCGCAGGCTTACAGCCCGGCCTTAGACCCGACGATAGAGAACGTGGTGTCTGGCGGTACGGGATTTCACCCAGTTTGTTTTTGCTGTGGCGCAGACGTGGCCGTTGGTCAGGGCCTGCGGGTATTTGCTTCATCGGTGTCTGGCTTTGATGGTGTTGCCGCTGCCTGGTGCCCGGATACAGCCTTTGCAGATGCCGCAGGATTACTGCCAACGGAAATTATCTGGGCGGCACTGGACTGCCCTGGCCAGTTCGCCTTTTTAAACAAGGGTATTCGCACCGGTTTGTTGGGTCGAATTACGGCGCGGCTGTTGCGGCCTGTTGCTGCTAACGAGCAGCTGGTCATATCCGGCTGGTGTCTGGACATAGAAGGCAAGAAACATTTTGCGGGAACGGCGTTGTTTAACCAGCGCGGCGAACGCTGCGCTTACTCCAAACAGGTTTGGATAGGTCGACGCTGAAATGATTGACCAAGGCTTACCCTTGCTGCCGTAAACGCATACAAGAGTGCGCGGGGCGCTTTTTTTTGAGAGTATTTGGTCAGGGATAGTTAACGTTAAGAGAGGGGAACGATGAGATACGCGACACCTGCGTCCGCCAAAGAAGCGGCAGGCCTGCTGAGTAAGGAAAAAGGTGCAGCCTTTTTGCTTGCGGGCGGCACGGACCTGCTAGTGAAACTAAAAATGGGCATGGTCGAACCAGACCTAGTCGTCGACATAAAGCGCATTCCAAAGATCAACGAGATCCAAACCTCTGCCAAGGGTTTTACCATTGGTGCGGCGGTTTCAGGCGCCGTTATCGGTGAGCACAAAGGCTTAAACGCTGCCTGGCCCGGCGTCGTGGAAGCGGCCAACTTAATCGGCTCTGACCAGATACAGGGTAGAGCGACGCTTGCCGGTAACCTGTGCAACGCCTCGCCGGCGGCGGACAGTGTGCCAGCCATGATAGTCGCAGGAGCCAAGGCGGTGATTGTTGGACCAAACAAGAAGCGCACTGTGCCGGTTGAAAAAGTAGTCGAAGGTCCGGGCAAAACCTGTCTGACCAAGGGCGAAGTTATTGAAGCCATCGTGCTACCCAAGCCCGAACCGCGTACTGGCGATGCCTACATGCGCTTTATTCCGCGGACGGAAATGGATATTGCGGTAGTTGGTGTAGCCATCAGCCTCAAGCTTGAGCGCGGTGTGGTGAAAAAAGCCAAGGTCGCCTTGGGCGCAGTAGCACCCACAGCCGTCGTCGTACCCGCCGCAGCGCGTGCCCTAGTGGGCAGCAAGTTGGACGATGCGAGCCTTGAAAAACTAGCCGCTGCCTGCAGCGCGGCCTGTAATCCAATTGACGACAAGCGTGGCACGGTAGAATACCGCACCCGCGTCGCCGGTGTGCTGGCTAAGCGCGCGGCGAAACTCGCATTTCAACGCGCCGGAGGTGCCCTATGAGTAATGCAACCTTAGTTTCAACAACGGTAAACGGCGATCCGGTGCAGTTCGCTTGCCCCACCGACGAAAGTCTTATGACAGCGCTGCGTAACCGCGTTGGCCTCACAGGCGTAAAGGAAGGCTGCGGTACCGGCGACTGCGGTGCTTGCAGCGTGACCCTTGATGGCAGCTTGGTCTGCTCGTGCCTGGTGCTAGGCGTCGAGGCCGAGGGCCGCAAGGTAACCACGGTTGAGGGTCTTTCCGAGAACGGTGAGCTGCACGTATTGCAGCAGAAGTTTATCGACCACGCCGCGCTGCAGTGCGGTATTTGCACCCCGGGTTTTCTGGTTGCTGCCAAGGCGCTACTGGATCGCAACCCAAATCCGAATGAAACCGAAATTCGTTATGCGTTGGCAGGCAATCTTTGTCGCTGTACTGGCTACGACAAGATCGTGCATGCCGTACAAGATGCGGCCAAGGACATGCGCAAAAACAACAACCGCAGCAAGAAGCGCAGCTAGCCATTACTCGCAGGACATAGGGAGACAGAATTATGGGTCACGAACAAAAATACGTAGACAAAAAATATGAGGTGGTAGGCACACGCTTCAACCGCCCTGACGGCATCGATAAGGTGACGGGTAAGGCGCGTTATGGAGCCGACGCCAGTGCGCCTGGACAGTTGGTTGGCCGTGTACTGCGCTCGCCACATGCGCATGCGCAAATTGTCAAAATCAACACCGCAAAAGCAGAGAAGTTACCCGGCGTGAAGTCCATTGTGACTTCTGCCGATTTGCCGGATCTAACCGGTGGTGACCAGGGGCTGGCAGACATTTTGGAAAACTGCTTGGCGCGAGGGCGTGCGCTGTACGATGGCCATGCCATTGCAGCCGTGGCCGCAGTAGACGAGCAAACGGCTGCCAAGGCGCTAAAGCTTATCGAGGTGAAGTATAAGAAGCTGCCCCATGTAACCGATGTAGACGAAGCCATGAGCGAATCTGCGCCGGTTATTCACGACCGGATTTTTACCCGAGGTGTAGAGCCGAAGCCAAGCAAGCCGTCCAATATTGCGGCCAGAACCCAGATGGGCTACGGCGATGTGGACGTCGGTTTTGCTGAAGCCGATGTCATTATCGAGAAAACGTACAAAACCGAGCAAACGCACCAGGGCTATATTGAGCCGCATGCCTGTTTGGCATCTGTAAACCCAGACGGTAGCGCAGAGCTGTGGGTGACCACTCAAGGCCACTTCGTATTCCGTAACGTCTGTGCGTCCTTGCTGGGCTTGGATATTGCCAAGCTGAAAGTCACTTCGTCCGAGATTGGCGGCGGCTTTGGTGGCAAGACCCATGTATGGGGCGAGCCGGTGGCGCTGGCGTTGTCGCGCAAGGCGAATCGGCCGGTGAAGATGGTTATGGGCCGTGATGAAGTGTTTCGTGGTACCGGGCCAACCTCCTCGACTTCTATCGATGTCAAAATGGGTGCGAAGAAAGACGGCACCATTACCGCAGCGGTAGCCGAGATGCGCTATCAGGGCGGTGCCTTCCCGGGTAACTGGGCGATGCTCGCTTGCATGACGGCCTTTGCCTGCTATGACATCAAAAACAACAAATCCGTTGGCTGGGATGTGGTCGTGAATCGACCCAAGGTGGCAGCCTACCGTGCGCCTTCCGCGCCCATGGCGGCTTTTGCGGTGGAAAGCACTATCGACCTGCTGGCCAAGGAAGTGGGCATTAGCCCCATTGATATGCGCCTTAAAAATGTCGCTCGTGAGGGCACTCAGGCACCTTATGGTCCAACCTATGGGCCCATTGGTATCGAACATACCCTCAAGGCAGTAAAAGACCATCCGCATATGCGGGCAAAGCTGAAAAAGAATCAAGGCCGCGGTGTGGCTTGTGGTTTCTGGTTCAATATTGGTGGCCAAACCTGTACCGACTTGAACATCAGTGTCGACGGCACAGTTAACCTCACCCTAGGGACCGTGGACGTAGGCGGCTCACGTTCTTCTATGGCGATGATCGCTGCCGAAGAGCTGGGTATCCCATACGATCAGGTACGGGCGAACATTGCCGACACCACCTCCTTGGGTCACAACGATATGACGGAAGGCAGCCGCGGTACCTTCTCATCCGGCATGGCGACAATTTTCGCCGCCAGAGATGCCATCAGTGTACTCAAGCAGCGCGCCGCCCAAATGTGGGGTGTGCCTGAAGAAGATGTGATCTGGGAAAACGGTCAGGCCATTGCTACCGGTGAAGGCCATGGGAATCTGCCTGCCTTGACGTTGCAAGAAATTGCGGCCAAGTCCGGTCGCACCGGTGGGCCGATTGCCGGCCATAATGAAGTCGTCGCCGACGGCGCGGGCATGGGCTTTGCCAGCCACATTTGTGATGTGGAAGTCGATCCAGAAACTGGTCGCTCGAGCATCGTGCGCTACACGGTTGTGCAAGATGCGGGCAAGGCCATTAACCCAGATTACGTTGAAGGCCAATTCCAAGGTGGCGCGACTCAGGGTATTGGCTGGGCGCTGAACGAGGAATACATCTACGGGGACGACGGTTGCCTGCAGAATCCGGGCTTCTTGGACTATCGTATTCCGGTATGTTCCGATCTGCCCTTCATCGACACGAAGATCCTCGAAGTGCCGAACCCTCTACACCCCTATGGTGTGCGCGGGGTAGGTGAAACCTCCATCGTGCCGCCACTGGCAGCCGTAGGTAACGCCATTGCCAATGCTACCGGTGTGCGCATGACCCATGCGCCGATGTCGCCACCCCGAGTGCTGGCGGCCATCGATGCACAGGAAAATGCGGGTTAGCCTAAGCAGTACGTTTCAGCTCGCCGATGGTCCCGGCAGTACGCTAGACGTACAGGCCGAGACCATCGCTGAAATGATGGCTTCATTAACCGACCGATATACTGACTTCGCCGCGCTGCTCGAGCGCGGCGTTGCGGTTTCTATCAACGGTCAAATTTATCGGGACGACTGGACCCAAGCCATTCCTGCCGATGCAGAGGTCTTTCTGATTCCGCGGATCGAAGGCGGTTGACTGTGTCTGCCCTGTGTTCCAAGCCGACTCTGCGTTGGCTCATTCTTGTCCTCGTTGCTGTAGCTTTGCTTGTTTGGCTGTCAGGCCGAATGGCTGCTGGCAACGCTCGAGACGTTGCAGAGATTCAAACCAACCCCCAAGGCGAGCGGGCCGCTCGCACCATGGTAATTACCCTCGCCGACGGACGTATTTATCCCGTGAACTACCTGCGCGAGGGCAACCTGGTGTTTATGGGCATTGACGGTCGCTGGTGGCGCGCCTTTGTAGATGGCGACGCCCCCGTACAAACGCTGATTCGGGGCGAGCGGCTGCGCGGGCTTGCACGGGTGGTACTCGACGATCAGGCCTATGTAGATGAAATTTTTGCCCGGCTACGGCCCAAGGCTCCAAGCTGGCTACCCGCTTGGCTGAACGGTAAGTTGGTGGTTATCACCTTGGATACAAAGCCCAACGAAACAACCTAACTCGATAGCGCGAACAGGAGGCAAGTCATGCCCTATGTAGAAAATCGAACCATTCATGATGCAGACTCCCATGTTATGGAGTTGCCAGACACTATTCTCCAATACTTTGGCAACAAAGACCGACAGGCTTTCGAACCCTTCGCACGCCAGCGCGATGACGCCTTTGCTGCCCAGGTGCGTGCCCTGCACGATGATCCTGCTTTCCGTGCGGGTGCTGAGGAGGAGATCCTGCTGCGCCGTAATCATCAGGCGCTAGGCTCGTTCCGTAAGGAAGACCGACCAGCAACCTTGGATTATCTGGGTTTCACCAGTCAGCTGGTGTTCACTACTGAGGCGCTGGACAACTATGGCCTAGAAGACGGTCAGCATAATACGTTGGCCTGCGCTGCGGCTCGGGCGCATAACCGCATGATGGTGGACTTCTGCGGCGTTGACCGGCGTCTGCTGGCCACTGGCTATGTGCCCTTGGTAGATTTTACCGAGGCCCATAATATCGCCGCCGAGGCATTGCAGATGGGTTGCAAGGCCTTGGTGATTCCGTCGCGCTGTCCGCCGGGCCACAGTCCTAGCCATTTGGGCTTTGAGCCACTCTGGTCACTGGCGGAAGAAGCTGGCGTACCCATTCTATTTCATGTGGGTGGTGAGCATAAAATGCACCCGGACTACCATGTTACTGGCGGGCCACAGGTGCTGGATTTTCATGGCGGCGCCGAAAACTTCACCTCCGCCAGCTATATGAGTATTCCCCTTGCCCTTTGGCAGACCATGTCTGTGCTGATAATAGATGGAGTACTCGACCGGCATGAAAATCTCAAATTTGGAGCTATCGAACTGGGCGCCAGTTGGGTGCCTAGCTGGATGCGCTTTATGGATTCGGGCGCTGCGGCATTTATGAAGGGCGAAGAGCGTCTGCAGAAGTTGTCGGCGAAGCCCAGCGACATTGTGCGGCGACAGTTTCGGGTAACGCCGTATCCCCACGAGCCCACCGGTTGGATTATTGAAAACACCGGCCCTGAGGTGTGTTTGTTTTCGTCAGATTTCCCCCATGTCGAAGGCGGCAGGAATCCGTTGAAGCGTTTTGGCGACGCGTTGGCAAATACGTCAGAAGAATCGCAACAGCGCTTTTACCGAGACAACTTTATTGATTTGATGGGAGCCGGTTTGGACAAAGACCTGCACGACCACCCGTCGCTGCAGTAGCCCATATTCTATTTAAAGGCGAATGCTCAGGACGCAGAGCGTAGAGCACAGTGGGGATAAGATGTCAGTGGTAGAACGAGAGTTTGTTTCTCTGGTGTCGGCAACCGGCCAGCGCAATGGTGTTGGCTTTAACACCTGCCAAGGCCTCTATCACCGGCCCAGCGGCAGCCGCCCGCGCATCGCTTTCATCGCCACCCACTACAATGTGGACTTCAGTGAACACTATCTGGCCGCGCTGCTAGCAGAGCGGGGCTTCGGCTTTCTAGGCTGGAATACGCGCTTTCGCGGTAACGAAGCCTTCTTTTTGCTCGAACACGCGCTTATCGACATCGGAGCCGGAGTAGATTGGTTAAAGCGCGAAGCGGGTGTGGAAACTGTCGTGTTGCTGGGTAATTCTGGTGGTGGCTCACTGATGGCAGCCTATCAGTCGCAGGCTCTTGGCGTGACCATGACACCTACCCCGGGTTTGCAGCTTCCTCAGGCCCTGCACCAGCTAACCGCTGCAGATCTTTATGTCTCGCTATGCGCCCACGGCGGACGGCCCGAGGTGCTTACCGCTTGGTTCGACCCAGCAATCGCCAACGAGACGGACCCCAGCAGCGTTGTTGCTGAGTTGGATATGTATAACCCAGCCAATGGACCGCCCTTTACGGCGGACTTTGTCGCCCGCTACAGAGCTGCTCAGGTGCAACGCAATCACCGCATCAGTCAGTGGTGCCATGCTGAACTTGCCCGCATTCGGCCGCTGGGCATGAGCGACCGCGCTTTTAATGTGTATCGCACTTGGGCCGATTTGCGTCTTATAGATGGCAGCCTCGACCCCTCCAACCGGCAGGTAGGACTGTGTTATGCCGGTGATCCACAGAAAGCAAATTACAGTCCCCGGGGTATTGGACTCACCAATACGCTGCGTACATGGCTGTCTATGTGGAGCCTTAGTGATTCCCACTGCAGTGGCGAAAAGCATCTGCAGCGCATACTGCAACCAGCCTTGGTAATACAAAGTGATGCAGATACCGGAGTCTTCCCATCCGATGCGCAGGCCATTTATGCCGGGCTAGGCAGCGCGGATAAACATTTGGAAATGATCGCGGGCGATCATTACTTAGAAACACCAGCAGACGGCAGACAAGTTGCGGCGGACATGATCGCCGCTTGGGCAAACTCCCGCGCCTGAGTTCCGTTTTATACTGACAAAACACGATCAAGGAATCTGCTAGATGAAGAACACTGCCTATGCAGCCATTGCCGCTCAGGCCGAGCTGCATCACCAGTATTTTTTGGGTTTGCAGTTGATGGTTGCGGTAGAAGAAAGCCGGGAGGTGGTTTTTGATTGGATGTTTCGATTGTTTCGTCGTCAGCACGAAGCAAAATTTCTTTCCAGTTTTACCAAGCTTGGCTCGGACGGTCTGCCCCATGCCGTGGCCTGTGCCAAATACCATGTGCTGTCCAATGGTGTTGGCGGGGTGGCGGTAGAGTACATGGCGGAGTCAGATACCAAGGCTTGGGTACGCTTTCGATATCCTCGGTGGATATATGCGGGGCCAGCCATTTGCGGCATTCCTACGGAAGCAAGTCAGGGCTTTTTGCATGGCTGGTATGCACAAAATGGCGCCAGCTTGAAAAACCCTCGGCTTGGCTTCGTTTGCGTATCCGAAGACGTCACCGGTCAATTTGGTTTGTGCGGTTATTTTAAAGAATACGATTACGATCTGTCCGCCGACGAACGCTTGGTGTTTGCGCCCGATGAGCCAGTACCGGGTTTTTCCCCCGACGCCCAACCAGTGCCGCCAGATAGTGAGTGGAATTCGCAGCGACTGGCCAAGGCTAGCCGTAACTACGCGGTGGAGTACATTCGCAACGGCATAAGTGCTCTAACAGCTGTGGTAGGTCAGCAACGGGCGCAAGCTTTGGGCCAGCGCGCCGCGCGCCTCATTGGCCTGCAGCATTATCCGGTTATGGCACAACAGGTTGGTGGTGTGGATGGCGGCCCAACCCATGCGGCTGAGTTTCTGGCCGCCATGCTAGAAGGCATGGGCGATACTTGTGAGATTGAGTACCATTCCGATGATTCGGCAACCGTAGTACAAACCAGCTTGCGGCTCGTCCGCGGGTTGCAAAGCCCGCTGCGTGAAAGCCTGCTGAGCTGCTGGGTTGAGCTGTGGCGTGGTGCTATTCATTCGCATCGAGCGTTCATGCAACTTGAGTGTCCGGTGGCTGCCGAGGACACGCTGCGCTGGACCATTCGGCGCCAAGGCAGAGAGGTTAACAGCCAGTGATGGCACTACCGTCGGTTTTTATGCCGTGCTCATTAACTGGCAGGTCAGCATGCGCTCGCCCTGGCTGCAGATCAGCGCAGAACTCCAGCATGATGCCGTCTGGGTCGAGAAAGTAAAACGACTGCAGCCAAGGCCGTGGCTCCGCATCGTTATGCGGTGGAGCGTCGGCTCCGGTAACCTCGTCGTTATGATCTACTACAGGCGTGCATTCCACTCCCTTGGCGACTAACTGTTCGCGGTAGCCGTGGATTTGATCCGCAGTAACGCTAAACGCTACATGGTCCATGGAACCGTGGGCTGAGCTGATATTGCCTTGTCGGCTGCCGACAATGTTCTTTACCGCAGCCACGCCCGGTTGCGCGGGTTCGGCGTCCTTGAACCAAAAAAACGCCAGTTCGCTGCCGTTGCCCATATCGAAAAAAAAGTGCTGACCATAGCCGGGTAAGTCGAAGCCTTTTTTCAGGCGCAGCCCCAATACGTTGGTATAAAAATCCACAGTGCGGGCCATGTCCTTGCAAACCAGCGCTAGATGATGCACTCCGTTAAGTTCTATTTTGGCAGATGATGTGTTCATGTCTTTCCCTTCATTCCTCTCGTTCTTCCTTTCCCTTCGCTCTTCCATTCCCCTCTTGCTATTGGTTAGAAAGACTGAAGTTAACAAAATTACGTTTAATTCGCGCTATCACTGTTTGCTCAATGTTCGATCCACGCTTGGTTATTATTCAACCACTGCTTTGGACCAGATGCTGGCATTTCCCCTTCGGGCTACCTAAGCTGCAATTGCAACAGGGGAGTAGAATGCTATGCAACGAGATCAATACGAAACCATAAATGTCAAGCGTCGTGGGCCAATCGACACATTGTGGCTGAATCGGCCGGATCAGCTGAACGCTATTACAACTCAAATGGTCACTGAACTGCGCCACTACTTCGATGATCTGCTGGAAAATGAGCAAACCCGCGTGGTGCTTATGGCGGGGCGCGGCAGCGCATTTTGTGCGGGGCTGGACATTAAGTCGGCCAGTGATACCTCGGTGCCTCGACCCTTTGGGGCGGGTATGGGCTTTCAGGGTTATTTGGCCGAGGTTTATATAAAGATGCGTCGCTGCCCGCAGCCCATTATCAGTCTCATTCAGGGCCCGGCCTGTGGCGGCGGTTTTGCCTTTGCACTGGCCAGTGATGTGCGTATTGCCGCCGATAACGCAAAGATGAACGCCGCGTTTATCAAGCTAGGGCTGTCGGCCTGCGATATGGGCACCAGTTACTTTTTGCCCCGTTTGGTGGGAACTTCAGTAGCCTCGGAGCTGATGCTGACCGGCAAGTTTATTCATGCCGAGCGCTGCCTGAGCACCAATTTGGTCTCCCAAGTGGTGCCTGAAGAGGAACTCATGGCTGCCGGTGAAGCCTCTGCGCAGGAAATGCTGCAGGCCTCGCCCATGGGCTTGCGGCTAACAAAGGAAGGTTTGAATGTAGCCATCGACGCGCCGGGGTTGGAAGCGGCTATCGCTTTAGAAAACCGCAATCAGGTACTTTGTTCGCGTACCGATGATGCCAAGGAAGGCATGCGAGCCTTTATCGAAAAGCGGCCGCCGGTGTATTCGGGTCGGTAGCCTGGCAGATTTCCAGTAAACTGTGGTTGTTGCATAAGGAGTAGCAATAGTCGTGTCTCAAAGTCTTCGCGATCAATTGGTCAAAGCCGGTCTTGCTACCAGCGCCCAAGCAAAAAAAGCCGAGCGCTCGAAGCGCGCCGAGGCGACGGCGGAGCGTCATCAAGATAAGACCAAGGATAAAACCAAGAAGGGTAAGGGCGCGGCCAAGCAATCGGAAATGGACAAGGTCAAGGCCAAGGCTGCCCAGCAGCGGGCGCAGAAGGCAGCGCGTGACAAAGCCCTAGCTCAGCAGCGTAACGAAAAGAGTCAGGCCAAGGCCCTGCAGGCGCAAATTAAGCAGCTCATCCTGCAAAACGATCAGCGTACCAAGGTCAATGACGACGAAGCGGTGCCGTATAACTTTGTGCATGGCAAAAAAATCAAGAAAATTTTCGTCACCAAGCCCCAACTTGAGGCACTAAGTAACGGCAGCTTGTTCGTGGTCAACAACAATGGTCTGTATCACTTCGTCGATGAAAAGGTTGCCAAGCAAATAGAGCAGCGCGACCCTAAGCGCATTATTGTTGCGCACAAGGACGAAGAAAAGTCGGTGGAACCCGGTTCCGACGAGGAGTTTTACGCCAAGTTCGAAGTGCCCGATGACCTTGATTGGTAGCAATTAAACCGAGCACCCGCAACATTCTTGTATCGCCTTAGCCGGTGCTAGGATGGCGTATGACTGATCGCAACCCTTCGTCCCAAGATCGCGACCCGACCTACGGCTGGGTCATGGTATTTGCAGTGTTTTTGCTCAGCGCGCTGGCCTTTGGCGCCTTGGGATCTATCTCGGTTTTTCTCAAACCCTTGGCTGCAGAATTTGGTTGGAGCCGGGGCCAAACTTCTCTGGGCTATACGGTTATATCTTTTTCTTCGGCGTTGTTCGGCATCCTCTGGGGGTACATCGCAGACCGCAGAGGTACACGTTGGTTTGGCTTGGTAGCTGCCTTTGCCATGTCTGGCAGTCTGTTCGCCCTGAGCCAGCAAAATTCTATTTGGCAGTTCTACGGTTTGTACTTTCTGTTTGGCGCCTTTGGCAATGCCATGGTGACCTCGCCGCTGTTTGCCAACGTGGGGTTTTGGTTTACCCATAAGCCCGGTCTGGCACTGGGTGTTACGGCCTCTGGTGGGGCAATGGGTCAGGCGGTAGTTCCTTACCTATGCGCGCTTTGTCTGGACCTTTACGGCTGGCAGAACACCTACATGATTATTGCCGTTGGCTACTTGGCGCTGGCCGTGCCTGTTGCTCTGTTGATCCGAGAATCGCCTACCCGCGAGCAGTCTCGGCAGCAAAGCGTTAGCGAAACTCGCACTTTTCCGCTCTCGGAACGTGAAGTCATTAGCTGGATCAGCTGCGCAATTATTTTTTGTTGTGTGTGTATGGCGGTTCCCATAGTTCACTTGGTGCCCTTGCTTACCGATACAGGCTATACGCTGGAACAAGCAACATCGGTGCTCATGGTGCTGATGCTGAGCGGTGTCATGGGCCGGGTGCTAGGAGGAAAGCTGGGCGATATGATCGGCGCTCTTCCCAGTTACATGGTGATGTCCGGCGGTCAAACCCTGTCAGTTATATGGTTTCCATTTCTCGACAGTACGCTGTCCCTCTACCTGGTGGCAGTGCTGTTTGGCTTTACTTACTCCGGTGTCATGTCAGCGATTTTGGTCTGCACGCGCATGATGGTGTCAGTCAACTATGCCGCCAGAGCCATGAGTATTACCTCATTTTTTGGTTGGTTTGGTATGGGTGCTGGGGGCTTTATGGGCGGCTACCTGTTTGACCTTACAGGGAACTACGAAACCTCCTTTGTCGGGGCGATGCTCGTGGGATGCGTCAATCTGACTATTGTGACGCTGTTTGCGCTGCGCATTCGCAGGCAGAGTAGCCCTGATTTGGCCAGCGTATCGTCTTAGAAATTACGTGGAGTCCTGTAAATGATATTGGGTAATACCACTGCCGAGGAGTTTTTAGCCAGCTACTGGCAGCAGCAGCCATTGTTGATTCGCGCTGCCATGCCCGATTACCGGTCGCCGATCAGTGCCGACGAGCTGGCAGGGCTGGCCCTTGAGGAGGAAGTGGAGTCGCGGCTGGTGCGGTGTGCTGATAGTCAATGGTCACTGCGCCATGGTCCCTTCGTTGCAGAAGATTTTTTGTCTCTGCCTGAACAGGATTGGACTCTATTGGTGCAGGGCGTGGACCTATGGGTGCCCCAAGTGCAGGAGCTACTGAAACGGTTCGATTTTCTGCCGCCTTGGCGCCTCGATGACATTATGGTGAGCTTCGCATGTCCCGGCGGCAGCGTGGGGCCGCACTTCGATCAATACGATGTATTTTTACTGCAGGTGGAAGGCCAGCGGCGTTGGCAAATTGGCCCAACGTGCACTTCGCAAACCCCGCTACAGCCAGACTCTGTGTTGCGCATCGTTGCAGACTTTAGTGCGCAGCAAGAGTGGGTGCTGGATCCCGGCGATATGCTGTACCTGCCACCGGGGGTTTCGCACTGGGGTGTTGCACAGAGCGAGTGTCTGACCTTCTCCATTGGCTTCCGCTCGCCCAGCATTGCCGACATGCTGGGTGACCTTGCAGTTGAATTAATTACTCAGGGTTACGACAAACACTATCGCGACCCGCAATTGATACCCGGCATGGCCGCCACCGAGATTGATCCGGCATTTGTTGCCCAAGCGAAAACTCAACTCTGGCAGGCAATTAATGACGATGACCTGATCGCAGACTGGTTTGCGCGTTTCATGACGGCGACAAAGTACCCGGAGTTAGAACATATGACAGAAGAGCAGCGTTATGCCGCAGTGCGCGGCAAGCGCTATTTCAATGGCGATTGCGTTGATGATGCTCTTCAATAGAGTGCGTTAAGGCGAAACGGCTTGCTGCGCTAGAGTGCTTAAAGGCACTACTGCATAAGACATCTAGAACATTAGGGAGGCAGATATGGCTGGGGTGAATCAAGAGCAAATCGACTACTGGAATGAACGGGCTGGGGCTACTTGGGCAGAGCTACAGGAACGATTGGACGCCCTGTTGTCGCCACTGTCGGCGGCCGGGCTGCAGGCGGCCAAGGTACGCTCTGGCGAGCAGGTGTTGGATGTGGGTTGCGGCTGCGGCGATACCAGTATTGCCTTGTCGAAACTGGGTGCCCGGGTACTTGGGGTAGATGTCTCGGCGCCCATGCTAGAGCAGGCGCGTAAGCGTGACGGCGCCATCGAATATCTCGAAGCTGACGCCGCTGCCGAACCTTTTCAAGGTGACTTCGATTTGGTGTTCTCGCGCTTCGGGGTGATGTTTTTCGCTGACCCTGTGGCCGCATTCGGTAATTTACACAGCGCGCTGAAACCTACTGGCAGGCTGCTATTTGTCTGTTGGCAGCCGCCTGCCGACAACCCTTGGATGGCTACTGCCGGGCGTGCAATCGCGCCGTTTTTGCCCCCACCCGAAGCGCCAGCAGACCCGCGTGCACCGGGACCGTTTGCCTTTGCTGACACAGCCTATGTCGAGCATATATTGCTGCAGGCGGGCTTCAGCGACATAACGGTGACCTCACATCAGGAGCGCCTACGGGTGGCTGATAACCTTGCTGAGGCTGTGCAGTTCCAAACTCGGGTGGGTCCGGCTGCGCGAGTTATGTCAGAGCTGGAGGGCGATCAGCGCGCTGCCGCGCTGAGTGCGGTAGAAGACGCACTGCGCCCGTTTGATCAGGGCGAAGGTCTGTATCTGGACAGTGCGGTCTGGCTGGTCAGCGCCAGCGCCTGAGGATTTAGCTGCACAGGCACCAGACCCCGCCGGCATCGCATAGGGAGTATGAGCATTTGCGTTTAGCGTATCTCAAGGCCCTGCATACTGCCTTCTTCGCGCCAAGCCTTAATCAGCCTGAAGAACTTAGTCGGCCCCGCGCCGTAGGAGCCGTTCTGTTTGCTTCTTTGACTGGGTTTGCCTTCATTGTTGTAGTAGCCCGGGGTGCAGGCAGATTGATAGGACTCACTGAAACGCGACATGCGGATAATCTCCTCCACCCATGCCTGCTCGCCCTCGGCAGTAACTTCAACCACCTTGGCTTTCGCCTTAGCGCACTCGCCGAGAATGTAGGCAATGTGTTTGGCCTGTTCGTTCATGGCATGCGGGAAACTCACCGTGAAGCCCGATTGGCCGCTCTGCACAATGAAACAGTTCGGAAAGCCTCGGGTTTGTAGACCGTGTAGTGTTTTCATGCCATCGGCCCATTTTTCTTTGAGGCTCAAGCCATCCCGGCCAATAAGGTCGTAGCCGGAGCGACGGGTGTAGTCGGTTCCCACTTCGAATCCTGTGGCGAAAATAATGCAGTCTAGTTCCACCTCTTCACCGTTGGCGACAATGCCCTTGGCAGTTAGTTTGTCGATACCACGGCCTTGGGTATCAATTAGGTGCACATTGGGCTGGTTGAAAGCAGGCAGGTACTCGTCGTTAAAACAAGGTCGCTTACAAAACTGTCGGTAGTAGGGCTTCAGGGACTCAGCAGTGTTTGGGTCGTTAACCAGTTCTTCTGCTCTGGAGCGGATTTGCTCCATTTTCTGAAAGTCGGCCAACTCCATTTTTTCAGCAACTTCCGCTGGCGACAGAGTCTGACCGCGAAAGTTCACCATGGATGCCAGATTGCGAATGATTTCGGTCCAGCCGTCGTTGACCAAATCCTCATCGGCGAAGCCGCCGGAGACTAGCGTGTTGAAGTTGTCCATGCGCGCCTGTTGCCAGCCCGGCTCAAGGCTGGCGGACCATTCTGGGTCAGTGGGCCGGTTCGCCCGCACATCTACCGAACTCGGAGTGCGTTGGAACACATAAAGCTCCTTTGCTCCTCGGGCAAGATGCGGGACACATTGAATCGCTGTGGCCCCAGTGCCGATAACGCCAACTCGCCTGTCCGCCAATTTAGTTAAGCCACCATCTGGGCCGCCGCCAGTATAGGCGTAGTCCCAGCGGGAGGTATGAAAGGTATGGCCTTTATAGCTATCGATGCCCTCGATGCCCGGTAGTTTGGGTCGGTTTAGGGGTCCGTTGGCCATACAAACAAAGTTGGCCGTCATAGCGTCGCCGCGGTTCGTTCGTACAGTCCAGTGTTGGTCTGCTTCACTCCACTGCATGCCTTCTACTTCGGTTTGAAAGCAGGCGTGCTCATACAAATTGAATTTCTCACCAATGGCGCGACTGTGGGCGAGAATTTCAGGCGCGTGGGTGTATTTCTCCTTAGGCACAAAGCCGAGTTCCTCGCAAAGCGGCAGATATACATAGGACTCCACGTCGCAGGCTGCTCCGGGGTAACGGTTCCAATACCAAGTGCCGCCAAAGTCCCCGCCTTTTTCAATGATACGGATGCTGCCAACACCAGCCTCGGTAAGCCTTGCGCCAGTGAGTAGGCCACCAAAGCCGCCACCCACCACGATAACGTCCACATGGTCCGTCAGGGGCTGACGGTCAATACGGGACTCAATATAGGGGTCGTCCACGTAGTGGGAGAAGTCGCCTTTGACCTCGAAGTATTGTTCGTTGCCGTCGGCGCGCAGCCGTTTGTCACGCTCTTCGCGGTATTTTTCGCGTAGCGTGTTTGGATCAAAGCCTAAGTCTGTTGTCGATTGTTGTTCTGCCATTTCCTTCCCCGTCAGTGACAAGCCGATAATAATACACGCTCTAACAGTTTTGCGATTTGCCAATTGCAAGACCATTGTTAGCGAGGTTACGTTGGCGCGCCAGGCTGGATATGCTGGCCGCAACTGAGGATCAAAAATATGTTGGCGATTATCGGCGGCTCAGGCCTGTACCAACTGAGCGAACTACAGATAGAACAGGAGCACCGGATCAGCACTCCATTCGGTGCACCGTCTGCACCCATTGTGCAGGGGCGTCTGTATGGTCTCGACGTGCTGTTTCTGGCTCGGCATGGCATAAACCACGTTTTTTTGCCTAGCGAGGTGAATTACCGAGCCAATATCTTTGCCCTCAAGCAACTGGGCGCGCGTCGAGTCCTAGGTATTTCCGCTGCAGGCAGCCTGCGTCAAGAGTTGATGCCGGGCCAGTTGGTCCTTGCCGCCCAATACTTTGACCATACCCGTGGTAAACGGGAATACAGTTTTTTTGGTGCTGGGGTGGCCGCCCATGTTTCTACCGCCTATCCCGCATGCCCAAGTTTGAGCGCAGATGTTGTTGCGGCTGCGGAGCGCTGTGGGGAGGACATACATCAGGACAGAACCTATGGCTGTGTTGAGGGACCAAGACTAGGGACCCGAGCGGAAAGTTTCTTTTTGCGCGACGCTGCGGGCTGCGACTTAGTAGGCATGACCAATGTGCCCGAAGCGTTTTTAGCCAGGGAAGCTCAACTGGCCTATTGCACCATCTGTTTGGTAACCGACTACGACTGCTGGATGGATGACCCAGCCCAGCATGTCAGCGTTGAGGCGTTTATGGCCACCTATCAAGGTGCCACAGCAAAGGCCCAGCGTGTGCTTGCAGAGCTACTGCAACAGCCCTTCACCGATACGCCAGCGGATATTCGCTCAGCATTGGCCGGGGCAGTGCTAACCGTTGACGATGCTTTGTCGGATGCCCAGCGCCAATGGTTGGCGGTACTGCGGGCCTAAGCCAGTGCAACGAATGACCACTTAGCCGCTGCAGGAACCGCCGCCTAGCACACAAAATTTTGCGCAGCTGGCATGATTTAGTGGCACCGTACGATTGGCTTGAGCCAATGTGGCACCAAGGTTGAATTGCCCATCATAGGCCAGCAGTGTGCAAGCCATGACGGCTGGCGCAGAGGCGCCTTTGTGTTTTACAACCATGCGCGAGGTTGCGCACATCGTATTATTTGGCTCCACATCCAAAATGCCCCAGCAGGCTGAAGTGATCTCCGGTACCTCTGCGGCGGGGTCGATCTCGGGAAACAGTACCAGCGCCTGTGAGTCTTGAGCGTCAACATTAAGCCCCAACTCGCTAAACAATTGCTGGTAATCCTGTCGCAGCGCAGCTTCGCTCTCACCCCAACGGGTGCGTCCTGCAACATGAAAGGTAAGGGCGTTCTGCTGCAGCCACCGCAAGCCACGGATCATCGGCTGCCAAGAGTCAGCACCGCGTTCCTGCTCATGGATTTTTGGATCAAAGTGATCGACGGAAACGCGCAGGGTGAGCATTGAGGGGAACTGCTTTGCTAAGTCCAGTAGCCCAGCCTGAATTTTCGGTCGCAGCATTGGCCGCATGGCGTTGGTGAGAACCAGCAGGCGATAGCCGCGCTGTAGGCAGGCCTGCATGATGGGCAGAATATGTGGATTCATAAACGGTTCGCCGCCGGTGATGCCAATTTCTTCGGTCGGCCAGCTATCGCGCCGTAACTCGCCCAAAAATCCGTTGACCTCATCGAGGCTTAGATAGCTTAGCCGATCGTTCGCGGGGCTTGACTCGATATAGCAGTTTTCGCAGGTGATATTGCATAGCGTGCCGGTGTTTAACCAAAGTGTTTTCAACGCCTGCAGTCCGACTCGGGCGCGTGGCTCGCCCAGTGCGGTAAGGGTGGGATCGCTAAAAGGCTGATACAGGCTGATGAGATATCCTTGTTAGGGTTTCTTTGCGGCGCTTACAGTCCAAGCAAACTTGGTGGCATTGGCGCTGACGTCGCCAAGGCTGCGGCCAGCTTTGTACAGCGCACTGCCAAGGCCAAAACCGTCCGCGCCCGCTTGCCAATAGTCGGTCATATTATTGCCGTCAATGCCGCCAACGGGAAGCAGGGCAACTGTGTTGGGGATCACAGAACGCCAACTGGTTAGAATCTGCGGGCTAATCATCTCTGCCGGAAATACTTTGATTGCATTGGCGCCAGCAGCGATAGCGGTAAAAGCCTCAGAGGGTGTTGCGGCACCGGGAATACTCACCATCTGCGCGGACACAGCTGCTTCAATGACTTCGGTGTTGGTGTTTGGCGAGACAATCAGTCGACCGCCGTGGTCGCCTACTTGGCCGACTTGCTCGACTGTCAGCACCGTACCGGCACCGATCAGCATGCTGTCGCCAAAGCGAGCTGCAATGCGCTCAATGCTCTCAAGCGGCTCTGGCGAATTCAGCGGCACTTCGACGATACGCAAACCTGCAGCAAATAACGCTTCAACAACGCTCTCGCATTGGTCTGGCGTGATACCACGCAAGATCGCGATAAGGGGCATTTCATCAAGGTAGTGGCGAAAAATGTTGTGCATAACGTCCTTGGTTTCGTTGTTCATGAGCCAGCAGTCGCAAGCCGTTTATCCACCAGTAATGCCCCTGCAGTTGTGGCCTGTTCGGCGTCGATACAAAAGCTGCTATGTCCCAGTAAGTCCAGAGCTTGGGCATATTTCCCAGCCAACTGCGGTGCGGCGACAATGCCGACATGGCTTGGCGTGCTACCCAATTGGGCCAAGATGTCATGGCCGATCATAATGCCCGAGAGATAGTCCTCACCCTCGCTAAGGTGATGCTCGCCGCTGAGCTGCAGTGTGCGCACACTGAACAAATGATGTAGCAGACCACCAGATTGGCTGGCCATGGCAAGGCCCTTGGCAAAGGCTGCTGATTGGGTAGTTGACCGGGCTTCTGTTGTGGTGGGTGCAGGGACCGTTTCTGTTAGCGAAACTGCCAACAGTGAATGCTGGCGGATTAGCTCGAACATCTCGCCCACCATGCTGGTGGCAAAGGATTCAATAGACATGCGAGCGCGCACCCATTTGTTATGGGTGCCGGGGAAGCACCATAGGGTTGGCCTAGGCAAGTTTTGCGCCTGTCGCAGGTGCTCGGCACCGAAATATTGCAGCTCTTCGCCGCGCATGATATCCGCTACGCCGACTGCATTGGTCCCAGACAAGCCGGGGACAATGTAGGCCCTGTTGCTACCTATGTGGGTGATGGCAGTGGCCTGTGCAGCTAGATCCGCCAATGTGGCAGGGCAGGGTAGGTGCGGGACCTCCACCCAGCCGCTGGGGCTGCCGATCATGCCGCTAAGAATGACATTTAGCGCTGGCTGATCTGCTTGCCAAGGCTCGATAAGCGCCGCCAGTGTGCTGGCAAAATCGGCCTTGCTGTTGCGTATACCCTGATCGTTCTGGACCTTATCGATCACACCGCCGTTGGCGTCCACCAGATAGGCGCGCAGGTTACTGGTGCCCCAGTCCACACTGATCAGCTTTGCCGCATTAGTATTCACGGCAATTGGCTTTAACGCAGCGGGGCTTTGTCGGTCAGCCCAAGCCGTAACTTGCCCAGTGATTCATAGGCGCTATCACTGACCATCAAATGCGACTGAGCAGTGTATAGGTCGCGTAGAATGCGCTGCAGCGGATCGTCGAGCATTACCGCGCTACCTCCGGCATAGCGAAACAGTTGACTAGTAACAGCAATGGCTTCGTCAGTGCACAGTACCGAGGCCGCTCGCGCTTCAGCCTGCAGCGCTACAGGGGCTTCAGCCTCCGCGCTGGCCGCGTACAGCCGCTCTAAAATGTCCACCATAAGCAACTTGGTGGCGCGCAATCTTAGTTCGCCCTCGGCGACAGCACGCTGAAAAATTTCTCGATCTGCGATACTGGTACCAGCCCCATAGCCGCGTTTCTTGGCTTGGGCGGACTGCACTACGGTATCTAGCGCCAGTCGTGCAAGCGCATAGGCGAAAATGGCATGCTCATTGGCAGCGAAGCCATAGCCCATACGGTAAACCGCACCGCCACGTCGCTGTTGCTGGCTCTCGTTGACAAAGCTCGCTGGCACAAAGACATCGTCTAAGGCATAATCCGAACTACCGCTGCCGTTAATGCCCAATGAGTACCAGTTGTCGATCACGCGCACATTGGCGCGGGGCACCACGGCTGTAATCAGTCCGCGAGTGTCGGCTTTAAGTACCGGGACAATCACGTAGTCGGCATGGTGCACGCCGCTACCCCAAGCCCACTGGCCGGTGATGCGGTAGCCGCCGTCTACTGGGGTAGCTGAGCCCGCGGGTTTCAAGCTACCTGCCATAATGGGGAAGTCGCCATCAGCAAAGGCCTCCGCTACGGCCTCGTCACTCAGGGCACTGAGGGCGCGACCGCTCACCGTGGCAGCAATGAACATGGACCAAGCTGCCGCAGAATCGAGCTTGACCACCGCTTCGATAACTTCCATTTGGTCCACAGGATGAATCTCGCCGCCGCCGATTTCGCACGGACTTTTCATGGTTAGCAGGCCGACATCGCGCATGGCCTGCACAACTTCTGGTGCCAACGTTCTGGCCTGCTCCGAGGCAGCCCTGTGTGCTGTAATGATCGGGGCGATCTGTTCGACACCGCTGAGTAAGTGGTGCAACAGGTGTTCACGCTCTTGGGGCAAAGAAGACGACCCTGACGTAGCAGGCGAATGCATTTCGCTCATGGATAGGCTCCCGCCTTGTTGCTAGAGAGGCTCAGTTATTGACGTTTGCGCGTTGGCTGACTCGTTCGTGCCATGCCCATAGGTGTTCCAGCGACGAGTCTGGCTGCAGATCAACCATGGCGGCTGCAAAGTCGATCATACACAAGGCGGATATATCGGCGACAGTAAAGCGCTCGCCCGCGACAAAGCTGCGTTCTGCCAGTTCCTTATCCATGCGCTGATAATATTTGCGTGTAAGGCCTGCTCCGCGCAGACGCTGTGCCTCAATGGGTTCTACCAGTCCCGCGGCGGCGACAATGGGGCCATTCACCCAAGCTGCGCCGATATTGGTATGCAGTTCAAATTCGATATGCCGGTGGTGGGCTTCGATCAAGGCTATTTCCAGCGCGTCGCGGCCAAACAAGTTAGGTTCCGGCGCCAGACTCTCCAAGTACCGGCAGATGGCGACAGTTTCCGCGATGCAGGTACCATCAACCAGTTCCAGCACGGGAATTTTGCCGCTGGGGTTTTTCTGCAGAAATTCTGGCCGCTTGGTTTCACCGCCGCGCAGGTCGATATTGACGACTTCGATCTGTAGCTGTTTTTCTGCGGCAAAAATGAGCACGCGGCGAGGGTTAGGAGCACTGGGAAAGCTGTAGAGTTTCATCGAAGATCACTGCTGGAATAGAAAGCCTTTATAGCACGTGGAGTGTGAGGCGTGGCATTGCGCTTTGCCGCCATAACCAAGTGCGTGTGCTAAGAATACAAAGGGGGTGGTATGAGCGTAAAAGATTGTGTGGTGCTGGTCACTGGAGCCGCGTCAGGTTTGGGGCTTGCGGATGTGCGTATGCTGGTGGCACAGGGCGCCCGGGTGATTATGAGTGATATTGATCAAGAGCGTGGTGCGGCGCTGGCACAAGAGCTTGGCGCCGACTTTTTGCATCAGGATGTAGCTGACGAGCAGCGCTGGGGTGAGATCATGAATGACATTCAGGCGCGCTTTGGGCGCTTAGACGGCCTGGTCAATAACGCTGGCATTGCGCCCATTGCCGATATTGAAAACACTACGACGGCGACTTGGCGTACCACTATGGCAATTCATTTGGATGCTACTTTTTTTGGCTGTCAGGCAGCCATACGGCTGATGAAGGAAAGCGGTGGCGGTTCCATTGTTAACATGTCGTCGACAGCAGCCCTAGTGGGCATTCCGGATTATCTGGCCTATTCCGCAGCTAAGGGCGGTATACGTTCTATGACTAAGGCCATTGCCATTCACTGCCGCCGCCAGCGCTATGGTATTCGCTGCAACTCGGTACACCCCGGTAGCATTAACACCCCCATGGTGCAGGAGGCGCTGCGTGAGCTAATGGATGTGGACCTTAACGCTGCCGAAGATCCAGAGCGGCTGCGGCGCAAACTTGGTGTCGGTGAGCCAGACGATGTTGCGAATATGGTGACGTTTCTGCTTAGCGATCAGTCAAAACATATTAACGGCGCGGAAATGGTGGTCGATAACGGCGACACCGTGGTTTGATGATGTGGGTAAACGGGGGTAGATAATGAATATTGATGGCATGGTTCATGTGAATATCAACTGTACAGACTATGAGCGCTCGAGGGCGTTCTACAAGATGCTGGGTTTTGAGGAAGTCTGGCAGGTACCGGCAACCAACTCACCAGCAGTGAACG